>JBPCIQ010000018.1:0-21960 GCA_051006135.1 Pyrinomonadaceae bacterium | reverse complement strand
TTCCGCCGGAGGGCCGGGACGGGCTGCGCGGCGTGGGCAACGGCGCCAACGTGCTCAACTTCTCAACCTATAACTTCTTCGTGCAGGATGACTGGCGGGTGAGGCCGAATCTAACGCTGAACCTCGGTTTACGTTACGAAACGAACACCGTTCCGCGCGGGGTAATTGACAATATCCCCTTCTTCCGCGGCGTTAGCGTGCCCGGACTCGATTTTGAAAACGTCAAGTCAGACCGCAACAACTTCGGGCCGCGACTCGGCTTCGCTTACTCACCGGAAGGCACGGGCGGCATCAGAGGTCTGCTCTTTGGTGGGCGGGGGAAGAGTTCGATTCGAGGCAACTTCGCTGTTTCCTATAACGTAAGCTTCCAAAATCTTCTGCTCTTCAGCGCGCCGCCGCAACTCCAACAGGAGCTCGACCTTTCACAGATCCTGAGGGCCCAGCCGAGCTTTAACACGGGGCCCGGATTTCTTGAGCGCGGCGGTCTGCCATCTTTGTTGCTCCCGTTTACGGGCTCAACAACGAGTATCCGCGCCAACATCGGCGGCATTAATGACACCCAGGCCCTGCGCGCGTCGGAAATTTACTCGTTCGCGCTCAGCTATCAGCGAGAGTTGGGGCCGACAATGGCGATGGAGATGCGTTACCTGGGCACCCGCAGCCGCCATTTGCCGGTTCAGGTACAGGCCAATGGCATACGGACCCCCGAGAGCATCCTGGTGATTCCGACCTTCATCGGCTCTACGCCAACGGCGGCGCAACTTCAAGGGCTACCCACGCTGGCTAACGTTCGTGCGAACGTCCCGGCCCGTCCTTACGCGTCGCAGGGCTTCTTCGGCGGTGTCACCTCATTCGATAAAGAGGGAAACTCTAATTACGATGCCGCCTCGATTAGCGTCACCCGCCGCTTCAGCCGGGGCCTGGCATTTACGACCGCGTACACTTTCAGTAAGACGATTGACGACTCGACCAACGAGTTGTTCAGTAGCGTCATCAACCCGCGCCGCCCGGAGTTTTTCAACAACATCAAGCGCGAAAAAAGCTTGTCGGCTCTGGACGTTCCACACCGGTTCGTCTTCGCCGCCAATTACGAGGTGCCGAAGTTTAGTAACGGTTTCCTTCGCACAGTCCTGGGCGGGTTTGAATTCGCTCCAATCTTTCAAACGCAATCCGGTTTCCCGTTCACGGCTCTCTCGGGTGTTGACTCGAATCTGAACACCGACTCGGCGCCCGACCGCACGATTTTCAATCCAGGCGGTGTAGAGGGCACAGGCAGCGGTGTGAGACCTGTGGGCTTGGTTAACGGGGTCGTGACGACATTGCCGAGCAATAACAACGCGATCCAAGCATATGTGGCAATTAACCCTAACGCGCAGTACATTCAGGCTGAACGGGGCACGCGCTCGACGGCCGGCCGCAACACCATCCGGTCAAGAGGCTTCAACCGCACTGACTTGACGGTGCTAAAGAACTTCCGCTTCGGTGAAGAGCGTTACAACATGCAGATCGGTGCGGAGATCTTCAACCTGTTCAACCAGCGCATCACAACCATCAGCGGAGATCCTGGTGGCGACATCGTGAACCCGGCTCTCGACAGCAGGTTCGGTGTCGGCGCGGGCAATTCTGCGTTCAATAATGTAACCAGTCCCGATTTCAATGATTACGGTCTCGGCATCTACGGCGGACGTATCATTCAACTGCGCGCCAAGTTCATCTTCTAACATTCGGTCAAGTGACCATTATGGTTGGGGAATCCAGAAATGGGTTCCCCTTTTTTCTTGGTGCGCCCGCCCTGCCAGTTCACGAGTGAAAGTGCGTCCCAGCATTCCGGGGCCTTTTTCCCGACAGATTCCTGTGTTAGTTTCCTATCTCATGGTGCTTACTGACGTAGTTAGTCGCCCTCTGACACTCGCCTTGCTTTGGCTCATTCCTGTGTCGGCTGGCGTTTTTCTATTCTTTTTTGAACCAGGCCGGTGGGGCTTTTATCCTGTGTGCCCATTCCGCGCATTAACGGGCTTCACTTGTCCAGGTTGCGGTGGTACGCGTGCGCTTTACCACCTGGTGCACGGTGAGCTGAGTTCGGCTTTTCAACTAAATCCTTTGTTGATTGTGTCGTTGCCGCTTCTCCTTTTTGCGCTCGTTCGCCATACCAACATCGTGCTGCGCGAGCAGCCGGTTAGGGGAAACACTCTCCATCCCAGGTACATCTGGGCGCTGTTTGGCATCGTTCTTTTCTTCTGGATCTTTCGGAACACGCCGTTTTATCCCTTCGTCTCCTAGGCACTGCCTTTCCGCACTGCAAGGCTGCTAAGAGGCGAATCGACTCCTATGCAAGACTGCTCAAAAGAAACTAAAAGGGGGTTTGAACTCTTATGCGTTTGCTGGTTGCCCTGTTACTAGATCTACTGGCATGCGGTGGCTCTTGTTAACATGGGCGGGTGGAGGAGTCGTTGCCACTATTTCGCCGGCTCTTTGCAATGGATCCAAACTGGGCCAAGCTGACGCCAAGGGTGCCGAAATCAGGGTTAATTCCTGACGACCCAAAATTGATTGAGCGAATTCTGTCTGTTGCGAAGTAATCGGCTGGGATCCTAATCTCTCTTATTCTCTCCTGGTACCGCATGACAGAGCTGAATGCCAATTTAAAGGAGAGGGTACGCGCTTTCTGGCAGGCAAATCCTTGCGGCGTCAAATTCAACGACGCGGAGCCCGGCACGCTTCGCTTTTACGAGTTGGTCGAACGAAATAGTCAGTGGTCAGTTGTCAGTAGTCAGTTGCTAAACTGCGGCATCAGGAGAACGAGCCAATCAACCACTGACAACGGACCACTGACAACGGACTACTGACCACGAACAAATTCTAATGAAAAACATCCTCATTACGGGCGGGGCGGGTTTTATCGGCTCGCATCTCGTGGATCGGTTCCTCGCGGAAGGCGGCTGGCGCGTTACCGTGGTCGACGACTTCAATGATTTCTACGCGCCAGCGATAAAGCGGCGGAACGTTCAGGCGCACACGAGGAATCCTGTTTATCACCTATTTGAAACTGACATTCGGGACAGGACTGTGCTGGAGCAAGTCTTTCGGGAAACTGAATTTGATTGCGTCGTACATCTCGCTGCTCGCGCTGGCGTGCGGCCATCGCTGACGCAGCCATTCCTCTATGCTGAGACAAATATCACCGGCACGCTGAATCTTCTTGAACTTGCACGCGAACATAGCATCAAGCAGTTCGTCTTTGGATCTTCTTCTTCCGTTTACGGCATAAACGCCAAAGTCCCTTTCAGCGAAGATGATCCCATCCGCCAGCCCATTTCACCATATGCGTCAACCAAGGCCGCGGGCGAGCTTCTTTGCCACACTTACTCACACCTTTATGGCTTACGCTGCATCTGCCTGCGCTTCTTTACTGTTTATGGCGCGCGACAGCGTCCTGACCTGGCCATACACAAGTTCGCGCGCTTGATTAGTGAACGGAGACCGATTCCGGTCTTTGGCGACGGCACCACTCGCCGCGACTATACCTTCATTGACGACATCATCGCGGGCGTGCGCTCTGCAGTCGATTACACGGGGAGTGACTACGAGGTTATAAATTTGGGCGAGTCGCGGACTGTTGAGTTGCGCGAGTTGATCACGCTGCTGGAGGATGAGCTTGGTCAAAAGGCGATCATCGAGCGCCAGCCTCCGCAGCCAGGCGACGTGCCGCAAACATATGCTGACATCACCAAGGCGCGCCGTTTGCTCGGTTACAGTCCACAAACGCAAATTGAGGATGGTATTCGGCTTTTTGTTGAATGGTTTCGGGGAATAAAGGCTTTGGAAGAAAATCGTAGTTAAATCGAAGAGGATTAATTTTCAAAGGCTTCGGTCTACGCTAGTTCCTTTAGGAGGATCCACGAAACACACGAATTACCCTTACATGTTTAGTCGTTTAGTGAGAACTTAGTGGAACAGCTCTTTATTAACTAAAGAATCTACTTAAGACAAGACGCCACCTCCGAAAGGTGCCAGCAGGCCTACGGGAGCCAATTTGTTTTACAATAAAGGACTTGCCGAGACCGACAAAAACAGGCCAGGTCAGGATCGCAGGGGGGCTGTGGTGCTGGGGCCCAGTAGCTAAGGGTACGTGAGTTTATTTGGTGAAATCCTTCGATCAGGAAATAGCCACAAGAAGGGAACAGCGGGAAACCTCACTCGAGGATACGCCGGAGATCTCTGTGTTCCTTCCCGTCTATAACGAAGAACCCAACCTATTGCCGCTGCATGCCAAGATGGAAGAAGCCCTCAAAACACTGGGACGCTCAGCTGAGATAATTTATGTCGACGACGGTTCGAATGATGGTAGCCTCCGGGTGTTGCGACAGCTGGCAGAACTCGATGAACGCGTCCGTGTGGTTGCGCTTAAACGCAACTACGGCCAAACCGCCGCAATGGCCGCCGGGATTGATGCTGCTCGTGGCAACGTCTTGATTCCGATGGATGCGGACCTGCAGAACGATCCGGCAGACATCGTCAGGCTGCTCGAAAAACTCGACGAAGGCTATGAAGTAGTTTCTGGCTGGCGCAAGAACCGCCAGGACAAGTGGCTCACACGCAAAATTCCTTCGATGATTGCCAACAAGCTGATTTCCTGGATCGGTGGGGTGCCGCTCCATGACTATGGCTGTTCCCTCAAAGCCTATCGCCGTGAGGCCCTCAAGGATGTACGACTGTACGGTGAGATGCACCGCTTTATTCCGATTTACGCCTCGTGGGTTGGCGCACGTGTCTCAGAAATTCCCGTTGCACATCATCCGCGCACAATGGGTAAGTCGAAGTACGGCCTCTCGCGCACCCTGAAAGTCGTTTTTGATCTTATGACGATTAAGTTTATGGCGTCATACCAGACCAAGCCTATCTACGTCTTTGGTTCGTTCGGCATGGTGGCCTTCCTCATTTCATTCTTGGCTGGTCTGTATGCCGTATTTCTGAAACTCTTCCACAAGGCCGACTTTGTGCAAACTCCACTCCCGATTCTGACCATTGTAATGTTTGCTGTGGGAGTTCAATTTCTACTGATGGGTCTGCTGGCGGAGATGCTGGTGCGGACCTACCACGAGTCGCAGGAGAAGTCGATTTATGCGGTGCGAGAACTTATTGGTTTTACAAATCGAGAATCGAGAATCGAGAATCGTGAATCGAGAATCGTGAATCGAGACCTTACTTTTCAACGTCCTCAACCTGACAGACCGAAAGGAGTTTACAATGAGACCTCACCAAAAACTTGAACTCTGGAGGAAAGCTATTCACGAACAATGTGTGGAATAACCGGATGGGCCAGTCTTGACGCTCGCACGCCGCCGCCCGAGGGCTCCAGGGAACTGCTCCACTCAATGTGTGAGCGCATGATTCATCGGGGGCCTGATGCGGAAGGTCTGCTGGTTTCAACGGGTGTAGCCCTGGGAATGCGGCGACTGGCAATCATCGATCTGCTTAGCGGAGAACAACCCGTCTTTGATGAAGAGCGCAACGTTGCTGTAATCCTGAACGGCGAGATCTACAACTATCGCGAACTGCGTGCGGATCTCGAAAAATGTGGTCACTCCTTCCGGAGCGCATCCGACACCGAAGTACTGCCGCACCTTTACGAAGAATACGGCACCGAGATGGTCCAGCACCTTAACGGAATGTTCGTCTTTGCCCTGTGGGATTCAAAGCGGCGCAGACTTTTCATTGCGCGCGACCGCTTTGGTGAAAAACCGCTCTACTGGGGTGTTTTCGATAATACGCTTCTGTTTGCTTCGGAGCCGAAGGTTTTGCTCGCGCACCCGGCCGTGCGGCCCTCGCTCAATTTGCAGGCGCTAAGGCAGTACCTCTCATTCGATTACGTTCCTGCGCCACTCTCAATCTATGAGGGAGTCAATAAACTGCCGGCTGCGCACACCCTGACCCTGGAGCACGGGCAAATTAAAACCGAGGCATATTGGAACCTGAGTTATCGGACCAAACATCCGGTTCCGGCCGAAGCCGAGGCCGCGAAACAGCTGCAGGAGTTGCTGGCTGATTCAGTACGCATGCGTTTGGTTTCCGACGTACCGCTGGGCGTGCTGCTTTCCGGAGGAGTGGACTCCTCCGCCGTGACCGCGCTCGCTGTGCGGGCGTCGGCTGAGCCAGTCCAAACCTTTTCGATTTCGTTTACTGAGTCGTCCTTTGACGAATCTTCTTACGCTCGCGGTGTGGCAAAGTTTCTCGGCACCGATCACCACGAAGAACGCTTTAGCGCAAATCTGGCTGCGAATCTTGTCAGTGAAATCGGTTCGTGGGTGGACGAGCCATTCAGCGACCCGTCGCTGGTACCTACTTACCTGCTGGCACGCTTTACGCGCAAGCATGTAACAGTTGCGCTTGGTGGCGACGGTGGCGATGAGATGTTTGCCGGTTACCCAATGTATCGCGGCCATCATTGGGCTCAGATTTACGCGCGGATTCCGGGTTTCCTGAAGGCTGGCTTGATCGAGCCAATGGTGCACATGCTGCCAAAGAAAACCAAGAACCTTTCTTTGGACTACAAGGCGATGCGATTTATCACCGGTGCGAAATATGATCTGGTTGCTCGTCACCACATCTGGTTTGGCTCTTTCACTCCGGACGAGCAGGAGCAGTTGCTGACCCCCGAAGTCTTAAGAACAACCGATAGCGACATCTATCGCGATGCCCGGCGCCTGCTCGATGAGTGTGATGCTGAGGACCTTGTAGAACGCATGCAGAACCTGGACACAAAGCTATATCTGGCTGAAGACATCCTGACGAAGGTTGATCGCGCCAGTATGGCCGTGTCGCTTGAAGTCCGGGCACCGTTCCTCGACCACCGGGTAGCTGAGTTTGCCGCGTCCTTGCCCACCAACTACAAATTGAGAGGCGGTAAAACTAAGTACATTCTTAAGCGCGCCGTTGAGGATCTCTTGCCCCCATTTGTGACGCGCAGAGGGAAAAAAGGGTTTGGCGTCCCGGTCGCTGAATGGCTCAAGGGAAAACTGCGCCCGTTGGCACGAGATCTCCTGTCGCCGGAGCGAGTGCGACGGGCTGGTGTTTTCAATGCTGAATATGTCACCACTCTGCTTGATGAGCACGATCGCGGCGTGGCCAATCATCGGAAGCAGCTCTGGACCCTGCTGATGTTTGAACTCTGGCACGAAAGCTTCGTGGAAACGCCTCGGCGTATTGAAACATCGGTGAGTAGCGGGGAGTAAGCTGGAGTATTGAAAAACTCCTTTAGAACTACTGGCCTTATCGATGATGTCGTTGCGCGGTCGCGACCGAGACAATTGGTCATTACAGAACCGGGAGCGGTAGCGACCGGATGCCAGCTCTCAACCTGAAAAATGCTTGATTTGCGTAGCGGCTTTTTGTTCAACGTTGGTTGACTTTAGCATCCGGTCGCTACGCTCCCGGTTCCGTAAGGGAATGTGCTGGAACACACTTAATTGCTGGTGTGGATCTAGAGTGACATCAGACGGCACTCGTGAGTCTCTCTAAAATCCATTGACCCGAGTTGCCCTACAGTGTCCAATTCAATACTTGAACAGGCCCACGCAGATCTCAACAAATGGTGCCGCAGACACAACTTTGCCGGTTACGATCCATTCGACGCTTTAAACAGTCGCCTCTTTCAATTAACTCCTCTCAAACATTCGCGCGCAGCACGAATAGGATTTACGCAGCTGTTTAAACGTTCTCCCGTGAATCTGCGCCCGCTTGCTCTACTGCCTCCCGAGAGAAATGCGAAAGGGATCGCCCTTTTTGCGCTCGCAGCTCTGGCCAACTATCGTAGGTTGAAGACAAATGAAGCAGAGCAAGAGGCGCGTGCTCTGCTTGCGGATCTTCTATCCCTGCGCCTTGAGGGATGGAGCGGATCGGCCTGGGGTTACAATTTTGACTGGCAGTCCAGATTGTTTTTTGCACCACGGGGGACCCCAACGATTGTTCCAACCGCTTTTGCGGCACGGGCACTGGTAGAAGCAGCGCACGCATTTAATGACGAAGACTATCTCAGGGCAGCGCGCAGTACGTGTGATTTCATTCTGCAAGATCTCGTACGCAGCGATGAAACCGAGGAAGGAGTTTGTTTCAGCTACTCGCCCAATATTCAGACGCGCATTTACAACGCCAGTCTGCTCGCAGGCGAGACGCTCGCAAGTGTTGGCGCTCTGACAGGGGAACAAATACTTTGCCAATGGGCGGTACGTGCCTCTCGCTATGTCGCTAACCAACAACGTGAGGATGGCTCATGGCAATACGGCTCCGGGGTGAATCAATCCTGGGTCGATAACTTTCATACGGCTTTTGTGCTCAGCTCGCTGGCGAGGGTAAATAGCTATTGCGAAGCAGCTCCGGCATTGGAGTTCAGAGAAACGCTTCGGCGCGGCTACGAATTCTGGCGCGCGCGCTTCTTTCTTGCGGATGGATGGCCGAAATACTACCATGACAAGCTTTATCCGGTTGATACGCACGCTGCCGCCACTGCCATAGTCACGCTGTCGGAGTTGCGCGACTTAGATCGCGATGCGCTGGGTTTGGCCGAAAAGATCGCGCATTGGTCTATCCGTAATCTGCGTGACAGACGTGGCTTCTTTTACTATCAGCGCCGTCGTTTTTACACTGTGCGGACTCCCTATATGCGCTGGACCCAAGCCTGGATGCTCTATGCGCTCGCCCGGCTTCTCGAGGAGAAAGAGTTAACAGGTTTCACCCCGTAGGGGTGACATGTTTATAGACGAGGTGTAACACCCCTCCGGCTCCGTTCGGAGAAGCGGAATCGTTCTGGACTGGTGAAGCGCTACTTGAATTCCACTCCTCCGAACGGAGTTGGTACTGGTTTTACTCGGCCTATATACATCTCACTCCTAACGGAGTGAAAACGTTGGGTGATTGATTCAGCAGCAACAGCGGGATGCAAGACCTTGTCAGATGAAGCGGCGAGTTGATGCAAGTAGGGGGATCTTCAATGCCGATTGCTTCTGATGTGATTTTGGGAAATGGCGTAACGATTTTTCATCCTGATTTGGTCAACCTGTATGGCTGTACCATCGGCGAGGAAACAAAGATCGGAGCCTTTGTTGAGATACAAAAGAATGCGTTGATCGGCCCGCGCTGCAAGATTTCCTCACATAGCTTCGTCTGCGACGGTGTGACGATCGAAGAAGAGGTTTTTGTCGGCCACGGAGTAATGTTCACAAACGATCGCTACCCGCGCGCCGCCAATGAAGACGGTTCGTTGCAGACTGAGACAGACTGGCAGGTGGTCGGAACACGAGTTAAACGCCGGGCATCAATCGGAAGCAATGCCACTATTCTGTCAGGCGTTACGATAGGCGAAGGCGCGTTGGTTGGAGCAGGAGCTGTCGTTACCACTGATGTGCAGGATTATGCAATCGTCGCGGGGGTTCCGGCACGCGCCATTGGCGATGTGCGGGATCCGCCAACAGCAAACAGCTCAGCGGCAAACAAGGCATGATTAAAGTCGGAGTGATCGGCTACGGCTACTGGGGACCCAATCTGGTGCGCAACTTTGTGGAGGCGCACGGATCCAAGGTTGTCGCAGTTTGTGATCTACGGCCGGAGAGGCTTGCCCATTTGCGCATCCGCCATCCCTCGATCAAGGCCGTCAGCAACTATAAGGAATTATTAGACGATCCTGAGATTGATGCCATCGCAATCGCCACTCCCGTATCCTCCCATTTCGAATGGGCGATGGCTGCATTACGAGCCAACAAGCACGTATTAGTAGAAAAGCCTCTCGCGTCAAACTCCCAGGAAGCTCTCCAATTAATCGATGAAGCAGCCCGTCGTAAGCGGGTTTTGATGGTCGATCACACGTTTGTCTACACTAGCGCCGTGCGCAAAATTCGCGAGTTAATCGCAAGCAACGCTCTCGGTGAGATCTACTACTACGACGCGGTGCGAGTGAATCTGGGCCTCTTCCAACACGACGTGAATGTCATCTGGGATCTGGCAATTCACGATCTCTCCATCATGGACTATGTGTTGCCGTCTCGTGCTATAGCCGTTTCAGCTACGGGAATCAGCAATATTCCAGGTCAGCCGGAGAATGTCGCTTACATCACGCTGTTCTTCGCCACACCGCAGATAGCGCACGTCCACGTAAACTGGCTTACTCCCGTCAAGGTGCGCCATACGCTGATTGGCGGCAGCGAGAAGATGATCCTCTACGATGATCTGGAGCCGAGTGAAAAGGTAAAGATCTACGACAAGGGCGTTACGGTGTCGCAAAGTCCCGAGGCGGTTTATGAGATGCTCGTAAGTTATCGATCAGGAGATATGTGGGCGCCGCGCCTTGATGCCGGCGAAGCGTTGCACACCGAAGCGCTGCATTTTATTGACTGCATCGAAAACAACACCAAGCCTGAAACCGACGGTCAGGCCGGCTTAAGACTCGTACGCATGGTAGAAGCCGCGGAACGTTCGCTGCGAGCGCGCGGTGAACTAGTGGAGATTGCATAGCAGGGCAGGGAATATCGTTATATAGAAACACGTCGGATCCACCTATGATCTGGATTGATATAGATAATCCTCCGCAGGTGCAGTACTTATTACCTTTCAAGGAAGCGTTCGAAAAGCGAGGGTATAAAGTCGCGGTTACGGCGCGAGACTATGCAATCACCTTCGATATTCTGAGGCAAAGGGGCGTCGAGTTTTCCTCTTGTGGTAAAGCTTTCGGGAAAAGCAGAGCCCGGAAAGTGTGGGGAACTGTCAATCGTACCGCGGCATTGCTCACCAGGTTCGCGCGTCAGCGACCCACCTTCTTAATCTCAGCTTCCAGATCCTCTGCTTTGGCGGCGCGCCTGATGAACATCCCTTCGTTCATTTTCTGCGATTACGAATTTGCTGAACTAGGTAGTTTCCGATCGCTTGGCTCATACCTGGTCTTCCCATCCGTGATTGGCGCGAACACATTTCTAAGCCTGGGGTTTACTTCGGATCATCTAATCCCCTTTAGCGGCATTAAAGAGCACTTGTCGTTTTCCAACGTTAACTTCGAGGAAACTCAACCCCATCAGTTCAACGTCCAAGATCCGGGCAAAACATTAGTTCTTTTTAGGCCACCGGCAGTCGAGTCCCATTACCATGCTCCTCTTTCCGGCGACTTTGCCAGCGAGGTACTTAAGTATCTCTCCGAGCAGAGCAACGTGGTTGTTATCTTCTCGCCTCGCTACCCATGGCAAGTTAGCATGTTGGCCTGCCAGCAGTGGTTAAATCAGCCCGTCATCCTTGAAGACGGAATCGAGTTTGTTTCACTCTTGAAAGGAGCGGACGCCGTGGTAACGTCAGGAGGGACTATGGCCCGTGAGGCAGCGTATCTAGGCGTTCCTTCGTTCAGCATCTTCAAGGGGAAAAAGTGTGCTGTAGACAAGTACCTCGAATCTCTTGGCAAGTTGGTTTTCATAGAGAACAAAGGGCAGCTAAACAAAATGAGCTTTCGCAAGAAAGCGCTGACTGAAAAACCTGAGAAAGGGGAGATGGTGCTTGAAAACCTTGTTACGGAGATATTGAAGAGGGCGAGTAATGCTGGTTGAGAAAGCAAGATTGCCATTGCGGGAACTCGTCTTGACCGGACCTCTTCCGTCATTCCTCAAAATCTTCATTTACCGGCTGCGCGGATACAAGATTGGCCGCAAGGTGAAAATCGGCTTTGGTTCGGTGGTAGTTGGCAAAGATGTGGAAATTGGCGACGGGGTCAGCATCGGTCTATTTACAATCATTCGCGGCCGGACAATCCAAATCGGGCGCTACGCTACAATCCGCTCAACCTCGATGATAGATACAGAGAGAATAGAGATTCTGGAGGACGCGAGGATTAATGAGCAGGTGTTCATTGGCGGACTTTCCACTCCCGACTCTTATATTCACATTGGCAAGCGATCTCTGATCATGCAGATGTCTTTTCTCAACCCCGCCAAGCCATTGGTGATCGGCAACGACACAGTAGTCGGCGGCCATACTCTAATCTTTACTCATGGTTCATGGCACTCCGTTCTGGATGGTTATCAGGCAACGTTTGAGCCGATCACGATTGGTAACAACGTCTATATAGCCTGGAGAGTCTTCATCATGCCCGGAGTGACGATTGGGCACGACGCAACAATCGGGGCAAACTCGTTAGTGAATAAGAGCATACCTGTAGGCAGTCTCGCCGTGGGTTCTCCGGCAAAGATCCTTAAAACGGCGGCGGAGTATCCCCAACCAAAGACGCCGGCGGAGCAGAACGAACTTACACTGACATTTCTTAAAGAATTCCTTCAGTATCTGTCGTACCACGACCTGCGCATAGAGGTGCTGCAAGAGAAGCCCATGTTGCATGCGGTAGTTAAAACAGGTAATTCATCGGAGAAGGGTCACAACCTTTACTACACGAGTCACACTGGTGACCCGACGGCAGATCTGAGTGAACGATCAGTTTTCATTGCGCTGCAGCAGATTAGCGAGGAGGCCCGGGCTGTAATTGGCGCCGCCGGGGCAATGTGGTTAGACCTGGAGCGCCGGGAGCGTTCGGGATCGAGTGATATCGGAGAAGAAGCAGTGCAGTTCCTGTCGCGTTATGGCCTACGCTTCAACAGAGTCGATTGACTCGCCTTCTATACCTATTACTATTATCGACCCTTTGTTTGGCGAGCGTAGCAGCGCCGGTGCGCTCTTTGACATTTTGACCGAACGACGGTATGGGCCCCGTCTTAGCCTAAGGAACAAACTGTATTACTTTGCGCGACCTTTCATTCCCCTAAAGGCTCGTCGGTTCTTGCAACATGCTGCGCGCCCCAGAGCAGTCGCGGGAGACTGGTACATAGACACAGAGCTGCTGGATGAATACGCTCGACGAATTCCTCCCGGACAAAGGAAGCGAGTCATAAACTTTTGGCCTGATGGGAGGCAATGGGCCATTGTCCTGACTCACGATGTCGAAACGGAATCAGGTTTTAATAATATTGAAGCGGTCGTTAGAATCGAGGAGCAATACGGATTTCGTTCTTCCTGGAACCTGGTGGCAAAGAAGTACCCGATAGACCAGGCATACGTGGAAGACCTGAAAACACGAGGCTTTGAGGTAGGCATTCACGGCTACAATCACGACGGCCGAGACTATCTGTCGCGTCGAGTTTTTCGAAGGCGCGCAAAGTATGTGAACGAGGCTATCAGGAGATTTGGCGCTCTGGGTTTTCGCTCACCGGCGTGCCACAGAAACCTGGAGTGGCTTCAGGAACTAGACATTGAATACGACGCTTCCTGCTTCGATGTGGACCCATTCCAACCAATGCCAGGGGGAACGAAAAGTATTTGGCCATTTCGAGCGGGTAAGTTCATTGAGTTTCCCTACACGCTGCCACAGGATCACGTGCTTTTTATTACGCTGTCTGAGCAATCAAACGAAATCTGGAAGAAAAAGACGGAATGGTTGATCCAGCAGCGCGGAATGGCCTGCCTGATCACGCATCCGGATTATCTGCTGGATAAGAGGTTGCTCGGTTATTATGAGGATTTCCTGAGATTTCTCCGGACGAAGACCGGCTATTGGCATGGAACTCCAGCATCGCTGGTAGAGTGGTGGAAGGCGAGGGAAAGGTCCAGCATTGTGGCCGAAGGAGAATTGGAACGAATCGCAGGGCCCGCAATGAATCACGGCGCTACAGCGTTAGAAGTTGGTAATGAGAACGGTAAACTAGTCTTTCATGGACCAACGGAGCGCATTCTGGAAGCGGAAAAGGCTGACGCGGTCTTAAGCTGATAGCTGGCGTCTGTTATCTACGGACCAGCGAACCACTATGTACGCTACGGGTGTTCAGAAGGCGCGAACGAATGCGGGGGATGTGCGGGTCGCGGGACGCGCGCCGCGGTGGATCATACCCAGCGTCAAGGCAGCGCTGGTTGTAGCGGACTCCTTAATAGCTGCCTGCTCTTTCGTTGCCGCATTTTATATCCGCGAAGGTGAACCCATCATCCGCAGAGCGACTGATGGCAGCTTCGCAATGACTGGAAGATTTGCCCCTTACGGAGCGCTACTGTTGTTTGTCGTATTCATCAGACTCCTCACTCTACGTTACTACGATCTCTACCGGCTGCGAGGCGAATTCTCATTTGTTGAGGACGGAATCCGGATCTTTAAAGCGACAGCTATTGGTTCTTTGCTCATTGTTTCGGCAGCCTTTCTCTATCGTGGCGGCTTTCAGTTTCGCGCATTCTCGTATGCCCGTAGCGTCTTCGTGCTCGACTTCCTGCTCGCTTTTACCAGTACCTGGGTTTTGCGACTTTTGCTGCGCAGCGTGCAGAGCTCTGCCAGACAGCGCGGCATAAATCTAATTCCCACGCTGGTGGTGGGTCGCGGCTCGGAAGCAGCGTTCTGCATTCGAGAAATGCGCGAACGGCCGTCGCTTGGCTACCTCGTTATTGGAGTGGTCGAGAACAGCGCGATCGCTGTAGCTGGTCCGGAGACCTACGAAGGCGTGCCGGTGGTGAGCGATCTCAAAGGACTGCCGGAAGCAATTCGCGATTCGGGAGCTAACGAGGTCATTATTGCTGATCCGCGGGTCGATGGGGATGCGCTCTTTGATGTAATGATGCGCTGTGGCCGCGGTCGAGGTGTGGAGTTTCGCATCGCGCCGAGCCTTTTCAACTGCCTGCCACGCAAAACCGAAATCGATCAAATCGGCGCGCTGCCGATGATTCGACTGTTTCGCGAGCCGCTCTCGAGTTCCTCAAGACTTCTTAAGCGCACGTCGGATATCGTAATCGCTGCGATTGCACTCGCACTGCTATCTCCGCTCTGGCTGATCATTGCCGTGCTGATCAAGTTGGATTCAAAAGGCCCCATCTTTTACCTCCAGGAACGAGTCGGTATGGATGGCCGCATTTTTCTCTTTTACAAATTTCGTACGATGCACGTTGGTGCGGACAATAAGCTGCATAGAGACTATCAGCGGCAGTTCATCGCCGGGCGTCAGGAAGCAAATCTGGGAAACGCGGAGCGGCCGGCCTATAAACTCTCGGCGGATCCACGCATCACCCGCGTCGGCCGCAAATTGAGACGCGCAAGTCTTGATGAGGTCCCGCAACTCTTTAATGTGCTGATGGGTAATATGAGTATTGTTGGACCGCGCCCGCCCATTCCCTACGAAGTCGAAGCTTACGAGCTTTGGCATCGCAAGCGGCTGGACATGAAGCCGGGGTTGACGGGGTTATGGCAAGTCTCTGGCCGCAACCGCTTGCCTTTCGAAGAAATGGTTCGGCTCGATCTCTTCTACATCGAAAACTGGTCCCTTTTGCTTGATCTGAAGATCATTTTGCGAACCGCGCTCGTGATCTTTCGTGGCGAGGGCTACTAACCTGCTAGAATGCTCCGCACACAAAAAAGCGGGAGTGAATACCATTGGCTCGCGAACTTCACGTAATCAGCAACATTCCCAAGGCTCGACAGCCTAAGCCCGAGTGGTTGAAGATCCGTCTGGGCGACCCTACCAACCAAAATCACGTGCTCAAACTGATCGAAGGGCTGAATCTTCACACGGTCTGCCAGGAAGCGCGTTGTCCGAACATTTTTGAGTGTTGGTCGGATCGAACGGCCACATTCATGCTTGGCGGAGACATCTGCACGCGGCATTGCGGTTTCTGCGCTGTGGGCAAAGGTGAGCCCGGCTCGCTTGATCGCGAAGAACCACGCCACGTGGCTGAAGCTGTGCGGCACCTGAACCTCGCGCACACCGTGATCACCTCCGTGAATCGCGACGATCTTGCAGACGGGGCCGCCGCACACTGGGCCGAGACAATCCGCCAGGTGCGGGCTTTGAATCCGGAATGCAAAATCGAAGTTCTGATACCCGACTTTAATGGTGACGAAGCCGCGCTTAACGCTGTGCTCGATGCACAGCCCGACGTGCTCAATCACAACACGGAGACCATCGCACGGCTCTACCGCCGTGTGCGCCCTGACGCCGATTATCAGCAATCTCTGACACTGTTGCGACGCGCTGCTGTCCGCCGAGATCGTGAGAATCGCGGCATGCTTACCAAGAGCGGCATCATGGTAGGTTTGGGCGAGACGTTTGAAGAAGTTGTCGATCTAATGAGTGACCTTCGTGGTTCATCATGTGATGTGATGACGATTGGGCAATATCTGCAGCCGTACGAGCGGCGGTTGCCTGTTGAACGCTACGTCACGCCGGACGAATTTGATCGCTGGCGGGAGATTGGAATGAGCCTCGGATTCCATCACGTCCAGTCGAGCCCGTTAACGCGGTCGTCTTATCATGCCCGTCAGCAAGTTCAGTCTAAGTCGGCGCAGGAAGAGATTAAAGCAGATTTAGTACCTGCCTGCTAAACGTGACTCGATCCTTTTCCGATTAATTCAGCCCGATGCACGCAGTCATCTTCCATCAACACGGCGGACCGGAGGTGCTTCAGTACGCCGAAGTACCGGATCCGAAGATCAAAGCCGACGAAGTGCTCGTCGACGTGCGCGCATGCGCTCTCAACCATCTTGATATCTGGGTCCGCGGCGGCCTACCGGGAATCACGATACCGCTGCCCCACATCCTCGGCAACGATATAGCAGGAGTCGTACGAGAAGTCGGTGGACTGGCAACGTGGGTCCGTCCTGGCGACGAAGTAATGTTGCAACCCGGAGTTTCGTGTGGACACTGCGCTGAATGCCTGGGTGGCCAGGACAACCTTTGCCGTGACTACGACATTCTTGGCTATCGTCGCGCAGGTGGTTATGCGCAGCTTGTTTCGGCTCCCGCTGTAAATGTGATTCCCAAACCAAAGAACCTGAGTTGGGAAAAGGCAGCAGCGGTGCCGCTGGTGACGGTCACCGCATGGCACATGCTTGTGACGCGCGCAAACGTGCAGCCGGGAGAAGACGTGCTGATCCACGCTGCCGGCAGCGGGGTGGGCTCCATAGGCATTCAGATAGCAAAACTAAGGGGCGCGCGGGTGATTGCGACGGCGGCTTCAGAAGACAAACTGGAAAAGGCAAAGGAACTCGGCGCTGACGAAGTAATCGATTATACGGACGACGACTGGCCCAAAGAGGTCAAGCGATTGACAGATCGAAAGGGAGTTGACGTAGTATTTGAGCACACTGGCGCGCACACCTGGGGCGGCTCAGTCTCCTCACTGAAACATAACGGAAGGATCGTGAGTTGCGGGGCAACCAGTGGCTTTGACGTTAAGATCGATCTGAGACAAGTCTTTTACCGTCACTTGACCATACTTGGTTCGTTCATGGGTTCAAAGGCGGAGTTACTGGAAGCGATGAAGTTTGTCGAAAGCGGCGCAATTCGCCCTGTGGTTGATCAAACCGTGCCACTATCAGAGGCAAGACGTGCCCATGAGTTAATGGAAGACCGCGTGCAGTTTGGTAAGCTGGTCTTACTTCCGTAAATCGTGAATCGTGAATCGTAAATCGTGCACCGTGAACAGGAAGCGGTGTTGAATCGGAATTTATCTTCGAGCCGCAGAACTCTGGTTTTGCAACGGTTCACGGTTTCCGATTCACCGGTTTCCGATTCACGATGCTTCATTTCCCCGTGTAGTCGTCAACGACGAATCGCTTTCTGAGAAGAGGTAAATTTCCCTGCTCTAAATCGAAGTTTGTTCCTGCAATTACGCGTTTACCCTCGTCTGTGGTTACCCAATCAACAACCTGTGGCGCATTAGCTCGCAAGTACGCGGCATCGCTCTTGTCAAGCGGTTTTCCATCCGGTCGGGAAAAAACCCAAATATGATTGAATTGCCCGCTGCGAATGAACTGAAGGTCGCGATCGAAAGCTGTGCGTGGTACCGGCGCTTGAGTTGGTTGCGTGGAGCTGGAGTTAACAGCAGGCTGATTAGGAGTGCCGGGGCTGCAAGCTTGCTGCGTTAATCCCACAATCATGGCAACCAGAAACAGCAAATTCGAGTGGCAGACTTTATTCTTCATAGATCAAGGTATCTCATTTTGTTGTTGCCCATCAGTTGGGATCAAGTCCTCAATGTCTTTCCTCTCCAGTTCCTCTGGTGGAGGCTCGCTTTTTTGATCAAGTATATGCAGGATGGTGCAATCCGTGTCCTCGTAAACTATCTCAAACCAGCCGCTCTCGATTGCGTTGTTGTAAAACTTGTCGTGGCCGTTGTCGGTGAAGACATAGCGCGCACCAAAGCGATCGCGGATGAGGGGTCCGGGATCTTCTTCCTCTCCCAGTGTAATTCGATCATAGAGCTGAGATAGTGCCGGGTCCTTGTCGAAAAGGTAGGTGGGATCCAAGCCAGTTACGTAATTGTGACTCGGGTCATAGTAAAACAGCCGGGGGAAATCATCCCAATCGGTATTGAAAACGATCTGGGCGGGTAAGACACTGGACCGCATCCACTCCGCGCCTGCTTGATAATAGCTATGCGACTTAGCGGAATTGATGTCATCAGCCGTAACGCGCAGGTTGAAGAACAAGACGACTAGCAGAAAGGCTCCGACCGCGAAAGCGCCGCTTGTTCGCCACTGTTCTTTGCGAACGTTGTCGCTAACTGGTTGTGCGCGTGCACTGCGATCAAGAAATGGTTGCAATTCATCCAGGACGTCCCCAGGCAACCTGGTAAACGACGAGCGCGCTCCCTGAAGCCATGGCTGAAGCGCAAAGGCCGAAAACATCACGGCGAAGGGCGGCCAATACTCAGCAATACGTCGCCAACGCGCGGTCATCAACATCAAGGCTGTAGAGAAGAGCAAAAAGAAGAGCGGATAGTGCGCTCGTTTCCGATCTGACGGGTCGAAAGCCACATAACCGATAACCATCGCGGCACAAGCTACCAGTGAATTCCCGAGAAACTCCCACGAATCGTAGGGATACCATTCCTGGCCAACCTTCGTAGCAAAGTCCCCGGGAGATAGTTTCATTCTCGCGTGTTCATATAAGAGATGCAGGTTGCGAGGAAAGTATGGATTGATGATGAACCCGGCTGCTGTGCCCAACACGACCCATAAAATTGGCTGCCAGCAGAGGCGCCGCTCCGTCCATCCAATCACTGCCACCCAGATAAGTACGGCGAGAATGAGCAGCACCACCATGTCGTAGGTCAAGGCGAAGACAAAAGCGAGCGGCAGGATGGGCCAGTACTTCCGCTTAAAGAGCAAACAAATGGCAATCACCAGGTAAATGATCGCAAACGGCGGGGCCTTGGCCATATTCATACGGTAAAGAAAGGGTGACGAGCAGGCGAGCAGTGCTATGAGCCAAACCAGAAGGTGGCGAATGCGGTAGTGGATCAAAAGCCAGTAGCAAGAGACGACCGCCACACTCGCGAAGATAGCTGAGGAGATCTTCGCGCCCAGACGTAGGTCGCCAAAGGTGAACGGTATCTGGAAGATGTGGAAAAGAAAATGATGATCGACGTAGTCACGAGGATTGAGTGTTGTCAGTGGAAGCCACGTAAACACCGGTGGAAAATTTTTAGCGCGTAATGCTTCCCACAGCATCCGACTCCATTTAATGTGGTAATAACCATCGAAATCGCCGCAACAAATGGCGTCAGTCGAGAACTGAAGTCTCCAAAAGATCAGGCCAATGACGACAGCGCCGCCACCTAAGTGGACGGCGCGCAAGGCAGTCTCGGATTTAATGGTTCGGAAAAGCTTAAGCGAGGTCTTCATCTATCGATCAACTGTTTTAACTACTGCCGCAGAATCTTACAGTTGTTCGATCAGATCGAGAAGTGTTTGTGGCTCGATCGGCTTTGTCAAATGAGCATTAAAGCCGGCGCTCAGTGACCGCTCGCGGTCGTCAAACATAGAGTAGCCCGTGACCGCAACCATTGGCACTGATTCATACCCGGGATGGGCCCGCAGCCTTCTGGCGAGTTCATAGCCGTTCATCTCCGGCATGCCGATGTCAGAAATAATAACGTCGAACTGCTGCTGACCCGCGGCAGCAATTGCAGCCGCGGCAGAATCTGCGGTAACAACGTCATAGCCGGCATATGTCAGCAAAACTGAAAGCATATCTGTAACGTCGGGGACATCATCAACTACCAGGGCCTGCCGCTTCCGTTTACGTGCGCTCCCTGATTCGTCAAAGAGCGCCGGGTCCGGAGGAGTCTCGTCGCGCGGGGCCGGTAGGAATTGACTAGAAAATACAGTCGGTAGGCTGGGCGTAAACATTGTGTCAAAGATAGCCAAATCGGGGCGATTACCGTACATCGTCAGGCCTTTCAGTCCCCCACAAAGGGGACGCATATTGTTGAGGAACGCCTAATTTAGCCCAAGTGGTGATGCGTGTCCAGTTCTTACCTGAAAGTTCCCAGCGCACAACAAAAAGTTCAGGGCCGCGCTGTCCAAATCCAGCTCAAATGGGTTGTTGTTCTTAAATACGTTTCGAAAGGAAACCATGGATTTCCCTAATCAAGACGCGTCACCAGAAGCGAATTTCCAGGGGTAGCGCGTGGACATCGGTGGCGTTAGTTTGATAGGGTCTCGCGCAAGCAAATGCCGCCCACTCTAAAGAATGCAAGATTCCTTCGCTAACGCACAGAACCAGTATCCATGTATCCGGCCGGCAATCTCTTTATTCCAGTAGCGCACGGTCGGCTTGAAGCCATTCTGAAAGAGCCTCCCGAAGCTCCCGCGCTTGGAGTGGCGCTCGTGCTCCACCCACACCCACTTGGTGGCGGCACCATGCATAATAAAGTGGTGTTTCGCGCGGCCAGCGCCTTGAATGATGCCGGGCTAAGTACCCTTCGAATAAACTTCCGTGGTGTGGGCCAGAGCACGGGTGAGCATGATGAAGGGCGGGGAGAGGTTGAGGACGTTCGCGCCGGCTTGGATTACCTCGAAGCAAACTATCACGATACCTCGATCACGCTCTGTGGTTTTTCATTTGGGGCTCGGGTGGGTATGGAAATTGGCATCTTCGACGAACGCCTCGCCAGGTTAATATGCATCGGCACGCCGATAGACAAATACGACTTTAGTTTTCTTGTCAATTGTCGCAAGCCCATACTGTTTGTTCAGGGCGAGCAGGATGAGTTTGGCAATCTGAACGATCTGCGAACGCTGGTCGCGGAGCTCGAACCAGAAACGTCCGTTCAGCTCAGCGTCATTCCAAACTCAGGCCACTTCTTTGAAGGCCATCTCGATGAACTAAAGCGCGTAGTAACAGAATGGGTCAGGCAACAGCTCGCAGAAACTTCGGGCTTGCGCAATTGAATAAGACTTAACATCCAGGGATAGCTAGAATGAACTCTTACACCGATCCAGCAATACGTATTGCTCTGCTTCCCCGCGACACCAATTCACAAGGCACGATCTTTGGTGGAATCATTCTCAGTTATATCGACATGGCGGGAGCGATTGAAGCGCACAGAAGAACCGGAATGGACCGGTTCGTCACGGTGGCAATGCGCGAGGTCGTCTTTCACAAACCCGTCTTTGTGGGCGACCTGGTAAGTTTTTATGCCGAGACCGTTCGCATCGGAAACACGTCGATTACAGTTCAGGTCATTGTCGAAGCGGAGAGAATGGGCTCAAGCAGCGAGCGCGTACGAGTAACTGAGGCTGAAGTCGTTTACGTGGCTGTGGACGCCAACCGCCAGAAGATGGGGATACCCGAACACATCAAGAAAAACCTTGATGACTCAAGCGGTGAATGAGCGTTTTAGGATGCTTTTGAATGGCTGAGGTATACGAGAGGTAAGAACATTACGTTGTGCTGCTTTGCCATAAGCGAGAAGGAAATGTTTATGTTGTCGAGAAAATCTTTTGTAACTTTGTTTTTATTCATACTCTGCGCTTCTGTCGGTTACGCGCAAACACCGTCGTCGACTTCTCAGCGCGAGACTGGCTTCCTAAGGCGCAGCGTGACGCTACAACCACGATTGATTATCGTGTTTATATCCCGGCAGGTTACGACCCTGCAAAAAAATATCCGGTCATCTTTATCTTCA
>JBPCIQ010000017.1:0-6203 GCA_051006135.1 Pyrinomonadaceae bacterium | reverse complement strand
CTGGAAAATGTGAAGCGCTACATTCAGGCCCAGAAGGTGCATCATCGCCGAGTCACTTTTCAGGATGAGTACCGTAAGTTTCTGAATGATTACGGGATTAAATTTGACGAGCGATACCTGTGGGATTGATTTATTCCGCGCCTTCAGCGCTCAAGAGACTTTTGTTGCGATTCCTGGGCCGTTGGCCCAGGCTACTACATTCCGCGCCTTTGGCGCTGAAATCAGCTTTTAAGCTCTCCGTATTAAAAGTGCTGTTTTCGTTGCGCCAGCGGCGGTCCCTACCGCCCTCGTCCTGTATTGAGTGGCGGTTCTTCAGTGAACATCGTTTCTCGCACTTTTTCATCCCGGCGTCGTGGAATCGGCGTGTAAATGGGAGTGCTGCGAACGGCGACGTAAAAAAACTAGTCTAACTTCGAAACTCATACTGATGTCAAACTCTCTAACACGAATTATCGCCTGCGTCTCTCTTTTGATGCTCTTTGCCTTTGGGGCCTTTGCTTTGAGAGGTCACACGCTGCCCTGGGGAGATTGGCAGCGCATTTCTGCAGAGCCAATCATGGGCCCGCGCGGCAATGATTTTGAATCGGCAGGCGTCTTTAATCCGGGAGTGGTGAAAAGGGGCAAAGAGTTCGTCATGCTCTATCGCGCGCAAGATAAAAACGGCACTTCGCGACTGGGCTACGCCACCAGCTCAGACGGCGTAAGCTTCATTCGTCGGGCCAAACCTGTGCTGGAGCCTGCCACCCATTACGAGCGAGACGGAGGTCTGGAAGACCCGCGATTGGTCAAGATTAAGGACACTTACTATCTGACTTATACCGGCTATAACAAAAAGGACGCTCAGCTTTGTCTGGCTACCTCCAGGGATCTGATCAACTGGGAACGTCAGGGCGTGATCCTGCCCGCTTACAAAGGTCGCTGGAACGTCGGCTGGACCAAAGCCGGTGCTATCGTCCCGCAGAAGATTAATGGCAAGTACTGGATGTATTTCATGGCCGACGCAGCAGGGCGGCCCAATCAGATGGGCGTGGCTTATTCCTCCGACCTGGTGCACTGGATAGAACCGCTCGACCGGCCGGTGCTTGAGCGACGTCCAGGCTATTTTGATTCATACGTGGTAGAGCCGGGACCTCCACCGGTGATGACTAAAGATGGAATTTTCATGGTCTACAACGGTGCCGACGACAAAACTGTTTACGCCACCGGATGGGTTTTGTTTGACAAGAATGATCCCACTAAAGTGCTCGCGCGTTCTGAAAAGCCAATCTTCAGTGTTGAGAAGGAATGGGAGAAAACCGGACAAGTTCCGAACGTGGTGTTTGTGGAAGGGATGGTGCGCGATGGCGACAGATGGCTTTTCTATTACGGGGGAGCGGACAAGTTTGTGGGGGTGGCTGTCGCACCAGCGCGTTGATTCATTGATGTATCAATGCTCAGCTAGAAGCTGAGCCTCACGCCGAACTGGAATTGACGCATCTGTGCGCCCCCGGCAAGGCTGAATACCTTGCCTGCTGTGGCTGGATTGCAATCCACACAGCTATCGGGAAGACCCAGGTTCACTTTGTTGAAGATGTTGAAGCCCTCCGCGCGGAATTCCACTCTCGTACCTTCGGTTATTTTGAAGTTCTTGAACACAGAGAGGTCGGTTTGGAAAAACGATGGCCCGCGCAGGCTGTTGCGGCCAGCGTTTCCAAACTGCCCATCGGGTGCTTTGGCCCACGGAGCCCCCGGCCCGATACCGACCGCGAACCAGCCGTCACGGCTCCTATTGTTGAGATTTGGATCGCCGACGCGATCAGGTCGGCAGGGACCAGCGTTCACGGAGCAGTTTTCGCCAAACGATACTGTTGGCGTGAACGGGAAACCGCTCATCCAGGTGGTATTAGAGTTGAGCTGCCAGCCACCAAAGATAAGATCAACTGCTCTAGACACATTCCCCAAGAATCGCTTGCCGCGTCCGAATGGCAATTCCCACACTTCAGAGAAGACGAACACGTGCTTGCGGTCTTGATCGCCTGGGCCGCGGCCGAGTGAACGGTCATGGATGAAGTAATCGGCATCGTTGTCCCTGGCTGACGACAGTGTGTAGTGCGATAGGATGTTGAGACCGGAAAAGCGTGTCTCAAACTTCGTCTGCAGGGCGTGGTAGCGGTTGTCTGCGTCGTTGCCAAAATAATTCAAGTCTTGAGTCCATCCGAAGCGGCTGAAGAATGGCCTGCGCAGGGCATTTGGTACTCCAAGTAAACTGACGGGCTGGTTGGCATTATAGTTCACACCAAAGCCAGGAAAGACGTGAGTTCCTTTGTTGCCCACGTAAGCCGCCTCGACAAAAGTGTTACGCGCGAGCCGGTGTTGAACGGTCACATTCCAGGCATCGAGTGTTGGTAGCCTCATCTTGAATGGGCGCGCGTTCGCTGATACACCATCAGGCAGCGGCAGCCGACCATTCGCAGGTACAGCCGGGAAGACTGGAGGCGGTGGCCCTTGACTCAGATTAAATACGCTCTGGAAGGTGTCAGTATTAAGAAACTGGATCGAAAGCACCGGCAGGTTTTGAGTGACCGTGTGGCCGAATAGTGAGCCGAACGTGCCGATGTCGAAGCTCCGACCATAGCCCGCACGAATGACTGTCTTATCCGTCCATTGGTACGCTATCCCAAGACGCGGCGCGACTGCCTTATATGTGGGCTTCACATTGAAGTGGTTGTTAACCTCCCCGACTCCGCCGACGAAGAGTTCGCCCGTCTCAAGATTCAGCAGACCACCGTCTCCAGGTCGCTTGACATATTCAGGAAAGATCAGCTCCCAGCGCAAACCGTAGTTGAGTGTTAATTTCCGGGTCTTGCGCCATGTATCCTGGCTGTAGAAGAACCAACGGCGCTGATATTCTTTTGCATCTGTTGTGGTGCCCACGAAACGGGCGAAGAGGCCCACATCGCCAAGCAGGAAGCTTGCCAGTCCCAACCCACCGCTGAAGGTGAAGTCAGGATTAACACGGCCAGTTCGAGGAGCAAAGAAGAGCAAGTTACCCGCACGGCGCTGATCTGAACTTACACGCAGGTTCTCGGCGAAACGAATGTCACCGCCCACCTTCCAAGTGTGATCACCGCGAATCAGGCTCCAGTTATTGACAAACTGATATTGCCGCTCGTCTTGATTGAGCGGACAATTGCAACTATTGATACCCCCACCGTACCCGAAACGGAAGAAATCAACCCTACTTAATACCAAGAAGGCCGGCATGCCGGATGCGAAGAAGTCGTCAACGTTGAGGCCCGGTATGCCGGCATCCGCCGCCGGGTGGGTGCCCAAGCCGCCGGGCAGCACCTTCACTCGGTAACGGAAGAAGCCGAAGCGGAAGTCCGTTACCGTCGCTCCGGTTAACGTATAGTCGAAGCCTGCCGCAATTGACTGATTGGTGGCATCCGACTTTCCGGCGAAGCCAATCTCATCGAAGGCTGGTCCGCCTGCCAACTCCCCAAATGCGCCTGGGCTTAAACGATTGAAGCGGGCAAGACTATAGCGGCCAAACAAATGGAGATTCTCGCTCCAGTAGTGGTCGTCACGAACATTGAATTGGTCGCTGTCGAACGCTTCGATGCCGGAGGCCGTGAAGTTGAAGTTTGTACCGGGTAGATTCGGCAGCGGAATCAGCTTCAACAGGTTCAATACTTGCGGCGATAGGCGATCTTGTGGGATGCGATTGCCAGCGAACGGTGTGCGCCCTAAACCAGTAACCGGATCACCCGTTTGCGGATCAAAAATCTGGTCGGAGTACTCGCTAAAATCGCCACTCCGAGCTAAGGCAGTCGGAACGGTTGTCCGGACCGATCCGCCGTTCTTACGGCGTGTGCCTTGATAGTCGCCGAAGATGAAGCTCTTGTTCTTCCTGATTGGCCCGCTGACCGATCCGCCAAACTGATTCCACAACGTATCGGGAATGAATTTCCCGGTGACCGGGTTCCTGAATGATTGTGTAAAGGGATTGCGCGCGGTTGTCACGTCGTTGCGTCTGAACAAGAATGCGCTCCCATGTAGCTCGTTGGTTCCGGACTTCGTTTGAGCCGTCACCACACCGGCGATAGCCATTCCGAACTCTGCGTCATAGTTCTGAGTAGTGATCTTAGCTTCGGCGACGGATTCAAGCGTGGGGTTGATCACAATGATGCCCAGGATCGGATCACGATTGTCGGTGCCATCAAGCTGGAAAGCAGTTCCGCTGAATTGCTGCCCATTAACGACGATCTGGATTGAGCCTTGTGGGTTCTCGCTCGGAGCATGTTGCCAAGAGAGTTGCTGTGTGCCAGGAGAGAGCAGTTCGAATTTCGTGAAGTTGCGATCAAAGTTAGGCAGATCCTCAATATGCTGCTGGTTAAGATTGGTAGCTACATCCGCGCGGTCTGTTTTCAGGGAACCCCTTTGAGTTTCGGCAGTCACTGTGACCTGCTCGGTTACAGTTCCTATCCCCAATGAGAAATCTGTGCGAGCCGCCACATCAGCCTTAACCTCAACCTCCTGGAGGATAGTCTTATACCCCTGCTGCTCGACTTTGACGCGGTACCTACCAGGGATGAGGTGCGTCACCGTGTAATTGCCCGACTCGTTGGTTTGCTCCCCAGTGGTGGTTACATTCTTGGTCAAATCTGTCACTGTGACTACCGCGCCAACAACTCGCGCTCCCTGTGGGTCGGTCACTGTGCCAAAGATGCTTCCGTAGACGGCCTGCGCACGGCTACTGACAGAAAGCGCAGCAACCAACAGCAAGCTGAGGATGAGCGAAAGCAAATCTCTGCTAGGCATCATGACACCTCCCTGTGCGCTATCGCGTCGTAGCTAATCTCTATCTGATAGCAGTGGTTTAACCCACTGGTATCTACACAAATCAAGATGATGGAGCCCCAAAGGGGCATAATGTAGTAGCCCAGGGCATCGCCCTGGGAAAGGGCCATCACAATATCAATCAAGCCCTGAAAGGGCAAAATACTAACTCAACCAAACATAGCGCCCATCGTATTCTACCCGATACTTTTCCATCAGCGCGCGAAACTCATCTTGAAACGATCTGCGTTTGTGGTGTTCTTTTTGCTGAGCGATATATTTCTTTAATGCCGCCGTGTGCGATTGTCCAATCGAAAAACTGGAGTTTGGACATTTGTCCCGGCTCAAGGAACAGATGCTGATGATTTGCTCTCAGTCCCGTAGGGACAAAATGTTTATAGAATCGCGCGTCCAAAGGGTTCTGAAGCTCCGTAGGAGCGCGATGTTTTGGTCCATAAGGACGGAACATCGCGCTCCTACGGAGCTGGCAGCCGTTTCGTACATCGCGAGCTATAAACATGTCGCCGCTCTGCGGCTGCGCAACGAAACGCTCGTTTCGTGTTTTGACAAGCGGAACAACCGCATAAAAGCTTGAGACGTCGTACCAACACTTAATTGAAAAATGTCCAAACCCCAGCGCTCCTTCGGAGCTTAGCTGCTCACGTCACTACGGCGGCAACCCGATGCGACGTAGCAAGTCTGCAAACCGCGGGTCCGAGCGCAAGGCGTCGCAAGTACACACAAGACCGTTTCCAAGATGAACTAATGCGCTAGAACGTTCCTCATATGCTTTTTCCAGCCATTCAAAGGCTTGTTCCTTCTCGCCAAGTTCTGCATAAATCAATGCAAAGTCCAGCGGCGGGACACGCCTTCCGGTTGAGGCTTCTCTCATCTTCTGCAAAGTCTTCCGCATCATAATTCTTTTAGCTTCAATGAAGCCGGACGTTTTGTAGTCCTGCTCAAGGGCAGTTGCAAGATCACTATCTCCGGCAAGGTTCAGCGACTTTTGATACTCGGCGATGGCTTCCACATACATTCCTTTCTTCTCATAAACAGCTCCAAGGTTCCAGTACACACCTTCTAAGTTCCACTGGCCCGGTCCCAATTCAATCATCCTTCGGAATTGTTCTATCGCCTGGTCATACTGGCGGTGTGCATGGGCAAATGCCAACATGTCTCCCAGACCCCCGTTTATTCGAATTGATAGTGGATCAAGCTCGTAGGCTCGTTTCATTTCTGCGAGGCCTTCGTCCGCCCGCCCCATACTATGTAAATAGCTTGCATATATAGCGTGAGCTACTGCATCGTCCGGATTGAGTTCAATGGCACGTTTTAACTCTCTCTCTGCCGCCGCCCAGTCCCAATCATATAAGAACTTGACAATT
>JBPCIQ010000016.1:0-3738 GCA_051006135.1 Pyrinomonadaceae bacterium | reverse complement strand
GCCAAGCAAAAATGAATCAAAAGCGCATCGCATAATCATGCAAAACTTCGTCAACTAGATCCAGATCCAATTAATCGCGCTAACAATGTTCACAGCGAAACTGAAACTGCTCCCAAACCGTGGTTTTCATCAGCCTGCTAGGGAACCCTCCGGCAATTTGCCTCAACGTCCATTCAGCGGGGATCGGCCGTCACAATGAAGTGGATGGCCTGACGCCAATGGAGGCCTTCTTATGTCGCAACCGTGTGGCGCTGGACTCGGCGAAGCAGTCCTTCTGGATCACTGTCGAAATGATAGATTTTTTCCACCTCAATCGCGTAACCAGCGAATTGCAAACCAGGATAGCGATGAGACCGCCAACGAGGGGGCCGACCAATAGATCACCAGCCCTGCCACTGACCCGATATGATCGCAGGTCCAAAACTGCGAGCCGGATTCACACTGGTGCCGGATATCCCTGCCTCTAAGGTGTCCCTACTAAAAACTGCATCCGGCTCTAAATCATTGAACTTAGCAGCTTGATTACTAAAGGTAGGTAGCTCTCTGCTTGCTCACCACACCGACTGCCGAATTCCACGAAAGTCCTTCAATATATGCGGGATCCTGAAGGCGCCGGATCTCGGCGGGCGTTTCCAGAGCGAGAGCATGAGACTCTTACTCCAGGTCTGCCCTATCGCACCCTAAGTTACTTATTCCATCGAATAGCCGTCGGTGCCTTCGACGTCAGATCTTAGCCAATTTAGCCAAAAGAATATTCAATCTCGGCATGGGTAAGAACGGTCTGAAGGAGCAACGGATGTAATTTATTGAGATATAAGAGAATATGGTAGCGGGGGGGGGAGACTCGAACCGACGACCTTGGGGTTATGAACCAAGCGGGATACGTAAACTTAACTAATTGATTTTGCATCGAGATGCAGCCACGAGCAAAATCAAGGGTTTTTACATCTGCTGACATCTGCTCCCATCCAGTTCCAGTCACTTTCTATTTATTCCTGCCACAATCCTGCCACAAGGATTTTTGCCCATCAAAACGCGTCGTGAAGGGCAGACACGACAACTTTTGCGCGTCGACGTGGGACGGCGCTCGCCTACATTAAGTTGCCGCCCCTGGGGTCGACGCGGGTGGGGCGGGCCGTGCTTGCTCCAAAAACCCTTTTCTAACGAAGTTATGGGAGAGTATAGGTCGGATTTCACTTTAAAGTTGTGCCACATCGATTCAAGGTGAGGAGAAATTAGGCGGGGAACTCTAGGCGTCTTCAATGACGACGGAATGCCACACCACCAGTCCGCTGCTTATGGCGATTGCAATATTACATAGTTTGTAATATTCTTTAGAAGAGGTCAAGGATGAGGGGAACGGATTTACGAGCAGGAAGAGAACAGAAAGGCTGGACACAGGAGCAGGCCGCCCTAAAGCTTCATGTTTCTCAGCCTTATCTCTCATTGTTGGAGAAGGGAACGCGGCGAGTACCGGACAGACTGGCGCGTAAGGTCGCAAAGCTATATGACCTGTCGGCTTCTAAGTTGCCGGTGGAAGCCACCGGTCATAGTGTGCAGGCTAAGCCCGATGATGCGCTGGCCTCAGATCTCGCCGCTCTCGGATATCCTGGCCTCACATATCTTAAGTCCCGGCGTAAGAGGAACCCTGCGGAGGTGCTGCTCTCCGCCTTGATAGCCCAGAATCTGGAGACTCGCTTGGCTGAGGCTTTGCCTTGGCTAGTGTTGGAACACTCGGATCTGGATTGGGAGTGGTTGGTCCGGGCAGCCAAGGTAAATGATCTTCAAAACAAATTGGGCTTTGTCACCAATGTTGCGCGCCGGCTCGCTGAGAAGCTCGACAAACTTGAGACTGTATCGTTGCTGCGCGAAAAGGAGTCGGTCCTCGAAAAATCACGTTTAGCTCGTGAAGATACGTTGTGTCACGATTCTTTAACTCAGTCGGAAAGACGTTGGCTTCAACTGAATCGATCTGATGAGGCAAAGCATTGGAATCTGTTGACCGATCTGTCACCTGAACATCTGAGCCATGCCCTCTAAATCGATTCCCGAACCATGGAAATCTTTCCTTGCTGACCTAGATGCTGCTCTCACTGAAGATGTAGAACTACACTCCCTCGGCGGCTTCGCCATCACGATCGTTTACGGCTTGGCGCGACCCACCGCAGACGTCGACGTTATTGCGATCAACCCGAGAAGTGAAATCGAGTCTGTGATTCAGTTGGCGGGTCAGCGTTCTGCACTGCATCGTAAGCATAAGCTTTATGTCCAGCTCGTCGGTGTGGCGTCAGTGCCAGACAGTTATGAGGAACGATTGACTGAAATCGCCCCAGGAAGTTTCAAGCACCTCCGGTTGTTCGCCCTAGATCCGTATGACCTCGCGCTTTCGAAACTTGAGCGCAACACACAACGCGACAGAGACGACGTTAGGCACCTCGCGCGTATCGTTCCTTTGGATCTGAACACGCTGAGGACTCGATATGAAAAAGAACTGCGACCGCTTCTCGGTAATCCCGAAAGAGAAGATCTGACTTTGGCTCTCTGGGTTGAGGCAATCGAAGAAGAGCGGGCCCAATAAACGAATTTGAACAGGACTGATCTGAGGCGCGGCTACTATCGACCTGATGGTCTGGCTGGATTGTATCCGGATAGCGCTCGACCAAGGGCACGCTAGATCTTCAGGTCTTTTGGTCGCGGATCATTTTCTGCGGCGTGCTCGTCGGCGCACGCTTATACTCAACCGCGTGGATTCGCGCTGTTCGCTTGCCACGCCGCGTTTCTGCGAGGCCTTCCAGGCCTTCGCTCAGTTCCGCGAAGAGATCGCGCTTAGCGCCGCGCTTCGCCCTGCCTTTGGCTGGTCTCTTCATCGTTTCTCCTCGTTCACATTATACCGAAGCTGCGCCATATGCGCGGGTGTAAGGATACGACCGCCGGTGTAGCCTTCAATGCCGGACGGAGACTGCAACCAGAGCCTAACCCGCTGTGCGTACCGAAAATTCAATCTGACGTTCCGGCACAGCTTTTTTAATTTGGCTTTGGTCTTCTCTTCAGCGTCTCGTCTGTTCCAGCGAAGTAGACCGGGCACTATCCACGCTTAAGGCGCACTACCGCCAGACATTGCCCCACACCAAAGGTCACCTTTTGAGCTAATTAGTCCTACGCCGCTCTGATGTAGCGACGATGCAGTCCGCCTACCTGCGGAATACTTATCACTCTTCCGTTCGCTGGTACGTCCACCGTTCGTGGCACAGGCGAATTCCGTCCCAGCGATTGATGTGGTCGGACTTCATGATAGTATCGAAAGTAATCTCGCAGTATTCGCCGCAGGTGTTCTTCACCCAGTACGATCACAAGATCCAGGCACTCTCGCCGAATACTTCCGATTAGCCGTTCGGCGTAAGGATTTTGCCAAGGGGACCGCGCTGCCGTGACTACTTCTTCAATTCCCATTCCCGCAACCCGATTGCGAAAATGCTTTCCATATATTTTATCGCGATCTCTGATCAGAAACCGCGGTGCCTTGTCTTCCGGAAAGGCTTCGATCAATTGCTGAGCCGACCAGACTGCTGTCGGGTGTGAGGTCACATTGAAATGCACTACCTGCCTCCGGTCATGCAGCAGCACAATGAAACCGTACAAAATGTTGAAACTCACCGTCGGCACCGTGAAGAAATCAATGGCCGCAATCTCTCCGGCATGATTTTTCAGAAAAGTCTTCCATGTTTGTGAAGGTGGCTG
>JBPCIQ010000015.1:0-21179 GCA_051006135.1 Pyrinomonadaceae bacterium | reverse complement strand
ATACCCTTGCGGTCAAGCTCGTTGCTGCTGTTCTTGCCAAAAAACCCAATCAGAGTATGGCCCTCGGCGAGGCCTAGTTTCTCACGTGCGGCGTTGCGCTCGGCGGGTGCAGAAGGTTTGAAGAGCTCTGCATCAACACCATAAGGGACACAGAACACTCGGGACATTTCAGCACCACGCGACTGCAGATCATCAGCCCATTCGGGTGAGCCAACTACAATGGCATCGCCCCCAAGGTTGTGGCTTTGCTTTTGCCACTCACTTACGTGATGGTGACTTGTTACGCAGGGCATGCGATCGCGAAAATACGGCAGCCAGTAGGCCGAGGCATAGGGACAGACGAAATGGACCAGGTCAAAGTTACTGATCAATTCGGGGTGTTTGGGGAGAATCGTCTCGAGCACAGAACTTGAAGCAATCGTCGCCTCAATCCACGGATTGAATCGTGCGATCGATTTAGCAATTGTTCCGGTAACCCAGTAAACCGAGTCAGGGACCAGTAACACTCGCAATCGTTTATTACTCATGAAATGCAAGGCGGCCTGGATGGTAAGCGGATGGAAATGATTATCAAGAGTCCGACCACGTAGTCTGGCCTTGATACGTGACCCGAACCGGATCGTTTGCCAATCCCGCTTCGTGGTTCTGTGAAGCATGTTCCAGCAGACACGCCCTGAGCGACGCATAGACTTTGGGAGCATTAAACTGCGCTCGCGCGTAAGACAGAGCGCGATTGGCCAGAGTCTTCGCGTCGCTGTCAGAACGCAGGAGACGCACTACAGCAGAACCGAACTCGTGCCAGGAGCGGCACTCGATGAATGGAGGTTCACCTGAATAGTCCAAACCTTCGACCCCATTGGGCCATGCCACGAGCGGTTTTCCGTGGGCCAATGCTTCGGCACTTTTGATTTTCAATCCGGTGCCGGCAATTGTCGGGTTAATGGCGACCCTCGCTTCGCGGTAGACCTCAGTTAGATCATCAACCCGCGGCGTGTATTGAATTGACTGATCGTCAATCCTGCATTTGGCGCCCACTTTTCCTACGACATGTAATCGTGCTGCTGGATGAGCAGTCTTTATTTCGGGCCAACATTCCTTCAGAAAGGCTCGCAGTCCGTGGATGTTCAACTCATTGTCGGCCCCAATCACCAGGACGATATTGGAGTCCTCGTTGTTGACCGGTACGTTATCGGCAGTCGCGAAATCGATTGGCGTCAGTATTACCTTCCGTTCCGGCACCAGGTTCTTCAGCATTTCAGCTTCCCTGCCTTGAATTGCGACTATCAGATCAGCCCGCAGTAGATGTTGCCTTTCTTCGTCTTCAGTACAGGCGTAAGGATCAGCGATGCCAAAGGCCAACACCTGGTCCCTTTTGCGGGAGAATAAATCTTCCGTGTCGAGAATTCGTAATGTGTCTGCGGGCAGATTTGCAAAACACGGTGTCATGAAAATATATTCAGCTATCAATGCCTGAGGGCGATACCTGCGCGCGAGCTTCGCAACCAGATCAACCAGACTATCAGGACATAGTTCCGCCTTCTTCTGATGGCTACCCACAGAGTCATGTCCGTGCTGTGGATTCGTTGCGTCGAGTTGATGCTGAATTGGTGCTGGTCTGAGATACGGTTTTAAAGGCTCCCATATTTTCTGCCGCAAGTAGGGCAAGCGCCGGCCCAAGCGCGTTCCGAGGGCGGGCCTGGTCCAATGAACCTCGTAAACAATCTTCCGCAATTCCTGCAGTGTGTGAGAATCGATGAACTCGACCGGAAGCATAAGGATTACGCGATAGCCTTCGGCACGTAACCACGACAGCAACTTAAACATTCTTAACTCAATACCTCGTACGGGTGGGTAAGGGACAAGATGCGTGACAAAAAAGATGAATCCACTCTTGGCGGCCACCACTTAGCCCTCCAATACCTGCAATGCCGGTCCGCGCACACAGTAAAGATTGAAGGCTCTCACCGGTTCGTCCTGGAACTTTGGAGACTTTAAGTCAATTGAATCAAGCGGCTGCAACCGCGCTGCCAGTTGCCGCAGGCTGCGTTCGCATGGTCCGGAGCCGTAAAGTTTGATCTGCAAGGGACGATCGCGCCATTGTGGGAGGGCTAATACCTGGAACAACAAATCCTGACTCTTGGCTGCCGGCTCCAATCGTGCAACGCATGCCAAATTCCAGGTTTCTTTCACGGGCGGCCATAGGGGCGGCGAATCCGGTGATACATTAAACGGACTTCTGACAATCTGAGCGTTCAAGAGTCGTGCCTAATTGACGCTCGAGCAACTCCAGGTTCTTGCGGGAAACAAAGAACACCTTCTGCGCTGCCTGGTACGCCGCTGCCAATTCTCCGGCCAACTCATCCCTGGGCCACAACCATTCGCATTGCAATGCAGAATTGCTACGAACGGCATACCTTCGTCCCGGCAGAATTTCATCCATTCCAGACCATCCGAGTTGCCACCTTGCGAAATGACCACGAGATTCGGACGAAATTTTCGCAGCCACTCATAATCCAGAGCTGGTTTGGGTGCAAGTTTGCGCCACACGCGGGCCGATAAACTGCTCGACGGGGACCTTCGCACCCAAACCCCAATTCCCTGCTCAGCTAATGCAGTTACTCTGGGGGACAGCTGCGGCCAGTAAAGCACCGAGGCAGCAACGTCGTGCTGAGTTTCGCGCAAACGCAGAGCCGCCTGGCTCCAGAGTTCCTCGGCTCCTCCCCAAGCGTAGCCAGACTGGGTCGAGACAAAGGCGATCCTCATTTCGTGGAATCCAGAGCGAATTCGGTAAGGACCTGAAGAGCTATAACTCTCAGCTATCAACTGGCGTGAGATCCGGTCTCGGAGATAGTTGGAATGCAATCCTCATCCTCACTAATGAATTGGACGGGAGCCCAGGAGCCGTCTTCTAAATATGTGGAGAGTTCGGGCGCCCAGTCATACTCTTCGCGGGTCAAGGTCCTCATACTTACTTCAAACGGACAGATGCGTCTGACAACCTCAAAGTAGGTGTTACCGCGGCGGTCCGATAACCAGGCGGCGACGGTATAGCTGCCCATGTACAAGCGAAACTTGGGAACCTCGCATTTCAGAACAAACGTCCCTGCCTCTCTGCCGAAACTTGTCTCCGAATCAAATAGCCAGAAGTAGCAGGCATTATGTTGGTGACTGTTCTTCACGTTAAATGAAAAGCACAAGCTCTCCTGAGGATTAACAATGCGGAGGCCAAACTCGAAGCTGATCGGCTCTCCCCAGTGATGCACACCACTTCCATGCGAGGTATTCACACGTGCCCAGGCCAGATGATTGCCGACCTTGTCCTCCGGCGCGGTGTAATAACTATCGGAACCCGAAGCCTTCTTCTCTTCGTCGAGGTATAAGGCGACTGCTTCAGAAGTATTACCATCGAAGCAAGTCTTTCCGTCGGATAACAGAATGCATCTATCAGTCAACTGGGCAATTGCCTGCATGTTGTGACTGACGAACAAAACCGTGCGCCCTCGCTCGGCAGCTTCACCGATCTTACCCAGACACTTCTTCTGAAAGGCGGCATCTCCGACCGCAAGTACTTCATCAATAATGAGTATCTCCGGCTCCATGTGCGCGGCCACAGCGAAGGCAAGTCGGACATACATGCCGCTTGAGTAACGCTTCACAGGGGTGTCGATGAACTTTTCCACCTCCGCAAAGGCGACGATGTCGTCAAACTTTCGATCAATCTCAACCTTTCGCATCCCCAGAATCGCGCCATTGAGATAGATATTCTCGCGGCCGGTAAGTTCGGGATGAAAGCCGGTGCCAACTTCCAACAGTGAGTTCACGCGCCCATGAATTTCCGCCTGCCCTCGCGTCGGCTTGGTGATGCGGGAGAGGATTTTGAGCAGCGTGCTTTTCCCGGCTCCGTTGCGGCCGATGATCCCAACCACTTCACCGCGCTTAACGTCAAACGTCACGTCCTCAAGGGCCCAGAAAGAATTGCGGATTTCGGATTTCGAATTTCGGATTGAAGAACCACTAGTCGCCAGGGATTCTGAAGCAAAAGTGCCGTTGCCATTGCGCATTGCGGAGCGGAGACGGCGGAAGGGTGCGGCGGCGGTGTCAGTAATCACGTCGCGTAGGGCTTTATAGCTCTCGCGCTCGCCAATTTGGTATTGCTTGCTCAAGCCCTGGCAGCTAATGGCGGTGTGAGTCATAGAAGAAAAGAGAGGTCAGAAGTCAGAGATCAGAAGTCAGCACTCGAGTTCGACCACTCAGCGAGTGGAGACTAGGAACCCGTCTGGATTCTTGATCATGCTTCCAAGCATTTTGCCGATTTCCTGACAAGAAGCAACGAGCTCAGCATGTTCGTTCGGTGTTATGTAACAACAGTCCTTAGCGAAATCGAGCGAAGAATCGGTTTCACTATTTTCGCCATCACAATCAGTCAGCTTGCTAATAAAGTGTCCTTCGTATCTGCGCTTCGCCCAAGCCTCTCGCAGGTTCAAACATACTGAACGGGATGATCGACGAATTTGACTGGTGAGTGCAAATCTCTCCTCAGGCGGAAAGCGTTTGCTCAGTTCAAACACCTTCATTGCGAGTTCATATGCTTTCCGGTAAACCACCAAGTCTTTCGCTGATTTTATCTGCATAGCGTTGCTGACTTCTGATCTCTGACCTCTGATCTCTGACCTCTGATCTCTGACCTCTGTTTTTAGACGACATCCGCAAACTCCTGCTCCATGCGACGAAAATAGTAGAGACCTCCGATTAGAATCAGAATCACCATCACAACAGATACCGCAAGCAGGGCACCCGGCGGTTCATCCTTGCCCAGGAGCGCCCAGCGAAATCCTTCGACCACACCGGCCATGGGGTTCAAGCCATAGAGCGGCCGCCACGTCTCGGGAATGATTGAGCTGGGATAAACAACCGGCGTCACAAACAACCAAATCTGAATCAGAAAGGTTAGGGTGTAACGCACGTCGCGATATTGCACGTTGAGCGTCGATAGCCAGAGCCCGACGCCGAGCGCAGTCATGATCGCGAGCAGAATGAAGGCCGGTAGAGTAACGACTGCCCAGGTGGGCACAATTTGGTAGTAAGCCATCATACCCAGCAGAATTACAAAAGCGACCGCAAAATCCACCAGACCTCCCAGCACGGCAGCAATAGGCACAACCAGGCGCGGGAAATAGACCTTGGTGATTAAACGCTCGTTCGCTACCAGGCTATTGCTCGATTCCGCGAGCGCATGTGCAAACAGCTGCCACGGCAAAAGGGCGCAGAAGGTAAAGATCGGATAAGGAATGCCATCTGAGGGAACTCCCGCAAGACGGCCAAAGAAGAGACTGAATACGACCATCAGGAGAAAAGGCTGAATGATCGCCCAGAGAGCGCCCAGTGCGGTCTGCTTATAACGAACCTTTACGTCGCGCCAGGTCAGGAAATAGAGCAGCTCCCGATATTCCCACAGCTCCTTCAGCCCGATGTTGGTCCAACTACTGGCCGGGCGAATGAGAATGATCTCAGGAATTTCGAATTTCGGATTTCGGACTTCGGATTGTCTAATGGCCACGGTTGAATTAAAGAATTTCGGACTTCGGATTTTCTGCTGGACCAAGGTTAAAGCTACAGAAAGACCCAAGCTTCTTTCGTTGACTAAATTCGAAATCCGAAATTCAAAATTCCATTCTAGCCAGATGCGGCACGCTCGCCGTCGGCCTCTTCATTGGAGTTTGACTGGTAATCTTTCTGGCCGTAGTAATGATGGTAGTAGTAGTAATCATGCGGTTGCAGATTGATGTTGTTCAGCACTACGCCAAAGACCTTCGCGCCGATGTCCCTCAACAATTGGTTCGAACGCTTCACGATATGCCGCGAGCTCTTTCCACCGTGCACCACCAACAAGACGCCATCGACCATCGACGAGATCAGAACGCCGTCCGTAAATGAACTGATTGGCGGTGAATCGACTATTACGTGAGTGAAGTTCGCCTGCAAGGTGTCCAATAAGCGCCGCATCTGATTTGAGCCGAGCAGCTCCGCGGGGTTTGGCGGTATGGGCCCGGACGTCAGGAGGTGAAGACCAGTGGTTTCTTCCTGGGCGACCATGGCAAGCATTTGGGATTCGGACATATCGCTGGACAGGATTGAACTCAAACCTGCGCGATCGCGCAGGCCGAAGATGGTTCTCAGACGTGGACGCCGCATGTCGGCGTCCACAATCACAACACTGGCACCGGTTTGCGCAAGACTAATAGCGGTATTTACCGCGGTGGTGGTTTTTCCTTCACCGGGCAAGCTGGAAGTTACCAGCAACGATCTTGGCGCGCGGCCCGCCGTGGAAAGCAGCACAGAAGTACGCAGATGACGGTAGGATTCAGCGAGCGGGGAGTTGCTATCCACATTGATCAGCAACTCGGGATTCGTTGATAGATGCCCATTGCGCTTCTGCAAAGCGCTGGTACCGCCCAGAATGCGGGCGCGCGTCGAACCTCCAATCGATGGAATTACAGCCATAGCCGGCAGGTGCAAGAGGCCCTCCACTTCCTCAGTGGTATGGACGGTATCGTCAAGATATTCGAGAAATAGTACGAAGCCAATTCCTAAGCCCAGGGAAAGGAATAAGGCAATAAAGACCATTCTTATCCGGTTTGGTCCAATGGGACCATCAGGGGTAATGGCGTAGTCGATAATCGAGATATTGTTGGGCCTGCCGGCCATCACAACGTCGTTCTCTTTAGAGCGTTGTAGTAAGTTATCGAGCAAGCTCTTGTTCGTTTCAATCTCCTGCTGGATGATGCGGTAGTTGATGGCCGCCTCGTTTTGCGTGAGGGTCTCAGAGCGCTGCTCCTCGAATGATTTGCGGAGCGCCTGCTCGCGACCGAGGGTCTGGCGGTACTGCGTTTCCCGATTAGTCAGAAGGGTCGTGCTTCTACGACCCTGCATCTCCTTGACCTGCCGTTCGAGCTCGGCAATCTGCGGTTCCAGCTCTTTGACTTCGGGCGCTTCTTCCGTCGCCTCAACCAGCAGTAGCGCTCGCTTCTGACGCAGATCGGCAAGTTTTGCTTCCGCGGCGCCCTGACTCACATCACCCTCAACGAGCGCGTTCGCCTTGCCGGGAGTCTTTGCAGCGTTATACGCGGCTTCGGCGGATATGCGTTCGTTCTCGGCCTCGAGCAATTGCCGGTTCAGTCCGGCGAGCCGCTCCACTACAGTATTTTGATTTGCGTCGAGCGAGATGATCTGATTGTTCTTCGCATAGTTGACCAGACGTTCTTCATCGGCGCGCACCTTTTGCTGCAGTTCGGCAATGCGCTTAACCAGGAAATCGGCGGTAGTTGTATTTGTTTCGGTCTTTTTCTCAAGATTCGAGAACACGTAGGTCTCGGCGATGGCGTTAACCACTTTTGCCGCAACCTGTGGATCTGTATGAATAAAGCTGATGTCGATCAACCGCGTCTCTTTGAAATAGCCGCGGTTCTCTTTCACCGGATCCACTTTCAAGCCTCCCAGAATCCCGCTTACGTAGCGCGACAGTTGCTTTGCCTCGACGAGGTCCTCGCGCGAACTGGGAGCGGCGATAGTTGTTCTCAACGGTAACTCGTCCTGGAGTTTTCTTGTTTGGTCGTCTTTGCTACTGCCGCCAAAACCTGCCATTCGCCGGATCGTCTGCCAGGTGGATCGGTTCTGGGTTGAGTTAGCCTTAAAGAAATCGGGATTGTGTTCGAGGTCGAGGGTCTTTACTACGCGCCTGAGCAGTCCGGGGCTGGTGAGAATCTGAAGCTGCGTATTGAAGTAGACCGGATCATTGGACGGGCTAATGACATAAGGAGTCTTGCCCAGCAACGCCGCGTTGTTCTCAAGATCGACCTGCACGCGCGCCTCAGCCTGGTAAATATCGGGTTTACGCGCCACGTAAATAATGGAAAGCGTCGTGATCAACACAACTATGCTGATTACCAGCCACAGACGCTTCTTGATTGCGTGCCAGTAGTCGAGGAGGTGAATCTGCGGTTCAGTATTGGTATCTACGCCGTAGTTGTAAGAATGAGCTTGACCCAGGGCCTGGATCGGTTCAATCGCAGTTATTTCCGGCTCTCTTTTTGTCAGTTCACGAATGGGAATTTCGGATTTTTGCATATCATTAAGCGTGAGAGTGATTAGTTTTAATACTGTTCCCAATACTGGTAAAGATCGCGACCATCGTCCTCATTCCCTAATTCAAAACTTGTCCATCGGTAAATCGGAAATTGAAAATTCGAAATCCGCAATCCGAAATCGGCAATGTTCAGGGAATCACGCGGACGGGGAGTTGCGAAACCGCCGGGGCCACTGTGCCGAGCAGGCTTCGCAAGAGGCTCTTTCCGGCTGACGTCGGGACGTCGATAATATCATTCGGAAGGAGCGCGAGATCGTCCGCACGCCTCTTTTCGATCGCTGACAAGTCAACCACAATCTCCCTTTTTGTTTGGCTGCCAGGTTCCTGCCTCACGACCCGCACTTTGTCCTTTTTGCTGTCTTGTTTGAGACCGCCCGCCATGGCAATGGCGCGCGACAAAGTGATCGGCTCTCTTAAGGGAATCGTCAGCGGCGTATTGACGTTGCCCACTACGTATACCTGGTCGGCTTCGGGCAGTGTGATGATGTCGCCGGACTCCAGATAAGGATTCGCGCGGGGGTTTCCTGTCAGAGTTTCGCTTAATCGGTAACTGGAAATAGCTCCCAGGTCCTCATTTCCCGTTTCCGGTTTTTGGCAAGGCAAAGCCGGCGGCGCATGAACGATATTGATTGTTTGCCCGGCCCTTTCCGAGGGACCTTTGGCATAACTAAGCAACTCCAGCAAACGAACGCGCCGCTGTAACTCAAAGCGGCCCTGATCGTTTACAGCGCCAATGATTGCCACCTGTTTCGAGTGATACTCCTTGATGAAGACATCCACCTGCGGATTGCGATAAAACTTCGTGTAGCGGGTTGTGATCTCTTTTGCCAGTTCGCCCTCAGTCTGGCAAGCCGCCAGAATCTCTCTATCGATCAGCGGCATGCGAATCATGCCATTGCCCTCAACCCGCACGGCTTCGCGCGACAGGTTCGCCCGGTTAAACACCCGGATGTCGAGCACGTCGCCGGGACCAATTCGATAACGAGCGTCGTTATCGGAAGCCGTAGCAGGCGTGTTTCCAGTTAACTGAACTGTGGCTGCCCTGTCAGCGCCTGAGTCATTGGGGGGTTGGGTTTGTTGAGCCTGTGCTGGTTGCAAACTTGCCAACCCAATCCCGAAGAGGATAACGAGGAGACTCTTATTCAACATATTCTATAACTCCTGTCGAGAACGTTAAACGTGAACAGTGAACCAAAAACCGTGAACGGGAACCGATGAATGGTTCCTCGAGCTAGAGCCACGGGCATTCCTACGTTATTGAGGTGAGCTTAGTGACGATTTCCGAATCCCGGTTTACGGTCCCTTTTTCCGTGTTCACTTCCCCGGCAAGCCCATTCTCCGGGACAGTAACGCTTCGCGCATGTGATTAGGATGCGCGAGGTTTAGCACGGTATTACTCAACAAAACCAACAACTCTTCGTGTTCTCGCCGGAAAGTTCCGGTTAGCGGCTGATCATCTGTTTTAACGACAACCCCTTCTCTCACCCACTGCCAAAACTGTGTTTGCGTGGTCCAAAACTCCTTACGATCGCGGCAAATGACGAGCGCGGTTTTCTTCTTCTTTCGTTTTTTCTTGTCCTTTTTTGTAGTCATCTTTCCTTGTCCGCGGTTGCATACACCTCTGCCCTTGCGTGTTCTCCGGATTCGGACTCAGAAGGTGGCCACACACAGTACCCCGTGGGGAAGCCTCTCTTGCGAGGCAGCAGCAGGTTGTCAAAGAGTCCCAGAATTTCGGATTGCGAATTTCGGATTTCGAAATTGCAAAAGCGGGAGCCTGCAAAATCCGAAGTTCGAAATCCGAAATTCGCAATTCTCTTCACATCAATAATCTCGAGATCAGTTCCGCTCGTCTTCTCACACCAAACTTGATGAAAACATGACGCAGATGGAATTTCACCGTCTGCTCAGTAACCTGCAGACGACTGCCAATCTCCGCGTTAGTCAATCCTTCTACGCAGCAGAGGGCGACTTGTGCCTCGCGCCGACTTAGAGTCCGGTTCTCGACAACTTTGCTGATTGCCCGCTCGAACGAATAGTTCAACTCCTGGCTAGCAATGCCCTTTGTAAAAGAGATGAAGCCTCTTTCGTTGCGTCGCCCAATCACTTCGTGGGGCGGATAGACCCGATATGCGGCTCCGGCCTCGCGCACGCCTCTATCACTGTTGCCAGCCACCTTTTCCTCACGCTCAATGCTCCACTTTGACAGCAGGCCTTCGAGTCCCCGCCGAATAGTACTCAGACTACGAATGCTGGTGAGCATCATCAGCCGACGAGCGCTGAACGCTTCTGCGGGTTTTCCTCCTTCATTAATCGCGGCAAGCATGGCGGCATAGAGTCGTTGTTCCACGGGTGAGTGGCTCAACGCTACAAGAGCCATAGCCTGAGCATGATTGAAATGTTCGCCCTTCTCGCCTAAAGGGTAGGTTTTTGAATCTGCTGGTGTGCTGATTTGGCTCTTCTGGGGAAACATTTATCTCTTTTAAGAGTGAAATGCGGCGGGAGGTGGACCTAATACACCTCAGGATCTGTTATTGAACTGGCCGCAAGAACATTTGGCGGGTTAAAAGAACTTAAAGCGGCGTTTTCTCCGCCCCGCCTTTTCTCCTCGGCTCTGCTTGGAACTATTAGTTAGCGGTTAGCCCACGATCGGCTTCGCTTTGAAAAACAACCAAAGAGGCAAGATCAAGCAAAGTGAATGAGTGCGCTCCAGAGCCTAATTCCATCGATAATTCCTGTCAAGCTAATTCCTGGAGTGGGTAGTGGTACAGTTCTCAGTTTACAGTTTAGTGTTTACTGTTTACCATTCACGCTCACTTTCTCACTGACCCCATCTATATGCCGAATTCAACGCCAATGCTGCGTCAATATCAGGAATTGAAGCAGCAGCACCCGGGAACGCTGCTCTTTTTTCGCCTCGGCGATTTTTATGAGCTCTTCTTCGAGGACGCCGTCGTGGGGGCACGAGAGCTGCAGATCACGCTCACCGCGCGCCACAAGGAACGAGGCGATCCGATACCGATGTGTGGCGTGCCGCATCACTCCGCTGCCAGCTACATTGCCCGCCTCGTGCGGCGCGGCTTTCGCGTTGCCATATGTGAACAGACTGAAGACGCGTCGAAGACGAAAAAACTGGTAAGACGCGAAGTTGTGCGAGTTGTCACACCAGGCACACCGATCGATCCGCAGTTGCTCGAAACGCGTGAGTCAGTATTTCTCGCGGCCGTATGCAGCGCCGGAGAGAGCATCGGTGCTGCTTTTATAGATATCTCGACAGGCGAGTTTCGCGCGACACAGGAAAGTGGCCGCGATGCCTGGGAAAGAATTCGCGCTGACCTGGAAAGTTATGCACCCCGCGAGCTGCTCTTCCCTGCCTCGCTGGCTCCGCTTATCAAGAGCGGCTTTTCCGGGAAGGTTCAAACAGTCCCTTTGCCGCTGTCGGCGAGGTCCAATTCAGGTAACGACTCCAAAACACCGGAGCAGTTTCAATCCGGACCCGGCTCCGCAAACGACCTGCCGATCGAAGCTACTCTAACGCCGCTCGAAGATTGGCTCTGGCAAAAAGGCGATTGCGCGGAGCTATTACGAAAACAGTTTGGCGTCGCTTCGCTTGAGGGATACGGCATCGAGCGCAAGCACGAGGCAGTGAGAGCTGCCGGAGCTTGTTTGCGTTACGTTCAGGAAACACAGCGCGCCGCTGCGGCCCACGTTACCGATCTTGTGTATTTTGAGCCACAGGACCACCTGATTCTCGATGGCGTAACGGTGCGGAACCTGGAGCTTGTCGAATCGTTGGCCGGCGCCACCGGTCGCTCCCTTCTGGATGTGATTGACGAAACGGTCACGGGGATGGGGGGGCGTCTGTTACGTTCCTGGCTACTGCGTCCTTCAGTGCGACGCGGAGAGGTGGAGGCGCGTCTCTCAGCGGTAGAGGATCTCCGCGCGTCACACCCGAAGAGGGACCAACTCCGAGCGCTGCTGAAGGACGTTTCCGATCTTGAACGCCTCACGGGACGAATCAACCTTGGCTCTGCCACGCCGCGCGACGTGAACGCCATGATGCGGTCGCTTAACCAGGTGCCCGGCGTACATGAGCTACTCGCCGACACGCAATCGTCTCTATTGCAGGTTCTGTCCGAGAGCACAGACGAATTGCCTGATGTTCGGTCACTAATCGCCAAAGCGCTTAGCGAAGATCCACCAGTGAAGCTTGGTGACGGCGATGCAATTCGCGACGGCTACTCACCCGAGCTGGATGATCTGCGCTCTACGAGCCGCAATGCCAAACAGACGATCGCCACGCTCGAGGCAACCGAAAGAACTCGCAGCGGTATCGGCAATCTCCGCATCAGGTACAACGGAGTGTTCGGCTATTACATTGAAGTCTCTAAGGCAAACGCAGCGCGAGTGCCGGCCAACTACGAACGACGTCAGACGCTTGCGAACGCTGAGCGATATACCACGCCGGAGTTGAAGGATTGGGAAAAGAAAGTACTTGGGGCCGAAGAGCGCATCATCCAACTTGAAACCGAACTCTTTAATGACTTGTGTCGCCAGGTGGCCGCCGAGACTAAACGGATACAGGCCACCGCGCGCGCGCTGGCGGCGCTGGACGCTGTCGCGGGTTTAGCCGAAACTGCCGTCCGCCGTCGTTTTGTGCGGCCGCTCATGCATGATGGCGACGAAATTGAAATTGTTCAGGGTCGCCATCCCGTGATCGAGGTGTTCAATGAGAATCCGTTCATTCCCAACAGTCTTTACCTGAACAACTCTACCGACCGGTTGCTGATCATCACCGGTCCAAACATGGGAGGGAAGAGTACGGTGCTACGACAGACCGCGATCATTTGTCTGCTGGCTCAGATGGGTGGGTTTGTTCCGGCGGAGAGAGCGCGTTTGCCTTTGCTGGATCGTATCTGGACCCGGGTTGGGGCGTCTGACGATCTTACCCGCGGTCGTTCGACCTTCATGGTTGAGATGACCGAAACGGCGGCGATTCTGCACAGCGCCACGCCGCGCTCGCTTGTGCTGCTTGACGAAATTGGCAGAGGTACTGCCACTTTTGACGGACTTTCAATTGCCTGGGCCGTTGCAGAGTATCTTCACGATTCCGCGGAGCATGCTGCAAAGACCTTGTTCGCGACGCACTACCACGAGTTGACCGAACTGGCTGAGCGACTGGCCGGTGGTCAGAATTATCAGATCACCGCCGCCGAACGAGAAGGCGAAGTGGTCTTCCTCCACCGCCTCGAGCGTGGTCGCGCGTCGAAGTCATACGGCATTGAGGTCGCGCGCCTGGCAGGACTGCCGCCCGCGGTGCTGGCGAACGCACGTGAAGTGCTGGCCCGACTTGAGCGTTATGAATTGGATGTGTTTGCGGAAGCGGATCAAATTACGGAACAACACGCGCGATTCGCCGCTGCGGACGTTGTTGCTTCGAGCGCGAGCGCCGCTGCCGGAACCTCGGTCTCGTCAAGCCAGGGTCCCGTGGAATCCGTGGGATCTGCAAACCCCACGGGCGACGCGTTGTCGGCGGCGGTCGTGCGAGCCGGACGGCGCAAGTTGGCCTCGCAAGTCTCCCTGTTCGACTTGGCGAATCAAAAGATAATTGAGCAGCTACGCGGCGCAAGAGCTGAAACCCTCTCACCTGAACAAGCTAAGGAACTCTTGCTGGAACTCGAAAAAAAGCTGCTCTAAAGAATTTCGGAATGGGAATTTCGCATTTCGGATGTTGCAGACCACAGAAATCAGCCGCGGATTTGCGCGGATAAACGCGGATCTGAGAAAGACCGCATGCAAATCAGTTTCATAAAACATTAAAGAGAGCAGATCAATCAATGGAGGCTTTTTCAGATTCGCGTCATCCGCGTTGATCCGCGGCTAATCGGTTCTCAAATCCGAAATCCGAAATCCGAATTCCCCGGGATTGACTTGTTCGCATCGGCTAATTAAGATGGGCTGCCTTGAGATTTCCTCCCCAACTATTCATGGCGCTCCTTAAAGATCAAGCTTAGAGGTAGGCAATGAAAATATTATTAATGGTGATCGTGGCGTTAGGATCTGTCGCGGGAGTTATTGTCGGTAATAGTCTAGCGTTTACCGCGCCGCAGGATGTTCCGCGTGAGAGTAAGGTGCAACCAAAGCAATTTACTCTCGGGAAGGACAGCCAGTCCGATAAGTATGGCGAGGTTGCTTTCAATCACGAGGCTCACACGCTCAAGAACTACAGCATCGACGGCAAGACCGTGATCCCCTGCGAGGAATGCCATCACACCGACCAGCCGAAAGCGGCGCTAAAGCCCCCGCTAGTAACGTCTGAACGCGACGTGGTCCTGACCACAGCGGCGTTGGTACCTGCGGAGGCCAAGCCCGTCAAGTCCTGCCGCTCTTGCCATCTGCAAATAGACGACGACAGCGCCACCATGCCGGTCCTTACCTATCCTGGTAAGACCGCGCCCACGAAGTTGACCAACGAGTTTTCCTATCACACCAATTGCAACGTCTGTCACGACAAGGCAATTGCGGCGAGACCTGTTTTGAAGGGTAAGATTCCCGGTGCACAGGACTGCATTCCCTGCCACAAGCCCATCAGTTAATCAAGCACGTCAAATGCTCGAATGTTGTAGGGGTGTCCCTCCGTGGGCACCTCTCGTTACAGGAGAAAGGCCGACGTCGAAGGATGCGTGTTACGCAAACTGGGCGCCCAGGGACGGAGGGACGCCCTACAATTGGAAACTTTTGGGAGCGAGCTTCAGCTAACACGTCAAGGCAGGAGATTCACAGCACCATCCGCTATCGCTCTAATTCTAGCCCTTCGCTTCGCTGCGCTCGGGGCCGTCCCACTCATGCTACACTCTACTGACCTGCTGTCTAAGGAAACATCACTGCCCGCAAACACATAATGTCATCGGATTCTCTTTACGCCCTTCCCCTGGAACAACAAGTCGGACAATTCTTCTACATCGGACTTCCCGGCACCGAACTTGACTCTGAAGCGCGTGAATTGCTCAGTGAAGTCAAACCGGGTGGCGTAATAATTTTTGGCCGCAACGTTGCCGGCCCCCAGCAGTTGAGAGATTTGCTTGATGGCGTACGGGAACTGCTGCCGACTGCACCCCTGTTTGGCATCGACCAGGAGGGCGGGCTGGTCGACCGGTTACGAAAAATCTTCACTCCCATGCCCTCGGCCAGGACAATTCGCCAGCATGGCGACCTTGCGGCCGCGCGCGCGCTTGGGCACGTCTCAGGTGAAGTGCTCCGAATGCTCGGCTTCAACATGAATTTCGCACCCGTGATGTCAATCATGACCGACGAGCGCGATCTTCTTTCCAATGGTCTTTACTCACGATCCTTTGGTCGCTCACCGGGCGAAGTGCTCGGTTACACGACCGTTTACTTGCGAGGCTTGCAGGAAACGGGAATAACCGGATGTCTCAAACACTTTCCCGGGATTGGCGCCGGCGAAGTTGACTCACACGAGCAGATGCCGCTGGTCCAACTCTCGCGTGACGATCTTATTGCGCAGGATCTGGCTCCTTACATCGAGCTCTTCCAGCGTAAAGACGACCGGGTTCGCTGTGTCATGGTCAGCCACGGTGGTTTTCCAAACATCGACATCCGGAAGGAAATTACGGGCGGACTGCTTGAGCCGGCTTCCTTAAGTTACAACATTGTCACCACTCTATTGCGCGAAGAACTTGGCTATCAGCACCTGGTGGTTACCGACGACCTCGAGATGGGTGCGATCGCCAGACACTGCGATATTGATGCGGCGGCGATTCGGGCCTTTCTTGCGGGCGAAGATATGATGTTGATCTGTGCGCACCCTGACGTAATCAGACGTGGTTATCAGGCCCTCCTACAGGCGGCTCAGGACGGAAAGCTTCCGAAAGATCGTATCAAGGGATCACTAAAGCGCATTGCAGCACTCAAGGGAACAATCAAACCTCCACCATCGCTTGATCTCAAACGGTTTCAGTCGCTCTCCGAGGAGACCGCTCAACTTAATGAGAAGCTCAACTACAGATACGGAGGTGCCATCAATTGAGGTCCTACCGAGTTAGTTGCCTGCTTCTGTTGGCTCTCATTATTACCACAGCGCCGGCAGGGTGCAGAAAAAGAAGCAGCACGTTTGTAATAGCACTCGGTGACAACATCCGCACTATCGATCCAATCGGCTCGCCTTCTGTTGACGCAGCAAGCGAGCGAGTGCGCGCATTGATGTTTAATTCCCTCGTGAAAAAGAACGAGAAGTTTGATTACGTGGGCGAATTGGCAAGTAACATACAGCGTTCTGACGATGGGCTTACTTACACTTTCACGTTACAGGAAGGAGTGAAGTTTCATGACGGGCGACCGCTCACATCGGCCGACGCGAAATACACCCTTGATACTGTCTTTTCCAGTAACTTCGCAAAGTCCGCAAGTTTTTATGAAGGTTCTGGAGCGAATAAGAAGAGCTACATAACCAGCGTAACAGCTCCTGATCCCAGGACTGTGGTAGTAACGCTGACAAAACCCTGGGTGGGATTGCTAACGAACCTCGTCCCCGTTTCGATCATCCCTAAAGACAGTTACGCAGTTCAGAAGGACCATCCACTGGGATCCGGGCCGTTCAAGTTTCTGAGCTACGATAGTTCTCAAGGGGTAGTTGATCTGGAAGCCAACGCCGGCTACTGGCAAGGAGCGCCGACGATTCCGGCGCTGCGCGTGAGAGTAATCAGCGACACCAATGCGCTGCAGGCTGAGCTTCAATCCGGCCGCGTAGACATTGCGCCTTTGCCCACGAGCCTTCTGCCAGACGCGATCAAGCAGCTTGGGGAAAACCCGAACCTCAACGTGCAGCAATTTACCGGCTCTAATCTTGTGCTATTGACTTTCAATGCGTCAGCGCCTCCTCTGGACAACGCGCGCGTGAGACAAGCGATTGGTTATGCCATTGATCGAGAGAAGATGATCAGCGCTCTTCTTTTAGGCCAGGGAACGATCGCCCATTCGATCCTGCCTGAAGCATCATGGGCATACTCGCCGGGCCAAACCTATTCCTACAATCCTGCCATGTCCAAAAAACTACTTGATGAAGCAGGCTACCGAGACCCGGATGGAGATGGCCCACAAACGCGATTTTCCCAGCCACTGGTCTACAGAGTATCTGGCAGCAGCGCCCAGGCGCGCCAGTATGCGGGGGTAATCCAAAACTATCTGAAGGACATTGGCGTAGCCGCCTCAATCGAAGCTGCGGAAACCAATACCCATTTTGATGAATTGCGACGCGGCCATTTTCAAATCGCATATGGCCAGTGGGTGGGAGGCAATCAGGATCCCCTCTTCTACAAGGACCTCTTTGCTACTTCAGAGATACCAACCGAAACGCGGGCCTCAAGAAATCGGAGTCGTTACAGCAACAAGGAACTCGATGCTCTGCTGGAAGAAGCTGCGAATACCTGGGACCATGAGAAGGCTAAACCACTCTACGCACGCATCCAGGAGATCGTCAGCCGCGAACTGCCCGTTTTTCCCTTGTGGTATCAAGCGAACATGGTGATTGCGCGGAAGAACGTGGGAAATATTCAGGTTGATGCCAGCGGCGATTGGGGCTTCGTACGGAACCTGACCATCCAGTAACTCTACAGGGACAACCCCATTCCTCCCAAGAACTCATTTAAATCCGCGCGCACAATCGCTCCCTCGCGTAGTAATCGCGGTTCTGGTTTACTCAAATCCAACACAGTTGAAGGAAGCGTCGCCGTGACCTCGCCGCCATCAACAATCAAATCAATTCTCTCTGAAAAATAAGCTGCAACTTCTGCCGCCGTGCGCGCCGATAGCCGGCCTGACACGTTCGCACTGGTGGCCGTTAACGCCCCGCCGCACGCCCTTACAAGACCACGAACGCTTTGATCATCCGGCAAGCGAATGCCGATAGTTCCACTCCCAGCGGTCAACTCTCCCGGTAATTCGTCAACTGCTTTGCCGACGATCGTCAGCGGTCCCGGCCAAAAACGCCTGGAGCAAGCGGCGAAAACCGGCGAGCGCTCAGCAATGAACCGGTCGACTTGGTGCTCATCGGAAACCAGCAGAAGTATTGGCTTAAACTCTTCTCTGCTCTTGAGCTTTCTAATACGGCCGACGGCGAGAGGGTTCAGCGGGTTCGCGCCGAGCCCGTAGAACGTATCGGTACGGAAGGCGATTACACCGCCGCCAGAAATCACTAGGGCAGCAACTTCATGGACCTGCCGGCTGTTCGCAATAATCATTAATGAGGACCGTAGCTGTAGAACTTTATAGGCAATGCGCCGTCCTGAGGGGTTTCAAGAAAGTGATCTTCATCTTTCAGTTGTCGGAAATATCTTGCGGGTCTGAGGAGACTGAGACGTAGCGTCGGCCGAGACCAAGTTGTCGTAGTTTATGCTGCAGAGACTGCCGGTGCATTCCCAGAATCTCGGCTGCACGGGTCACGTTCCCCTGCGTGTGCTCGAGACACCTGCTGATGTAACGTCGCTCAAACTCCCGCCGATCCTCGCGAAAGTCGGCTGTGAAAGGCACCTTAAGTCCATTCTCATCAGCAGCGGTTGCTTCCCCTGGGGCTCGCTGCAGTCCGGAGGTTATCTCACCAGGTAGATCGTGACCCTCGAGTTCGTCACCTTCTGCCAAGATTACGGCCCGATCCATCGTATTCTTCAACTCCCGAACATTTCCCGGCCACTCATACTCGACCAGCCGGCGAAGTGCACTTTGTGCGATGGGTCGAACGGGTAGTTCGTAACGCTCCGCCGCCGCCCGCGCGAAAGTCCCGGCGAGCAATGGGATGTCTTCCCGGCGATCTCGCAGAGGTGGAATTTCGATGGTTACTACTTGTAGTCGATAAAACAGGTCCGCGCGAAAATTACCGGCAGCAATCTCCTGCTCAAGGGGCCGGTGTGTGGCACTTACAATCCGAACGTCAACGGGGATTGATTCATTGCCGCCCAGTCTTTCAATTCGTCTCTCTTCCAAAGCGCGCAGCAGTTTCGCCTGAACGTTTGCGCTCATGTCGCCGATTTCATCAAGGAAAAGTGTGCCGCCATTGGCTTGCTCGAATTTGCCCTGACGACGTGCCGCTGCGCCCGTAAATGCGCCCTTTTCGTGCCCAAAAAGCTCGGACTCAATTAGCTCGGAGGGCAACGCCGCACAGTTAACTGCAACGAAGGCCGAGTTACATCGAGCGCTATTTCTTTCGTGGATTTCGCGCGCGACGAGTTCCTTACCAGTCCCCGACTCGCCACGCACAAGGACCGTCGCATCCGTATCTGCCACCTTCTCGATCATGGCGCGCACGCGCTGCATTCCCTGGGAGTTGCCGATGAATGCACCGCGCTGGGATCTTTCTATTTCAATGCGCCGGCGGAGCGAGAAGTTCTCCCGTCTGAGCTCAAGGGTCTCGGCGGCGTTTTTGATCACCAACCGAAGATCATCCAGTTCAAAAGGCTTCGAAAGGTAATCGTAAGCGCCGGCCTTAACCGCCTCGACAGCCATTCGCTCTGAACCGTGTGCAGTGACAATGATTACCAGGGGACCGTTGCCGTTCGAACTCTTCATTTCGCGCAGGAAATCAAGCCCGCTGATGCCCGGAAGATTCACATCCAGGAGCATTAGGTCCGGTTCCTGCTGCTTTATCAGTGCTCGGGCAGCCTCCGCGGAATCCGCTTCAGAAACGTTATAGCCAAACGTGCTAAGGGCCCGCCGCATGCCATAACGAGCCGCCTCTTCGTCATCTACAATCAGTAATCGCAATGCTTCTTTTCTCACCTTCCAGTTAGTTTAGAACCCCTCAGGTGAAATTCCCTAGCGCGTTGCGTGCCAGAGCCAAAGACATCACGCAAAAGGCGCAGAGAGAAAGAAGGCACTTAGCGGTTTTGGGTCTTTGGCTTTTGGTCTTTTAAGTGCACTGTCACCCCTGGCAGGTTGCTGAGAAGGGCGTGAGCAGCAATAGAGGCAGGAAAAGCGATCCACAAAATAACTCGAATTAAGGCAGCCAATTCGTGCAGTTTCGTGGGGCTTCGTGGATCGTGTTTGCTTTTCAGCAGCCGTTAAGGTTTCGAGCTCCGTCGCGCAGAGATCACCAGAATAATCGCGTCTCCTGAAGGTCCAACGTTTAGAGTCCCCACGATCACGGGTTCGCCTTCGCGCATGCTTATGTCAGTGTTTAGCCCGGTGGGTTCATAATTGATGATGGGCGCGGCGGGCGAGTTAGAGGCAAGGGCAGTCCCGGTCTGAATGGGAATCTTGGCGCCAAACTTGAAACCCTCCATCCGCACTACTTCTCGGCCAGAGGCGTCGGTGGCGAGCTTGACCCTGTTAATGTGGAATTCGTTAAAGCTGGGAGTGCTGTTGCTGGCAGCTGAAGCGGCGAGGAGAGGCCCTCCTACCCATTGCAAGTTCAAGCGTCCGTCATTCTTGACCCGGTTAATGAGCGTGGCCGCGAGCCGATAATTCTTAAACGGGAGCGAAGCGCGCAACTGTTTGATCACGGGATCCAGGGCCGCCGGCAGTTTCCCATCGTCCACCTCTTGATTAGTTGCGATCACTAAATACAGTTGCGTGTCGAGGTTAGTCTCGTCCTCCTTAGTTTCTCTCTGAGCAGGCTGGCTGGACTGAGCGAATACTTGCTGGTTGCTGATTGCAAAAGTAAGGACCAGGAATGCAAACAAAATTGTGCCAAGGAACTTGCGCAGAATCATACGATACTCCTTCGATTGAAAACTTTCGGTTGTAGAACTTTCACAGCTTCGAAAGCGCCCCCCAGTCGTTGAGGTGGGCCGCGCCGCTGGCGGCACTGCGCAAGCTGCGACATTGTGTGGCGGCTCGGCAATCCACTTTGACACGCGGTGTCTGCCAAAAGGTTCCACTAAGAATAGGATCCAGAGCAGTGAGGGCGGTGCTGAAACTAATTCTGGGGCCTTGTTGTTGATTACGCTCAATACAGAACCGCGAGCGGTAGCGACCGGATGCTGCCATCTAACTCCAATAAAACCGCGCTCAATGGTGAGTTGAGTAATAT
>JBPCIQ010000014.1:0-11166 GCA_051006135.1 Pyrinomonadaceae bacterium | reverse complement strand
ATATTCGTGGCGCGTGGCTGCACGTAATTAGCGACGCCCTCGGCTCAGTGGGAGCAATAGCTGCGGGAGCCGTCATGTCGCTGTACGGCTGGTACACGGCGGACCCACTGTTCAGCGCACTGATCGGTGTTCTGATAATCTGGAGCTCGTGGCGATTAATACGCGAGGCTACGAACGTGCTTCTCGAGGGAACACCAGCACACATTAATCTCGCCGCGGTGGAAGAGGCGATTATGCGCACAGAGGGAGTTGATGACGTCCACGATTTGCATGTTTGGACCATAACCTCGGGACGCGAAGCCTTAAGCGCCCACGTGATACATGCATACAGTATCTCTCAACCAGAACTTCTTAAAGAACTGCGTACAAAACTGCACGATCGTTTTGGTGTCGATCATTTGACGATTCAGATGGAAACGCCCGACTTTGAGGATGAGACATTTCATTTCTGCCACGCTGGGACGGCATGCTTTCGCTCCGAACGCGAATGACGCCAGTCAGCCGAACTGGCAAAGGACTTGCGGAGAAATCTCTCCATGGAAATAAACCTTCTACTCACGCTCGACCTGCGCGAGCAGGCAGCTTTGCAAGCGGCTCTCGTCACTCATGGTGCGCCTGACGCGCTGGTGACCCTGGCCCTTACAGGTGCTTGCCGGATTACATCGGTGGCTGCCGCACAGCAGCTTCGGAAGTGGCTGGCTGAAGCCCGCACCGCCGGAGAGACCGATCTTGCGGCACTACAGGTCATCGAACGCGGTCTCGTAAACTTCGGAGTGTGACGGTTTCTGATGAGACGATTCCAGTGGGGTCCTAATTTCATTTTTCCTTTGTGTGTGTGATGTGAAGCTTAACCGCAGTTTCTTGCTTGTTTGAGCAATTTCGACCGACCACGACGATCCACGAAATTACACCAAACCGACACGAAGTCTTGTTAGTGTGATTTCGTGGAACGTGTCAAACGCTACCGTCTCTAATGACCGAGATACAATTAGCTTATGGACGCGAACAGGTCAGTTTTGCCTTTGACGTTAGTCGTTATCAATCGCTTTCGCCCGCAGGTCATAACGAAAAACCGTTAACAGATGTTGAAATCGGCGAGGCCCTTGATTTGCCGATTGAGTCCGCCACGCTCGAAGATATTCTCCGCCCCGATGAGTCAGTTTTAATTGTGGTTTCTGACTCAACTCGTGCCACAGCCAGTGCGCAGATCGTCAATCTTCTTGTTCGTCGAATTATTCAGACAGGTATTGCTCCGCAAGACGTTTCCATCATTTTTGCGACCGGCATTCACCGACCGGTTACTCCTGAAGAAAAGCAGGAATTACTGACGCCCTTCATTGTGCAACGAATCAAGACGATCGACCATGACGCTTATGATCCAAAGAGTTTGCTGCTGCTGGGAACGACGCCTCAGGGTACGCCCATTGAGCTTAATCGGGCGCTGCAAGAGTTTTCGCACGTCATACTCACAGGCGCCGTCGGCTTTCATTACTTTGCCGGATTTACCGGCGGTCGCAAATCGATCTGTCCCGGTCTCGCTTCGGCACAAACCATCGAAGCAACGCACATACTGGCGCTCGACTTCGAGAAGGGCGGCCGGCGCGCCGGGGTCGGAACGGCGCTTCTTGAGGGCAACGCTGTCCATGAAGACTGTGAACGAATCGCTGAATTGATCAAACCGTCATTTGCCGTCAACAGTGTTGTTGATGACCGCGGTCGAGCTGTTCGTCTCTATGCCGGCCATTGGCGCCAGGCGCACCGAGTTGCCTGCCGGGAGTATCTCACCGAACACTCCTGCAGTATTGGCGACAAGCGCGACCTCATCATCGCCAGCTGCGGCGGCTGGCCCTATGACATCAATCTCATTCAGGCGCACAAAACGCTCGACATGGCCGCTTGTGCCTGCAAGGAAGGTGGCACGATCATCCTGCTAGCCCGATGCAGCGACGGCTTTGGCAGGCAAGACTTCTTGAAATGGTTTGCAGTGAAAGATTCGCGTGCTCTTGAGGCCCGGCTGCGGCAGGCTTATGAAGTTAACGGCCAGACAGCGTGGTCCCTGCTGACCAAGGCTGAGCGTTACCGGGTTTTGCTAGTTTCCGATCTGCCTGACGATGATGTAAGACTTATGCGCATGACTCCAGTCCCTTCGCTTGCAGCGGCACTGGCGCAACTTTCTGCTGAACTGGAGGGATACATTCTTCCTCGCGGCGCGGCCTTGCTGCCGGTGGCGCCCGATCTAGATTGACAGGATTGATTGTCAACGGCATCCGCACTAGAATTCAGGCTTCTATTGACCGCAACAGCATAGGCTGCAACAAACCTGAGTCAAGGAGAGCAGAAGTGAGCATCAAATCACTGGCTATTTGTGGGGCATTCATTTCTCTTAGTGTCATTTGCGCATCCGGCCAACAACCGGTGTCCGAGAGAGTAGAGCAAAGTGTGCCGTTAACTGCAGCGGCCGTCGCTTTTGATGGTACCGGCGCTGCGGGACTGGAGGGAAGTCTGCGCACGACAGCATTGAATGGCGCGCCTGATACACCGGTCACTAACATCCGTCTCGTTATAAAAAATGTGGGCTCGCTCTCTTATAGTTATGTTTCCGGTCTGGTTACCTTTTACGACGGCTCCAGCGTTCGTTGTGGCGAGGGGATGTTCAAAGCTGACGCGCTGCTCGTAAACGAGTCGGCAGAAACGGATACTCCGGGTATTCGCATCACTTGCGCCCCCTCGAGTTGGCGTATCGTTGCGACCAATCTACTTCCGCGGCTTTCTCCCGGCCCCCCTGTCGTGGAAACGGCGGTCAGATCTTCAAATCTCATCATCAGCATTGACGGCGAAGAGCATCCGATTCAATTGGACAGACCGATGAACCTGAATCTCGGCGAGCGGCAGAGAACTATCATTGTGCGTCCAGTGCCGTAGCCTCTTGATCCGGAATAGTGCGTTGATGGGGAATGGTATTTAACTACTGAATTCGTTGAGCAGGAGTATTCACATGGCAGAGAGCCAGGAAGAGAATAAATGTAAGCATCCCGCCTGCGATTGTCCGCGTGAAGAGGGCAGTAAGTATTGCAGTGAGTACTGCGCGAACGCAGAGAAATCGGGTGTGATGGAGATAGGTTGCGGTTGCGAGCACGACGGCTGCCGTTAGCAACCAGGGGAGGCCCACGGATCGCCTATGCCGCTAAGAAACCAAAGTTAGCGTGTCACTCCGCGTGTGATGGCCAACTGAAATCCGCCGACTCAATTTGACATCACCTCACGCCTCGGCATTTCTCGTTCTGCAACCAGACAATCTAAGGCCATCAGTGATGTGTCGACATACCGCAGCGATTCCCCGTGACAGTGGGCGTTTAATGCCAATCCCGCCGGCTCGACGGCGGCCTTCAGGTATTTGCTCGCTCCTGGTTATAATCGAAATCTCAAAGAATGAAACTGAAGATTCTCAACATGCTTGCAACGCTAATTGAGCGGATGGCATTACTCAATTAATGTGGGAACGCTTTGCAGTCTCAGGTACCCAATGATTGAGCTGGCTACAGGTTTTTTCGAATCGATTAGTTTACGGGGAGTACTAATCGGGCTTGGGCTCTTCTTAGTCACCTTCGCCGTGAACCTCGCGATAGTATCGTTCGTTCTGGTCAAACTACCGGCCAGCTATTTTCAAGAATCCCACCCCAGGGATTTCTGGACAGACCGCCATCCGATGGTCCGCCTCATCGGTAAAATTGGTAAAAATGCCCTGGGCGTCGCGCTGGTGCTGCTTGGCGTGGTGTTATCCCTTCCGGGGATACCTGGGCAAGGTCTCATAACCATACTGCTGGGAATTATGTTGCTGGAGTTCCCGGGCAAGCGCCGCCTGGAACTCAAGATCGTGAGTCGGCCGAGGATTTTTAACGCGATTAACAAACTGCGGCACAGATTTGGCAAGCCGCCCCTTGTGCTCGACTAACTCCTGTTTAGGTTTGAAGGTCCCGTCTTATTGGTGAGTTCCAGCCACAATACAAAGCGTCGGTTGGACATAAAAAGCTGCACCTCAAACCGGGACGGGTGAAAAGGCACCGCGTTGACAATGAAAATTGACTTTGTTAGCTTGGGCCGCTTGGACGAAAACGTTTTAGACGTGGAGATTGAAGGCACTTGCGCCCGAAAACCGTTGTTAATCATCAATTCACTTCTTTTGGCTAGTCGCTCGCTTTGCCGGGCGGCACTTCTCCTCCTTCTTATCTCAACCATCTTTGTTACAAATAGCTGTAACCTTTTCGGTACTCATAAGAAGGTGCAGGTGCCCCCTCTGCTTACGCCACTCGCGGAAGCAAACAAAGAACAACTAATAAATGAAGTCAACCGTTTGGCCACTGTCCGTTCGATTCATGGAAAAGTGGATATCGTGTTTGAGGACACTTCCTTCGCCGATGTAGGTGTCGCGGAGAAATACAAACAGGCGGATGGCACGATTACGCTTCAGCGTCCGGGTAATGTTTATCTGATAATCCAGGTACCCTTCATTGCGACAGACATTGCCCAGATGACTTCAGATGGCGAAGGGTTTCGTGTTGCCGTCCTGCAAGGCGAAGAGAGGTACCGCCGTTTCGTGAAGGGTACAAACAATGCGCGTTACGAAAAACTAGACCTCGACGGTGCGCCAGGCGAGATTGCCAGGAAGAAGAAAACGATGAGCGGAAAGGAGACGGTAAGCGCGCTCTCCAATCTACGTCCCCAGCACCTGACTGAAGCGTTCATGATACGTCCGATAGCGACTGGGACCGAACCTGGTTTCGTATATTCGCAAAGTGAGTTTTTTCAGGAGGAACCAGACTTACGGCCTAAGGCAAAGAAGGGTGCACGCGTAGTTCGAGGTTATTTTCTACTGGAAGAATTCGCGCAGCCTACCGGGAATGACTTACGCCTCGTGCGCCGAATTTGGTTTGATCGCACCGGTCAGATTCGTCTGGCGCGAATGCAAACGTTTGATGAGCGAGGCTTGATGCTCGCCGATGTCGCATACTTGGACGAACAACCCCTGGGGGCAGATGGTCGCCTGCTGCCTTCGCGTATCGACATTACGCGGCCGCGTGAACATTACCGGCTAAGCATCGCTTATCAGGCCCCGGCTTCGGTAGACGTTGATCGTGAATATAAATCTGAGGCTTTTGTTTTGGAAAACCGGTGGCAACTGCCTGAGGTGGATCTCGACGTTCGCCAGAACAAGAGAGCCAACGCTAGTCAGTAACTGCTGCAAAGAGTGGCGGCGGCCTCGTCCCTCACCAATCAAATAGGTCCCTCGTTCTTATCTCACAGGAATCCACTGCACGGCTTTCTTAGTTCACATACGAGAGACTCTTCGTCGCCGCCTTGATCAAATCGCTATCCAAGCGCGGCTTTGGCACAAGCTTCTGCGCTTCGGCAAGAATCAGCACGGTTGCAGCTTCGGCGTTCACGGGCTTAGAGAACAAATATCCCTGACCATAGGTGCATTTCATTGCTTTCAGATGTGCAAGCTGTTTCTCAGTTTCGATTCCTTCCGCCACGACTTCCATCCCGAGATTGGTCGCAAGCGTCATAATCGTCCGCACAATTTCCGTTTCCTCATCACCGGCATCCATCCTGCTGATAAAAGAACGGTCAATCTTGAGCGTATTAACCGGAAATCGGTGCAAGTAACTCAAAGACGAATAGCCGGTGCCGAAATCGTCAATGCTCGATTGAATGCCAAGAGCACGAAGCTGCGTGAGCATCGAGCTGGCGGTCTCGGCATTCTCCATGACCACACTTTCAGTGATCTCAAGCTTCAGACTGCGCGGTTCTAGGCCGGTTTCCGTCGAGGATGCGTTTTTTGATTTGCTCGATCAGATCCGGTTGCGTGAATTGCTTGCCGGAAAGATTCACGCTGGTCATCAATGAAGGATCCTGTCGTTGCCACTCGCGCGTCTGTCGACATGATTCCCGCAGCACCCACAATCCTAAATCGACAATTAACCCGGTCTCTTCCGCAATGGAGATGAAGTCAAGCGGGGATACCATACCTCTTTGCGGATGCTGCCAGCGAACAAGCGATTCAAACCCCACAATCTTAGCAGTGGTCAGCGAGACAATGGGTTGGTAGTAGACTTGAAACTCTTCGCGCTCGACAGCGCGGCGCAGGTCGTTCTCTAGTTGCAGCCGCGTGACGGCGCTGGCATGCATGACCATATCGAATACTTCATGGCGCGCCTTGCCCTTCTCTTTTGCGCGGTACATCGCCGTATCAGCATCACGCAGAATGCTCTCAGGTTGGTCATAGCGTGCGCACAAGGTGATGCCGATGCTGGCCGTCGTATAAACTTCATGCCCGTTGAGATTGAAGGGGCGCGTCAATTCTTTCTGGGCGCGCTCGGCCACCTGAATGGCCTGGCTGTAGTCTTCAAGACCGTCGAGCAGAATTGCGAACTCGTCGCCACCCAGCCGTCGGGCGCAAACATTCCTCCAGCCGCCGCGCTGGTGATGTCCGAAATAGATCGAAAGCAGCACCGGTCCTCCAATAGCCATCAGAGACAGCGCGCCATGCTGTAGCGCGAAATGCATCATGCGTTCCATGACCATAAGCATCGTTGCTTTGACTTTCTACGGTGAAATCTATGCGCTTCTTTATGCGATTGTAGGCCGACAGATACGTTTGTGAAAAGAGTCCAAGGCCAAGCGTGCCACTGCTCTGTTTCCATTGATAGCCCACAAACTCTGCCTGGTCACAGGGAGTGATGCCGCTGTCGAGGATAGCTATGCCGACACCATTACCTGCTCCGCCATTGGCAACACCTGTACCCACCTGCTCACCAGTGTCTTTCGGCAGAACCTTACTCGCTCCGGTCGTTATTTCGATGTGACTGGATTGTCGAATTCATTGCACTGATTGCTGCTCCCTTCATCTGTTGCGAGTGATCGCACCTCTTGGTCAGCCGAGACCCAAGACACCTCGTCGTTGGCCGCCAAACTCTCGAGCATGGAAACGGGGACATTCGCCACAACGACATTAACCGCATCCAGCTGCTTACTGATTTCTGCGCCGCTGCGTTGAAGCTTCAGACACGCCTGGTCCGCCGACGCTGAATCGGCCAAATTAAAGATCACACGAGTCTTCTCGCCGCCATTCGGGCGGGATTGGCGGGATCGTGCCAGAAGCGCTTCAGTCATCTTCCTAACCCCACTGCCACGACGTGGAGCAGTTTGAGCTTTGCTAACGGGGGTGGGAGGACCCAGCAAAGGTACAAGAGAGAAGACCAATAACATGGCCATGAGAGAAGATTTGCGCATCAGTGCGATTGCTCCTTTACAGATCCTTAATCCAAACCAGAAAACTTTCCGCGACCAGACATTTACAAGCCTCATGCCGCCCTCATGATCACGCTAAACTATTGATAATTAAAGGCGGGGAGAAAAGGTAACGTTAAGGGTGTCGAGTTGACTTAATCGCTTGATGAACTCGGTCAGATTGGGACACCGAAGATTTTCCGATTGCGAATCTCGGATTTCGGATTTGCCAGGGTCCAAGCTTTAGCGTTGGTTCGGGAGCAAGAACCGGGTGGGGCTGAAATTTGCAGTCCAAATTCTCCAAGTTCTTGCTTCAAATGCTATGACCGTCTAAGATTTCAATTCGGTTTACTTGTCGTGAGAACAATCCTACAGGCTGAGGACCTCGTTAAGGTCTATCGTGTTGGTAAAGTCGACGTGGCCGCGCTAAGAGGCGTGTCTCTCAATGTCCAGGAGGGGGAATTTGTCGCGATTATGGGCCCCTCTGGTTGTGGCAAGTCTACAATGCTGCACTTGCTGGGCGGCCTGCTGACGCCCACGAGTGGTCGCATCGTCGTTGACGGCGAGGACCTGACTGCCGCTACTGATGCAAAACGTACCGACATTCGGCGCAGAAAAATCGGCTTTGTCTTCCAGCGGTTCAACCTTTTCCCTACTTTAACCGCCGAAGGAAATCTTCGTTTGGCCGAACGAATCCACGGAAATGGCGGAGACGATTCAGGTCGGCGACGTGAGGTTTTACGCCTGCTAGGACTTGAAGACAAGCTGCATCACAAACCTCTCGAGCTCTCAGGAGGCGAGCAACAACGAGTGGCGTTGGCCCGGGCTGTGGTAACCAGGCCGGCTATTGTCCTGGCCGATGAACCCACGGGTAATCTCGATTCTGAGAATTCCGCCTTGGTCCTTAACATGTTTCAGGAGCTTAACTTCCGCTTCAATCAAACCATCGTCATGATCACCCACAATCCCGAAGCCGCAGCAATGTGCCGACGAATAGTGCAAATGCGCGACGGTCACATCGTGGAGCCCGCGGCGAGCGTTCAGATGTAAGTGGCGATTTACTCCAGCTTTTGCTAAAGGTTAGAATTTATTTGCGCCCAGGCCACTGAGGCGCGAGTTTTGCCTGATCTCTTTGTGGGACCCGCTGTGAGGTATTTGCTGAACATAATCAAGCAGATCTTCCTTTGGACGTATGCCAGGAACACCTGGCAATGGGACATCCTCTGCGTCCTGATATTGATGTTTATTTTTTTGACCCCAAAAAGCTGGTTTGAAGGCGGCGAACGGCAGCTAAGACCGGCGCATCAAAGCCCAACTTCGGCGACTTTGCTCGTTGGACCCGAAGCTATTGAAAATGAAGGGGATATGGTAAGGTTGAAAGAGCGGGTGCAGGCGCTGACCGGGCGAAATGACGCCGAGGTTGTTTCAGTGCGAAAAGTAGTCGATAAAGGCGGTAAGACGCTCGGGTATCAGGTTGACATCCGTTAGCCGTTACTTATAATTGCTGCTTTTTCAAACCTAAGACCAATAGGAGATCATCATTTACGAGGCTATTATGAAGAAATTCGGTACCCTAGTTATTGCGCTCACGATTTTGGCAACGGCATTAACGGCCGGTTCGCTCAATAAGGTGAATGGACAAACTGCCGGCTTGGTTAGTTCCGTTCTTAACCGGATGGAGCGCAATCGGCAAAGCCTGAAATCGCTCCGTGCGGGAATTAGTATGGAGAAGTACAACTCTCAGCTTCGCGACGCTGAGAGTTACCAGGGAATTGTCATGTACGTGCCATCCGCGGGCCGCGAGGCCTCCGTGCGAATTGAATGGCGCAGCCCACAACACGAGATTCTGGCGGTTAACAATGGAAAGTACATTCTCTTCCGGCCGCGCCTGAGTATGGCTTATGTTGGCAATTCGAAGAACTCGAATCGCAACAAGGCTGGCGGGATCCTGGAAATGATGTATATGACGCGGCAGCAACTCGAGACGCGCTTCCAGCCGCTTCAGGATGTGCGCGAGGAAACCCTCTGGGGTGGAGTTAGCACGATCCACTTGAAGTTGGTTCCTAAAGGCAGTGCGAGTTTTAAGTATGCTGAGATCTGGGTTGATTCAACTGGTATGCCCGTGCAGACGAAGATTGTCGAGAAGAACGACGATGCTACCACCATGCGCCTGTCGGGAATGGAAAAGAACATTAAGATTCCGTCTGAGGAGTTCAACCTTAAGCTCGACTCAAACGTGAGGATTGTAAAAGGCTAACAGCCGCACCGCCCCTCCCGCCCTCTGCCCGTGCTACCGCTTTTCCGGTCGCACGGGCTTTTTGTCGGGCGGAACTGCACGTGGGATGTCGCCATCATCAAGCTCAAGCTGCGTTTGGCTGGCTTGTGGGTGAATCTTCGGGGGGCTGCGGCGTAATCCCGGAGGAAGTCTTGGTGTTGGTATTTTAACAGTGGCTATAGGTTCGGTGCGGCGTAGGATGGCACCACCGCGACCGGCGACCCAAATGTTGGTGCCGCCTCGATATGCCACCGAGTACAGAGGTGAGCTGGTAATTGTGGGCTGCATCTCCCACGTTTGGCCGGCATCAGTGCTTTGCAGAATTCTTCCCTGATCACCGGCTACGAGGACATCAGCGCGTCCATTAACGGCCACGGCAAACAGGTCCGTTGTGAATCCACTCTCAAGATCTTTCCAGCTTGCTCCGCCGTCATCCGTTCGAAGGATGATCCCCCGAGCGCCTACGGCGTAGCCTCGCTCGGAATCGGCGAACGTCAGGGCGTAAAGCCATTCCTTAAGGTTTTGATCGACGCGTTTCCACGTTTCCCCCCCATCCTGAGTGCGCAGTATGGTTCCGTTCGAGCCGACGGCCACGCCCTGGTTTTCATCAGTAAAACGCACGTCTTCAAGCCAATTAAAAGTATTCGCGCGCTGGAATTGCCATGTCTGACCGCCGTCACTTGTGCGCAGGATTGCGCCCCGCGCCCCTACAATCCAGCCACGTTCGGCTGACAAGAAGTGAATGCCAAAAAGATCCTCCTTAACATCGATGGCGACGGTCGCCCAGGTTACCCCTCCATTCTCAGAGTGGATTACAGTTCCTTTATCTCCCACGGCCCAGCCGACCTTTCCATTGACGAACTCGATTGAGTTCAAACGGGCTGTCGTTCCTGACGGGCGTACCGTCCACTCTTTCCCACCCGAACTAGTGAAAAGAATTTTTCCGCGCGAGCCCACAGCCCAGCCGCGAGAGTTATCAAGGAAAAAGATTCGAGCCAGGTCATCGCGGCCGCCTTCAGTGAGACGACGCCAAGAGAGCCCGCCGTCGTCGGTTCGCACCACGAGTCCATCAGCGCCCGCAGCCCAGCCTAAAAGTTCGTCCGCGAAATAGACGGTTACCAGTTTGGGACTTGTTCGCACATTGACCGGTAGCCAGATTGTCCCGCCGTCACCGGTCGTAAGAACGACGCCGCTATCACCGGCAGCCCACCCAAGTTTGTCGTCCGCAAAAAACACGGAAAAGAGATCTGTTGATATCAGAGAATTAACGGACCGCCACGATAACCCACCATCATCAGTTTCAAGAATAGTACCTTCGTTACCAACGACCACCGCTCGTTTCGGTGAGCTGAAAGCTACACTCGTTAACAATTTGGCGCTGAGGCCGCCCTGCTGTTTCCATTCAGCGCCTCCGTTATTGGTAACAAGAAGAGTTCCCCTCGATCCCACCGCGATGCCCGTCTTTGTATTGGCGAAGGCGACAGAGAAAAGGTGTGCGGTGGTACGAGCATTCTGCGTCTTCCAGGTGACACCGCCATCTGTCGTAGAAACAATCCCCCCAAAGGTTCCGACGGCCCACCCGTAGGAAGGATCAGCCGGAGAGA
>JBPCIQ010000013.1:0-15801 GCA_051006135.1 Pyrinomonadaceae bacterium | reverse complement strand
GTATAGAGTCGTTTGTCTCGATTATCCCGTACAGTTTGTCCCAGCAACTTCTCGCTATGACCATCGCCGTAGGCGAACGCCGTATCGAAGAAATTGGAGGCAAGATTTACGGCGGCCTGCAAAGACTGAAGCGATTGCTGATCATCGGAGCCTGACCAGCCCCCGATTCCCCACATGCCGTAACCAATCTCGCTCACCTGCCAGCCCGTTCGTCCGAATGTTCTGTATCTCATCCCGCCTCCCTCGCCTGCGTTGAGAAAAGTACGCCGGATTGCCGGCGATGAAGTTAATTGGACAGCTTTGCCCGTCGATAATGGCAACGTGCGCAGATAGATTTGTTTTAATCAGCGGCTTGGTTTTGTTCAGGTCAACGTTCCTCACGCGATGACGGAAGAGGATCCAGTAGATTTGTAGTGTGTTCGGTGACACTCACCGGTGGGACACTCACTGCCGGCTGCTCCGGCAGTGGAGATGAGTTCGAGGTATTAATCTGAGCGCCAGCATCGAATTTGGCACCGGCGTCCGCGACCCGAAGCGGACTGCCTGCTTGGGGATCCCGGGAGGTTTAATAGAGAGGCCTGCCAGAATGTGTCCGGCGCCGGACAGCATCGGTACCAATCCCAACAACCAGAGCATGCGAACTACTGGTTCAATCTCGAAAGGAACTTTGCTGATCCAGTCAGGCGGAAGTTTGAGCACCAGGGCGGCTGTGAAGTAATAGAGGAAGACGGTAAGACCAATGCCGCTGAATAGCGACACGGTGCCTTTGACGATGTGATTCTCGCGACGCTCCTCGGCCGTCTTTTTGCGCGGCCACCATGGTTTCCCAGGCTGCATCATTCCTGCGCGTGAGGTGCGCACAATCTCCTTGTTCATCCGCTCCAAAGCACGGGACACTTCTTCTGTGACGTGCTCGACCTTGAGATTCTTAACCATCTCTTTGATCTTTGGCAGGGGACCGCGGTCGCTGCGTGCAATGGCCTCACTAAGTGTAAGTGCCTTGCCAATCACCTTAAGGTTGGCACCGCATGAGCGGCAAAACTGCAGACCGGATCCGGATTCCGTGCCGCATTGGGGACAAAACATTCGTGAATCGTAAATCGTGAGCCGAAAATAGTAAATAACACTCCGAGTTAGGTAGTGTAGGACACCCCGAGTTAGGTAGTGGGTCAGTTTGATGTTCCGACATGCTTTAAGCTTGTCGTTGCGTCACGACAAACTAGTTTGTCGGACACTCCAGACGAAACCGACCCACTACTCCGAGTTCGGGATGGTCAGCATCCCACAAGCTGAGACTTTTCCTAATGTGCGACGATCTTGGGAGCGAGATGACCGTCCTTACGGACCGGGGCGGCCAGTGTTCGGAAATTCAAGAAGCACCCTGGGGTTCGATTACAACGATCCGGCTTCCAGGTGGAGGCCAGATTGGTCTTTACGAGCCGAAACACCCAACCGCGTTGGACCGCGCTTGAAACGAACTTCCGGTAAGGGCTGAATGCATGACACTACCCACCTTGAGGTTTTCCTTGACAAGTTTTCAGATGCCTGCCTATATTGAAGGTCCTTGCTTCGATAGTGAAGCGATGTCGATATTCCGGCCCCCTGTGTGGGACCGAAGCAGAATCAAATGACGGATAACACACGCTCCTACTACTACTTCGCTTTTACGTACCGCTTCTTCTCCATTGGGAGTGGCGGGCCGGCGAAATGTGGGCGTGAAGTGCTGAAGACCTAAAATAACCAGCACAAAGCTTTCAAATCCAGCCAGCCGCGACTCCCAAAGGGAAACCAGTCGCGGCTGGCTTTTTTGTTTGCCAAAGGGCAATTGCCGGAAACAGCAAAAAAGAGCTATGAAAGGAAAACCACTATTTTCGAGGAAGGACCACGTAATGAATATCGAATACTACCGCACGGAAATAGACGAAATCGACCGGGAGCTGCTGAGGCTTTTGAACAGACGGGCACGGCTTGCGATGAAGGTCGGCGCTCTGAAGCGAGTTGCGGGTTTGCCCTGCAGCGATCCGGAGCGTGAGCGCGTAGTGCTCAGCACGTTGCAACAAGCTAACGGCGGTCCGCTGGACACGCGGGCCATAACCAAACTCTTCAGACGCGTCATAAGAGAATCAAGGCGCGTTGAAGCACAGATAGTGTCAGGCGAAGTGGAAGAAACCGCTACTGTCGGTCCATGCCCATACATTTAGGGGAGGTGCCTCGGTGAATTGCCTTCATCCCAGGCCAAGAGTGGCTTTTCAGGGTGAGCACGGAGCTTTCAGTGAAGACGCTGCCATCAAATTGCTAGGTCCTGATATTGAACTTGTGCCACGAAGGAACTTTGGAGCGCTTTTCAGCAGCGTTGATGAGGGTGTAGCGGATTACGTGCTCGCTCCGGTTGAAAACAGTCTCATTGGATCAATTCAACCTGCTGTTGACCTGCTTCGCGAAAGCTCCCTCGAAATCGCTGGAGATGTGGTTATACAGATTCAGCAAAACTTAATTGGGTGCCGCGGAGCATTGTTCGAAGAGATCGAAGCAGTTGAATCGCATCCGGCAGCCCTGGCCCAGTGTGACCGCTTTTTCATCGATCATCCCGAGATTGCCAGAATCGAAAGCGAAGACACGGCGGGAAGTGTGGCGCGAATCGTCGCGCTGGGCGATCCGAAGCGCGCGGCGATAGCGGGAAGACGTGCCGCGGAGTTATATGGAGGAACCATTCTTAGAGAAGATCTGCAAGATCGTCCGGAGAACTACACTCGATTTCTTCTGCTTACGACTGACCCGTTTATGCCTGAGGTGTTGAACCATCAACAAAGCGATCTCAGCGACAAGGAGCAGAGGTACACCGAAGAAGTTGACAGAGGCCGATAAACTTTTTCTCGGCAGATGCCTAAATGAAACAAGGTACTAATGAGAAATTCTAACTAACATGTTCTAACGAAATGAGGATGAATCATGATCATTAATATGTCGACACTAGCTACCGCGGAAGAAATCAACCACGTGATTGAACGAGTCAAGGAATGCGGCTATCAAGCGCACGTGATTCAAGGCTCGGAACGCACCGTGATCGGCGCTGTGGGCAATAGTGGCCGCAGAGTGGAGATTGAAGCGCTGCGAGCGGCTCCCGGCGTACAGGACGTAATTCAGATCGCTCATCCATTCAAGCTGGTGAGCCGACAGCTACGACAACGCTGCACCATTGTTGACGTGAAGGGAGTCAAAATAGGCGGTGGCGATCTGGTTGTGATGGCCGGACCGTGCTCGGTCGAGTCGGAGGAGCAGCTAATGGAAACTGCGAAAGCGGTGAAAGCCGCCGGCGCTAATATGCTGCGTGGCGGAGCTTATAAACCCCGGACCTCTCCCTACGACTTTCAGGGATTAGGAGTTGAGGCGCTACATCTGTTACGACAAGCCAGTGAAGAGACCGGACTGCCGATTGTGACCGAGGTGATGAGCGAGACGGACGTCGAAATCGTGGCTGAGTATGCTGACATGTTGCAGGTGGGCGCTCGCAACATGCAAAACTTTTCGCTGCTCAGAAAGCTTGCCACTTTTGCGCGTCCAATTCTCCTGAAGCGCGGACCCTCAGCCACGATCAAGGAATGGCTGTTAGCCGCGGAGTATCTATTAGCAGGTGGCAATGCGAACGTCGTGCTTTGTGAGCGAGGTATTAAGACCTTTGAAACGGCCACCCGAAACACGCTGGATTTGGCGGCTATTGCTCTGGCAAAAGAGTTGACGCACCTGCCTGTGATAGCCGATCCATCGCACGGCACAGGCTTGCGCAGTCTGGTCCCACCGATGTCCAAGGCAGCGGCTGCGGCCGGGGCAGATGGTTTAATGATCGAAGTGCACCCGTGTCCCGAACGGGCGCTTTCAGATGGTCCACAGTCGCTGGACCTGCCTGGTTTCGCGCAGTTGATGAAGGAACTCGGCAGAGCGCCATTGAGAGAGGTGAAAGCGGCGTAGACAGAACGCGAAGCGAAAGAGGTTGTGTTAATTGGGGAGAGGTTTCGCGAAGTAACCGGGGCGGTGGCGGAGTTTCAATTTTTCTTTCTGCAGCTCTGGATTGGAAATCTCAATGTGTACCTGGCGGTAGGCGCCGTCCCGTTTCTTGTTGGTCGATGAATAGGCGATCAGGTACTGCGTACGAAGTTCCTGCTCGATTTCCGCAAAGGCTGTTTTCAGGTCTACTTCCTTCTTCGGAAAAAAGGCGCGGCCGCCCGTTCGTTCGGCAACCGTTCGCAGCGCATCACGATCAACTCCGCCATACTTATCGTCGCCGATGCCAATCGCATAGACAATGGTTTCCGCCTCAAGCGCTCGATCGATTGCTTCGCTTCGCAGCAAGCGACTAGTTGTATCCTGCCCGTCAGTCAGCAAAATAATTGCGCGCCGCCGTTGACCCGGAGTCTTTGTCAACACCTCGCTGGCAGTCACAACGATCGCATCCCAGATCGCGGTCGAACCCTCACGCGGCGGCGCTTTCATGCCCGGGCCGGAAGCGATGCCGCTGATCGGGCGGCCGGAACCGAGATAAGACGGCATGGCAACCTCCACACTTTCGAGAGCGCGATAGATTCTCAACACATCGCGAGTCAAAGCCTGCTCAAGAAACGCCGAGCCAGTAAACGGAATAATCGCCGCCTGGTCCTTGCTGGATTGAATGATCGTCTCGATAAACGATCGTGCGGCTGCTTTCTCCTGAGGCAAGGTGCGTTCCTCCGAAGCGCTCACATCAATCAGGAAGGCGATCGACAAGGGACGATCTGTCTCGCGCTGAAAAGTGAACAGTTGCTGCGGTACGCCATCCTCCAAAACGCGAATGTCTTCCTGGCGCAGCCCGGTAATAAACCGGCGTTGTTTGTCAGTTGCAGTGAACAGCAGGTTGGTGACATCCGTTTCGACCCGGATGACGTCTTCCGGATCTGAAGGTGTCTGGGCCAGCGCAGCGGATGTCCCGAAAAGGAGGCAAAAGGTCAAAGCTGATGGAAATGGGGATTTCATTTGAGTGTTAGTGCGCAATGCGTCAATCTTGAATAATCCAACTGACCATCTCAGAGATGCTCTAGTGCCAACCGACGTTGCATTCTATCGTCAGCGGACGCATGCAAAGAAAACATTAAGTCACTACATTCACAACGGATTCATGACTTACTGGGGAATGGCGAGGTTCGCGTGCACCGCATGGTTTGCGCCGTCGACTGTGGCAGGGTTGTCAATCCCGATACAGTCAAAGCGCAAATGGAAGGTGGGATCATCTTTTGGTCTGACGGCTGCGCTTAAAAGCGGGATCACGTTTGCACAGGTCGCGTCCAGCAGCGAAACTTTCACGACTACCAGATGCTGCGCATAGACGAGTCGCCGGAAATCGAAGTTTACATTGTGCCAAGTATCGAGCCACCGACGGGTGTGGGAACCTGGCGTGCCTCCGGTAGCGCCCGCTGTCGTTAATGCAAACTTTGCGGCCACAGGTAAGCGGGTCAGGCGCCTGCCAATAGGACTAACGATTTCAGGTTGAGCCGGCTCTTAGTAGCCGTAGTAACCGTCGCTATAACCATTCTCGAACGTGCCAAGCTGTCCCGATCAATAAATGCTTACTAAATCAGTTTTCGTTGGACTCCAACTCCTCGGTACGCTCGATTGCGGGTAGCCCGCACTGTATCGCATGCGTGCGAAACCCAAGGATGCCGAAGCAGCCGGCGGGCTGGAGCCGACAAGGTTCAAGACCACAGCTTAATTGCCGCGAAGTGCTGCATTGGAGGCATCTACCAACATTCTGTGATGGGTTTACATATTTTCCCAAGCTAGGTATAAATAGCTAACACTGGAAATGTCTGTTTGGACGTTAGTGCTTCCCCTGGATTTTGCAGTTCCCCCTGCTTAATGCTTCAAGGTCTACGACTCTGTTAGGTGCATCTTGCACCTCGCGAATGACTCGGTCCGGGCTTTCCTGGCTAATTGGTTCGTAGACTTCCCGTTAAGATCCTAAACCTCGGAAGAAAATATGCCAACCCTGACCCATACGACGGACTCCCTTAATACGAAGCTACTGTTAAAAACCCTGGTTGCCTTCAAGCAGGGCAACTTCTCAGTTCGTCTACCCGGCGTGTGGACCGGCGAGGCCGGCAAAATCGCAGACACGCTTAACGAGATCATTGAGTTAAGTGATCGGACCGCTAAAGAGGTTGAGCGAGTGAGCCGCGTGGTAGGCCGAGAAGGAAAGATAATGCATCGTGCGACAGTGGCGGGAGCGGCAGGCTCCTGGCTCAGGCTGGTTGATTCAACCAACTTGCTGATCGACGACATGGCGCGACCCACGAGCGAGATGGCACGAGTAATCGGCGCCGTGGCCAATGGTGACCTTTCAGAAAGAATGACGCTCGAGGTAGAAGGACGACCCTTAAAGGGTGAGTTCCTTCACACCGTCAAAATCGTTAATTCGATGGTCGATCAGCTTGGCTCCTTCGCTTCTGAAGTTACCCGCGTGGCCCGCGAAGTAGGCACGGAAGGGAAGTTGGGAGGCGAGGCTAAAGTGAAAGGGGTCGCCGGCACCTGGAAAGATATTACCGATAATGTGAACTCGATGGCCAGCAACCTCACAGGCCAGGTACGAAACATCGCCGAAGTAACAACCGCGGTGGCCAATGGCGACCTTTCGAAGAAGATTACGGTGGACGTCAAGGGCGAGATCCTTGAGTTGAAGATCACAATCAACACGATGGTGGACCAGTTGAACTCGTTCGCTTCGGAAGTTACGCGTGTCGCTCGCGAAGTGGGAACGGAAGGAAAGCTTGGTGGCCAGGCTGATGTGCGAGGAGTGGCGGGGACGTGGAAAGACCTGACTGACAACGTGAATTCAATGGCCAGTAACCTTACCGGCCAGGTACGCAACATCGCTGAGGTAACAACAGCAGTCGCCAATGGTGACCTTTCGAAGAAGATTACGGTCGACGTCAAGGGCGAGATTCTGGAATTGAAGAACACCATTAACACGATGGTGGATCAGTTGAACTCCTTCGCTTCGGAAGTTACGCGTGTGGCCCGAGAAGTAGGAACTGAAGGAAAGCTGGGCGGCCAGGCGCAAGTGATGGGCGTGGCGGGAACGTGGAAAGACCTGACCGACAACGTGAATTTCATGGCCGGCAACCTCACGGGCCAGGTGCGTAACATCGCTGAAGTTACCACCGCAGTAGCCAACGGTGACCTTTCAAAGAAAATCACTGTCGACGTCAAGGGCGAGATCCTCGAATTGAAGAACACCATCAACACAATGGTGGATCAGCTTAATGGGTTCGCTTCAGAAGTAACGCGTGTGGCCCGTGAAGTAGGCTCGGAAGGAAAGCTGGGTGGACAAGCCGATGTTAAGGGCGTGGCCGGGACGTGGAAAGACCTGACCGACAACGTGAATTTCATGGCGGGCAATCTCACCGGCCAGGTGCGCAACATCGCCGAAGTAACCACGGCTGTGGCCAACGGTGACTTATCAAAGAAGATTACTGTGGACGTCAAAGGCGAGATCTTAGAGCTTAAAGACACGATCAACACAATGGTCGACCAGCTTAATGGTTTTGCCTCGGAAGTGACGCGCGTAGCCAGAGAGGTTGGAACCGAAGGGGAGCTCGGCGGACAGGCAGATGTGCGCGGCGTTGCGGGAACGTGGAAAGACTTGACCGACAGCGTCAACTCAATGGCCCGCAACCTGACAGGCCAGGTGCGAAATATAGCGGAAGTGACCACGGCAGTCGCCAACTGCGACCTCTCAAAGAAGATTACGGTAGACGTCAAGGGTGAGATTCTCGAACTAAAGAACACCATCAACACGATGGTGGACCAACTCAGTTCGTTTGCTTCGGAGGTTACGCGCGTGGCCCGCGAAGTAGGTACGGAAGGAAGGCTGGGTGGCCAGGCGCAGGTTATGGGCGTGGCCGGTACCTGGAAAGACCTGACAGACAACGTAAATTTCATGGCGGGTAACCTGACGGGCCAGGTGCGCAACATCGCGGAAGTGACCACCGCGGTGGCCAACGGCGACCTGTCGAAGAAGATTACGGTTGACGTAAAAGGCGAAATTCTCGAACTGAAGAACACCATCAACACGATGGTGGACCAGTTGAATTCTTTTGCGTCAGAAGTGACGCGCGTGGCCCGCGAAGTGGGTACGGAAGGAAAACTGGGTGGCCAGGCCGATGTGCGCGGTGTGGCCGGCACCTGGAAAGACCTGACCGACAACGTGAATTTCATGGCCGGCAACCTCACTGGCCAGGTGCGGAATATCGCGGAAGTGACCACCGCCGTCGCGAACGGTGACCTCTCAAAGAAAATTACGGTGGACGTCAAAGGCGAGATTCTCGAGTTGAAGAACACTATCAACACGATGGTGGACCAATTGAACTCCTTTGCCTCTGAAGTGACGCGCGTGGCCCGCGAAGTGGGTACGGAAGGAAAACTGGGCGGTCAGGCCGATGTGCGGGGAGTGGCGGGAACGTGGAAAGATCTGACTGACAATGTGAACTCGATGGCAAGTAACCTGACGGATCAGGTCCGCGGTATTGCGCGCGTGGTTACTGCCGTCGCCAACGGTGACCTCGAGCGCAAACTGACCGTCGAGGCAAAGGGAGAGATCGCCGAACTGGCCGACACAATCAACAACATGACCGACACGCTGGCAACCTTTGCCGACCAGGTTACGTCGGTCGCGCGCGAGGTGGGTGTTGAAGGAAAGCTGGGCGGTCAGGCTAACGTTCCCGGTGCCGCGGGGACATGGCGCGATCTAACTGACAACGTCAACGGTTTGGCTGCCAATCTCACAACGCAGGTGCGTGCTATCGCCGAGGTCTCCACAGCGGTGACTAAGGGTGACCTCACGCGATCGATTACCGTGGGAGCGCAAGGCGAGGTAGCGGCCCTGAAAGACAATATCAACGAGATGATCCTCAATCTCAAAGACACGACGCAGAAAAACATGGAGCAGGATTGGCTCAAAACTAATCTGGCTCGTTTCACCAGAATGCTTCAAGGTCAGCGCGACATGACTACCGTCGCCCAGATGGTGCTTTCCGAGCTGGCGCCTCTCGTGGATGCCCAACAAGGTGTCTTCTACGTAAATTCAACTGACAACGGTCAACCCGTGATGAAGCTTCTGGGAGGCTATGCTTACAAGAAGCGCAAGAACCTGGCTAACGAATTCCAACCGGGCGAAGGCCTGGTAGGTCAGTGCACGCTGGAGCGCGAGCGAATTCTTGTGACTAACGTTCCCTCCAACTATGTGTACGTCTCTTCGGGTCTGGGCGAAGCGCCACCCAATAACATCGTTGTGCTTCCAGTCCTGTTCGAGGGCGACGTAAAAGCGGTAATCGAACTCTCCACGTTCCAAACGTTTAGCGATACCCACCTCACGTTCCTCGACCAGCTGACCGAAAGCATCGGGATTGTATTGAACACTATCGCTGCCAACACGCGCACCGAAGACCTGTTGCAACAATCGCAGTCGCTCGCCGGGGAACTACAAAGCCAACAGGATGAGCTAAAGAAGACCAACGAACAACTCGAGCAGCAGGCTGAATCGCTGCGAGAGTCGGAAGAGCTGTTGAAGAGCCAGCAGGAAGAGCTGCAACAAACGAACGAAGAGTTGCAGGAGAAAGCGGCGCTGCTGGCGCGGCAGAAAGCTGAAGTCGAAGCGAAAAACCGTGAGGTGGAAGAGGCGCGCTGGGAAATGGAAGAAAAGGCCGAGCAACTGGCGTTGACTTCAAAATATAAGTCGGAATTTCTGGCCAATATGTCGCACGAGCTGCGCACACCGCTCAATAGCATGCTCATTCTTTCGCGCCAGCTGGCCGAAAACAATGACGACAATCTTTCTCCCAAGCAGGTGCAGTTTGCGGAAACCATTCATTCCTCCGGAGCCGATCTGCTTTCGTTGATCAATGACATTCTCGATTTGACGAAGATTGAATCCGGAATGATGGGCATCGAGGTTTCTGAGGTTTCGCTTGACGAGATGGCTGATCAATTGCAACGAAGCTTCCTTCAACTTGCTCAGGATAAGAACCTCGAGTTTCTGATCGAGCGGCCCGAGCAGCTGGCGATGGTGCGCACCGACGACAAACGGCTGCAGCAGATACTGATGAACCTGCTTTCAAATGCCTTTAAGTTCACCGAAGTAGGCAAAGTAGTGCTCAGAATCGTACCAGCGCCCGGGGATGAAACTTATCATCTCGAGTCGCTGAACCGGGCCAGTGAAGTCGTTGCCTTCTCGGTCAGCGATACGGGCATCGGCATACCCGCTGACAAGCAGCGAATTATTTTTGAAGCCTTCCAGCAAGCAGATGGAACGACGAGCCGTAAATACGGCGGCACAGGTCTTGGTCTATCTATCAGCCGCGAAATTGCCAGGCTGCTCGGGGGTGAGATTCGAGTGATGAGCAAGCCCGGCGAGGGAAGCACCTTCACCTTTTACCTGCCGCGCAACTTCGTGCCGGCAGGAGCCAGTACCGCCCCGCCGCCCAGCCAAGCCAATGTCAGTGACCTGAAAGCTACCGAAGCAGCCTGGACACTCGCTGAGTCTTTCGACAGTGACCTGGCTTTGCTGTCAACTGAGTCCACGGTGGTTGCTGACGACAGAAACGACATCCAAAGCGGTGACCGGGTCGTACTAATTGTCGAAGATGACATTAGTTTTGCCGGCATTCTGCTGGATCTAGCACGCGAAAAGGGATTCAAAGGTTTAGTGGCTACCAGTGGAATAATGGCGCTCGCGTTGGCGCGGAAATACAAGCCCGCAGCAATCACGCTCGACATCCGGCTGCCTGACCGTGACGGATGGACTGTGCTGGATCGCTTAAAGCATGATACGGAAACGAGCCATATTCCCGTTCACATTATTACAGTTGAAGAGCAGCGACAGCGGGCGCTGCAACAAGGCGCTTTCACCCACCTGCAGAAGCCGGTGACATATGCGGATCTGGGAAGGGCCTTCGACGGCATCCGGGACTTTGCCGAGCGCCGTATTAGAAAATTGCTGGTTGTGGAAGACGACGACACACAGCGGATGAGCGTGGTGGAATTGATCGGCAACGGCGATGTCAATACCACGGCTGTGGCGACTGGTCAGGAAGCATTGAACATTTTGAAGGACGAGAGATTTGATTGCATGGTGCTGGATTTGAAATTGCCGGACATGACTGGCTTTGAACTGATCGAGAAGTTGCAAACTGATCTCGGCCGCTATGATTTGCCGATCATCATCTACACAGGGAAAGAACTGACACGGAAAGAAGAGCGGCATCTCAAGAAGGTAGCCGATGCAATTATCGTTAAGGAGGCCAGCTCCCCGGAGCGGTTGTTGGCCGAAACGGCTTTATTCCTGCATCGAGTTGAGGCCGACTTACCCGAGCCCAAGCGTCGCATACTGGAGAAGTTGCATCGCAGCGATCCCGTGCTTGCTGGGCGCAAAGTGCTGGTGGTTGATGATGATGTGCGGAACATCTTCGCGCTCACTAGTGCGCTGGAAGCACACAACATGGAAGTGGTTCACGCTGAAAATGGCCAGGAAGGCATTGACCTCTTGCAGGCTACTCCCGGTATCGAAGCCGTCTTGATGGACATCATGATGCCTGAGATGGATGGATATGAAGCGATTACCGCCATCCGGCAGATGGAACAGTTCAAACAGCTTCCCATTATTGCCTTGACTGCCAAGGCGATGAAGGCTGACCGTGATCGCTGTCTGGACGTTGGCGCCTCAGACTATATTTCAAAGCCACTGGATATTGATCAGCTGCTCTCGCTTTTGCGCGTGTGGCTGTACCGGCAGGAAGAAAGCGCATGAGTGAGTTGCCGACGGACAAGAGTGTGCTGGAAGACATCGAGACTAGCTTGCTGCTCGAAGGCTTGTACCGTTGCTACGGATTTGATTTTCGAGACTACTCCCGCGCTTCGCTAAAGCGCCGGATAATGGAACGAATGCGCGCGGAAAAGCTGGAGACAATCTCCGCGTTTCAGAATAGAGTGTTGCACGACGCCGCCTGCCTTGAGCGGCTCATGTTGGGACTCTCGGTGCATGCCACAGCCATGTTTCGCGACCCGAGCTTTTACCTTACCTTCCGTAAGAAGGTGGTGCCCCTGCTGAAGACGTATCCCACGGTTCAGATCTGGCTGGCGGGATGTTCAACCGGTGAGGAAGTATATTCGCTGGCAATTCTGCTGCAGGAAGAGCGACTTTACGAAAAATCGCGGATCTATGCGACCGACATTAGCCAGGCCGTTTTGCGCAGAGCGCGAGACGGCATCTTTCCCATCGCGGTAATGAGAGACTATACAAACAACTACCATAAGGCGGGCGGCACAAATGAATTTTCTGACTATTACACGGCCAGCTACGACAGCGTCATTTTTAATTCCGCGTTAAAGAGTAACGTTGTCTTTTCTGAGCACAATCTGGCCACGGATGGTTCATTTAATGAGTTTCAGGTAATCCTATGTCGCAACGTAATGATCTATTTCAATAAGCATTTGCAGGCGCGCGTTCACAACCTGCTCTACGATAGCCTCGGTATGTTTGGAGTCTTTGGCCTGGGTAACAAAGAGTCGTTGAAATTTACTCCGCGAGCGGAGTTCTATGAGAACCTGAATGGCAATGACAAACTCTATCGAAAGGTAAGATAGTGGCCTTTGAGATCGTCGTTGTGGGTACCTCGTCGGGAGGGTTAAAAGCGTTGCAGAGCTTGCTTTCCGGCCTGCCGGCGGAGTTTCCCATGCCTTTGGTCGTCGTCCAGCACCGCGGAAAGGATTCTGAGCCAGGCTTATGTGAATTCCTGGATCGAAGCAGCAGCTTGCCCGTCAGCGAACCCGAAGACAAAGAGGTCATGCTGCCAGGCCACGCCTATCTCGCGCCGCGGGATTATCATTTGCTGATTGAGGAAAGGAGTTTCGCTTTATCCACTGAACCGCCGGTAGCTTTCGCGCGGCCTTCTATAGACGTGCTGTTTGAGTCCACAGCCGACGAATATAAGGAACATGCCATAGGTGTGATTTTGACGGGAGCGAACCGGGATGGAGCGCGGGGCCTGGCAAAAATAAAGGCGCGCGGTGGGCTCGCTCTGGTTGAAGATCCGGCTTCAGCGGCGTTCCGGGAGATGCCTGAAGCGGCGATTGACTGCAGCGACGTTGATCGAGTCTTGCCTCTGGAAGAGATCGCGCCATTCCTGGCTAGGTTAGTTAGTTCAAGGTCTACGGCGTATGGAACCTGAAGAACCCATAAAAATACTACTCGTCGACGACAGCGCGAAAAACTTGTTGGCGCTTGAGTCGATCCTCCAGTCTCCGGATCGGGATCTCGTCCGGGCATCTTCCGGCGATGATGCCCTCCGGTATCTTCTGGATAACGATGTCGCGGTCATCCTGCTTGATGTTTTTATGCCGGGGATTGACGGGCTAGACACCGCCGAGCTGATCCGGGCCCGAGACAAATCGCGTGATATTCCGATCATCTTTCTGACAGCCGACAGCACCGGCGGCCGGCATGTGAGTAGAGGGTATTCGCTCGGCGCAGTTGACTACATAGTAAAGCCGATCGAGCCCGATATCCTGCGTTCGAAGGTGGCGGTGTTTGTCGAACTGTTTAAGAAGACGCGCGAGATCCAACGTCAGGCGGAACTACTTCACGAAAAGAACGTGGAGCTGGAGAACGCAAACCTCAGCCGCCTCAATATGCTAATAGAGTTGGGGCAAGAGTTGGCTGCCGAGCATGACCCAACCCAGGTGCTGGAAAAGTTTTGCCGCTCTGCCCGAAAAATTGTCGGGGCAGAGGAAGCAGCCGTCTGTATCCTCGACACTGACGATCAGGCAAGCAGCCGTTTCTACGAGTGCGCTTCTGATGAAGTAACTTCGCGCAACGGCACACCGAGGATAGGCCAGCGGGCATTGAGTCTTTTAGTCACGGAGCGTCGTCCGCTTCGGTTAACCGAGGCCGATGAACTCCTCCGCGATGCCGCAGGGTCTGCAAATTCCGCGCACTCCTTTCTCGGTGCACCCATTTTTTCGGCTGGGGAAGTTTGCGGATGGGTTTATCTGGTTAACAAGCTCCATGCGGAAGATTTCAGCGAAGCCGATGAGCGACTGGCCGTGACGCTGGCGACTCAGGTGGAAATCTACTACGAGAACGCGAGTCTCTACCGCGATGCGCAGCATCACGCTGTCGAACTGCAGTTGGAAATCACAGAGCGCAAACAAGCCGAAGAAGAACGGGCCCAACTACTAATTAGCGAACAAGCTGCGCGTGCTGAGGCGGAAAGAGCAAATCGCACAAAAGACGAATTTCTGGCAACGCTTTCGCACGAGTTGAGAACGCCATTATCGGCTATTCTTGGGTGGAGCCATCTTCTGCGCACGGAACACCTCGAGGAGGAACAAGTCACGCGAGCGTTTGAAACGATTGAACGCAACGCGCGCGCGCAGGCGCAACTAATTGACGATCTGCTTGATGTCTCGCGAATCATTACAGGGAAACTCGAACTCAGACTTACTCCGGTTGACCTCTCGCCGGCAATTGCAGCAGCGATCGATTCAGTCCGCCCGACTTTTGAAGCAAAGGCCATCATTTTTGAACCCGCTCTCGAATCGGCGGCCTGTTTGGTGCTGGGCGACGCGAACCGTTTACAACAGATCTTCGGAAATCTATTTAGTAATGCCGTCAAGTTTACGCCGCGCGGAGGGCAAGTCAGCGTTAAGGTCCAGCGCAACGCCTCTCAAGTCCAAATTGCAGTGAGCGACACAGGTATTGGCATAACTGCGGAATTCGTGCCCTTCATCTTCGACCGTTTTCGTCAGGCCGATGGATCGACCACAAGAATGCATGGTGGATTAGGACTCGGCCTGGCCATCGTGCGACACCTCGTCGAGCTTCATCAGGGAGTCATCGCGGTTGAAAGTCCGGGCAAGGGAAAGGGGTCCACTTTTACAATCAACCTTCCTCTGGCACCGGATCGGGATGCCGGATGAGGACGGCTACAGCTTAATCAAGAAGCTGCGCAAGCTTAAATCGAAGCATGCCAAGCAGGTTCCTGCCGTGGCTCATACCGCTTACGCCACCGTTCAGGATCGGGCTCGCGCACTTACAGCGGGTTTTCAGATCCACGTTGCGAAACCAATTGAGCCTGAGGTGCTGGTGAGATCAATTGCCTCCGCCTTGGGGCGCAAAATCTGAAGAGACTGATGCAGCTCCATGAGTTCTGTTCTCGCAGTAGAGACCGTTTGAGAACTCAAGTTGTTAGCTGAGACGAGTTCTCGCCGCGGTAGCGGCGGCATGAATTTAGCCCGGCGTTTCAACGCCGGGAAACGGATCAAGCTCGATTCGTGTCGCGTAGCGACACTTGAATCTTCTGACGTTGTTCAGCCGTCGCTAACGCGACGAGTAGGCCAGTATCAGCGTTCCCGGCGTTGAAACGCCGGGCTAAATTCATGCCGCCGCTACGCGGCGAGGACCTTTGGCAGTCTGTATTCTAAGTTTTCATAAACCTCCGGTAGAAACAGACGGCTGCAATTGTTCACGTTTATGCCATAGACTAGCCAAATGGACCGTATATTCCGATGCGTTCTCGTAAGGTTAGCTGTGTAATCTGCGTAGCAAACCGCCAACTTCTTGTTTTTCTGGCAAGATTCTTTTAATCAGACGAGTCGTCCCGTAGATCGCGGTAGGACTGCCAGTTACCCGACAGCCCCCGCACAGACCCCGGCGTGCGGTTTTCCCGCACCGGGTTCTTCGTGAATACTCGCTGCCGCATGAAGCTCAGCGGCGCGAAGCTA
>JBPCIQ010000012.1:0-49067 GCA_051006135.1 Pyrinomonadaceae bacterium | reverse complement strand
TAGCTTCGCGCCGCTGAGCTTCATGCGGCAGCGAGTATTCACGAAGAACCCGGTGCGGGAAAACCGCACGCCGGGGTCTGTGCGGGGGCTGTCGGGTAACTGGCAGTCCTACCGCGATCTACGGGACTGGAACGCCCCTCCAAAGCCGGTACCTCATTGTCGTCCGACGATTCAGTCATTCTTCAGCAGTGAAATGCGCTCATGAGGTAGTGCAACGATGCACGAGTCGCCCACTGAAAGGCCGTCCGGTTGAAGCACCAGGGCTTCGAGACTCAAACCCCTTGCGTCGAGTTTGATGGTCGAAGTTGCTCCCGCAAAGTTTATTTCGCGAACCGAGGCGGAAAGATGGTTCTCTAATGAATCGCCCGTTTTGCTGATTACCAGGTGTTCCGGACGGATGGCGAGAAAGCACGGTTGGTTGAGCGGCGCAAGATCGTCTCGCTTAATCGGAAGACGAAGCGTGTGTTCTCCTGCCAGCGTTTTGAATTCGCCTACTGGTGCGCTGCTTGAAGCAAGACTCATCACGCTGATCAAGTTGTTACGCCCAAGAAATCGAGCCACGGAAATCTGCGTCGGGTGTTCGTAGAGCTCTCGCGGCTGACCCGTTTGCATGATGCGGCCTCCCATCATCACACTGATACGGTCACAGAGGGCGAAAGCCTCTTCCTGATCGTGCGTTACATATACTGCCGTCAGCCCCAGTCGCTTTACTAACTCCCGTAGCTCGCCGCGGGTTTCCTCCCGCAGGGTCACGTCGAGATTTGAAAGCGGCTCATCAAAGAGCAACAGCGCAGGTTCGATAGCGATCGCGCGAGCAATCGCGACCCGTTGCTGTTGGCCGCCGGAGAGTTCGTCCACTTTTCTTCGTTCGTAGTGCGGAAGCTGCACCAACTCCAAAGCGCTCGAGACACGTTGCGCAATTTCGGCCTTCGGTTTGTGACGCGCGCGCAAGCCAAAGGCGACGTTCTCAAAGACGTTGAGGTGGGGAAAGAGCGCATAGTTCTGAAAAACCATCCCGAAACCGCGGCGCTCCGGCGAGAGATTGGTAATGTCCCGGCCGTCAAACTCGATAGTTCCTGAGTCAGGTTTCTCCAGCCCGGCGATCGTTCTTAGTGTAGTTGTCTTGCCACATCCGGATGGACCAAGCAAACCGAAGAACTGTCCCCGTACGACCTCCAGTGAGACGTCGGCGACCACCTGCGTTGTGTCGAAGCGCTTCGAGATGTTCTTGAGTGATAACAGGGGCATGATTTCCTGGCTTTCAGTTGCACAGAGCGGCCGAGCCAGCCCCGGGACTACCGAATGATTCTATTCTCTGCTATGAGCGAAGGAAAGTCGGACTTAGGAAGATCTCAGTTCGTCATTAACCGTCCAAACTCCAACAAAAGAGGGTCGTATGTGGCAGAACACTAACCATCAACCGCATTTCCCTAAGATCTTTAAGAATGAAAATGGCCCAGTTCCGAAAAACCAAACCCTTGACTGGGTCCCGTCGCGGGTGTTACGTTCAGGAGTAGCCCGTTCTCGGGGCCCCCAGCGTCATGCCTTGCGCCACCAGCAAGGCCAAGCCCGAAGTCCCCCGTGGCGCTCACTTCAGCTAAGGAATTTGGCCTTGTTAGCCGGGCACAAACTTCTACTTGCCGACGATTCACTTACAATCCAGAAAGTTGTTGAACTCACGTTTTCGAACGAAGGCTTCGAAGTCGTAAGTGTGAGTGATGGCCAGGAGGCAATTGAAAGGATCGAAGACGTCAGGCCTGATATAGTATTGGCAGACGTATTCATGCCCGGGAGGACTGGTTACGAAGTCTGCGAGTACATCAAGCAGAATGCGAAGCTAAGACATATTCCTGTCATGCTTCTGGTTGGCTCTTTTGAGCCCTTCGACGAAGCGGAGGCGCGCAGAGTTGGCGCGGATGATATCTTGACCAAGCCTTTTCAATCTATTCGACGCTTAATGGACAAAGTTGGCGGGCTAATGAGTAGCAAGCCGGCATTGCCCGAAGAGCCGATCGCCAAGGTGGATGAGCCGATCGCGGACCTTCCCAAAGTAGAGGAACCGACCAAAGAATTTCTCGAGGACAAGGTGCCGACCGCGGAACTTCCCAAAGCAGAAGAGCCGGTCGCGAAAAGGTTGAGCACCGGTGAGTTGGAAGTAACGACAGCCGACACTCGGCCGCTGCCGATAGGAGAGTCTTCCGCGAGTTATGCTGCTACCCCGCCCGCTGATTTGGCCGCAGCGCGACAAGAAGGGACAACTGCAACGTGGGAAAATAGAAACATGGAAAGCACCGCAAGTGAATCGCAAAACGACAGCTACCGCGAGGCTGGCGACATACTCATGGACTTGGGGGACGGTGGCCCAACTTCTGTCGCAAGCTCGGAAGATTTTGTTTTAGACATAGATCTGGACGAAGTTTTCGAGGCTCCGGCTGTAGCGAGCTCAGCATTTCGAGCCCCGGCCTTTGCTGAACCTCAGTTTTCTCAAGCTGCTGTCGGAGGCTGGGAAGTCCAAAGCGAGGAACCGAGAATTGCGCCGGCTCAAAGCATCAGTTCAGAATCGGCATACCGAAATGGCGAGTTTGCTGAATCCAGCGTTGCGACGCCACCTTCACCTGCAGCGGTAGCTGCACCTGAAAAGCGGGAGTGGATGCATGAGGAAGCTAAGCCCGCAGCGCATGTAGTTTCCGACGAGACCCAATCCGAAGTGGTGGCAGCCCAGCCCGAGAGGGTTTGGGATGAACCAAGAGAGACGAGCGGAACCATCATGCCTGGCGGACAGATCACTCTCGATCAGTTGTCGCCGGAAGTGATCGATGCCATAGCGCGTCGCGCGGTCGCGCAGCTATCGGAAAAAGTTGTGCAAGAGGTTGTTTGGGAAGTGGTACCCCAACTCGCGGAGCTTCTAATAAAGCGCAAGCTCGAAGAGAAGGAGTCACAGCCGAACTAAATAACCTACAAGCGTAGTAACCATCGAGCAGGCGTTGATGGCAACGGTCTGCTCGATTTGTTTTCTGAGGCATAGCTTATTAGCAGTCGGCGTGCCTTTTTCAGTTAGCGGCGGCAGCAGATGAAAACGCACAGTTATTACCTTACAATGGAGCTCCTGCAAAAATGAGGGCAATTGACTAGAATTGATTACAACTGACACCTGACCACTGACCGCTGACGAACAATGGATATCCCCAAGACTTACGACCCCAAACAAGCTGAACAGCATCATTATGCGCGTTGGGAGCAACAAGGCTGTTTTGCTCCTGAAATTAACCGCGATCCCAACGCACCGGTTTTCTCAATCGTTATCCCTCCACCAAACGTTACCGGCTCTCTGCACATGGGCCACGCACTGCAGCACACGATGATGGATGTCCTCGCCAGGTACAAGCGCATGTGCGGCTATCGGACGCTATGGCTGCCCGGAATGGACCATGCGGGCATCTCGACCCAATTAGTGGTTACGCGGGAGCTAAAGAAAGAAGGCAAGACGCGGCACGACCTCGGGCGCGAAACATTTGTTGAGCGAGTTTGGAAATGGAAGCGCGAATCAGGAGGACAGATCACCAGGCAAATGCGGCGCGAAGGCGCTTCCGTTGACTGGTCCCGTGAAAAGTTCACGATGGATGAGGATCTTTCCCGCGTCGTACGCGAGGCATTCGTCCGTCTCTATGAGGATGGAATGATTTATCGCGGCAACCGCATCGTCAACTGGTGTCCCAACGATCAGACCGTGCTTTCTGATCTCGAAGTGCAAAAAGACCCGCAGCCGGGAAAGCTCTACTACCTTAAATATCCCGCGAAAAATGGCAAGGGAAGTATTACGGTTGCCACCACTCGGCCGGAGACAATGCTTGGCGATACAGCGGTAGCGGTAAATCCAAAGGATGAACGCTATCGTGGTCTGGTTGGCGGTACGCTGCGGCTTCCTCTTACCGACCGTGAAATTCCGATCATCGCGGACGAGTTTGTCGATCCCGAATTTGGTACCGGCGCCGTGAAAGTTACGCCTGCGCACGACCCTAACGATTATGAGATGGGTGTGCGACACCAGCTCCCGCAAGTAGTAGTAATTGATACTCATGCGAAGATGACAGAAAGTGCTGGTACCAACTTTGCCGGCCTTGACAGGTATAAGGCCCGCCAAAAAGTTGTCGAACAGTTTGAAGAGTTGGGTCTGCTCGAGAAGATTGTTGACTATGAGTTTTCCATTTCCAAGTGCGAACGCTGCAAGACCGTGACCGAGCCACTGATCTCCACCCAATGGTTTTGCCGCATGGATAAACTTCGGGATCTTGCGCTCGACTTGATGGCCAAAGAGAAAAAGCCACAGTTCGTGCCCGAAGTGCCTTACGAAAAAGTGTACACAACCTGGCTCGAAAACCTGCGCGACTGGACTATCTCGCGCCAGCTCTGGTGGGGCCATCAGATTCCGGCGTGGTACGACGAGACCGGCAAGATCTACGTTGCGCGCACTGAGGAAGAGGCGCGAGCGCAGGCAGGCACAGATGCCCTGAAGCAAGACGAAGACGTGCTGGACACCTGGTTTTCATCGGCGCTCTGGCCATTCTCAACGCTGGGTTGGCCGGACGAAACCGAAGACCTCAAGACTTTTTATCCGACGTCCGTGCTGGTTACCGCCCGCGACATCATTTTTCTTTGGGTCTCTCGCATGGTGATGATGGGTTTGAAGTTCATGGGCGAGCGGCCTTTCGATGACGTTTACGTTACCGGGACAATCCTCGACAAAGACGGTCAGCGCATGTCGAAGACCAAAATGAACGGTATCGACCCGCTTGAGGTGTTCGATAAGTACGGTGTTGACGCGACGCGCATAATGCTCGCCTCGGTAGGAAGTACAGATGCTCGCTGGAATGAGAAACAGGTTGAATCCTATCGCAACTTTGCTAACAAGATTTGGAACGCAGCGCGATTCTGTTTTCTGAACTCCGAAGGAGCGTCCATCGATACTGAGATGCTGGGTGCCGCGAGCCAGGAGCTACCGTTGCATGATCGCTGGATCCTCTCCCGCCTGAACAAGACAGCGCGCGATGTGCGCAACGCGCTGGCGGGTTACCAGTTCCACGAAGCAGTCCAAACTCTTTACCACTTTTTCTGGGACGACTTTTGCGATTGGTATATCGAACTGGCAAAGGCCGAGATGACGCCTGAAGAAGCGACGCCGCGCAGGACTGAAGCACGCACTCGCCTGATCACGGTTCTTGAGCAAGCTTTGCGCTTGCTGCATCCGTTTATGCCGTACATCACGGAAGAACTCTGGCAGCAATTGCCCGGCGCAGATGAGAAGCTGCTTCACCGAGCCTACAGTAACGCGGAGCCCACCATAATGCTCACGGCTTATCCGGAGGGCAACGCTGATCTCATCGACGAGCGTGCTGAATTGGAGATGCAGGCCGTTATCGATCTGATCTCTCGCGTGCGTAACATACGTTCAGAGATGAACATCAAACCGGGCGAGCGCGTGCCTGTGCTGGTTGGCTCTCCTGATGAGAAGTTGCGGGAGGTGTTCTCGGCGAGCATCGATCAGATTTCGCGGCTGGTTCGTGCTTCTGACGTTTCGATACAACCTCAGTTAGTTGCTCCACGGGCTGCAGCCCGCGCTGTAATCGCAGGCGGCTCCGAAGTCGCTATCCCGCTCGAAGGCTTAATTGACTTTGAACAGGAGCGTCAGCGGCTTAGTCGTGAACAGGACAAACTCAAGGCTGAAGCTACCAGGCTTGAAGCACAGCTAAACAATTCACAGTTTGTGGATCGCGCTCCTGCTGAAAAAGTAACCGAACTTCGCACGCGCCTGGCGGATATTGCCCAACGGATCTCGCAACTGCAACAGACGATTGAGAATCTACAATGAACTGGATGGACGAAGGCGCGCTTTATTCCCAGGTTTCGCTATTTCTGCGCGAAGACCTGGGACGCGGTGATATCACCAGCCAGGCAATAGTCGCCCGCAATACGCGGGCGCGCGGCCGTTTTGTCGCCGGGGAGAAAATGATTGTCGCCGGCCTGGAAGCTGCGGAAGAAATATTTTTGATACTTGACTCCGAGCAACAGCTAGAGGCATTTGTCTCGGATGGCGAAGAGATCGAAGCGGGAAAAGTGATTGCGCGCATGGTCGGCTTTGCTGACGTGTTGCTGGCGGGCGAGAGAGTAGCGCTAAATCTACTGCAGCGACTTTCGGCAGTGGCCACTTTGACGCACCGATTCGTCCAGGCGATCGAAGGCACTGGCGCCGCAATTGTTGACACCCGTGAGACCACGCCCGGGCTGCGCATGTTGGAGAGGTATGCGGTGCTGCTGGGTGGTGGCAGCAGCCACCGATTTGGTCTGGATGACGGCGTGGTGATCACTGCTAACCACGTTGCTATAGCTGGGGGAATCGCGGCGGCCGTGAAGGATGCGAAGAAGCAGCAAGGGCAACTGCACAAGATCGAAGTACAGGTAGCCAACGCCAGCGACTTGCGAGAAGCACTTAGTAATGGCGCCGATAGTCTCTTATTAGAAAACCTCTCTCCCGAGGAGGTGTCCCGCCTAACGGTTCTGGCAAAGGATCTCTCACCAACAGTAACAGTCAAGTGTGTAGGCAATATCACGCTGGAAAACATTCGGTCGTACGCGGAAGCTGCACCCATTCAAATTGGGGTGAGTGCACTCACAAGCTCTGCTCGTGCAATGGATGTCAGCTTCCAGCTACAACCGTTCTGATAAACGGGCCCTTTGCGGAACTGACCGAGGATTTTGACGTGTAATCCAAAGCATCTTGCGAGCGCTTGAACGCATCTCCTTAAAAGGCGTATCTTTAGAACGGTTTAATCAAGGGCACTTAGGAGTTTCTGATGCAAAATCGACTTGTTCGGAACACAGCGTTTTTTGTTGCGGTACTTATCGGCATCAGTTTGTGCCTGGTCGATGCCGGCGCACAGACTCGCAGGAAGCGTCGCCCGCGCCGCGTGAGCAGACCAGTCATTACAAACCCGGTCATAACCCCGTCCACCAGTGCGCAAACCGTCGGCGGAGAGAAGATTATCAGTATTGCGGATGAGACCCAGGCAGAATCAGAGGAAACGGTAGAAAGCACCAAGCCAAAGCAGGCCAAGCCCTCATCAAGGCCGGCAACAGATGATGAGACGATGCAGCAAACCATCAACTCGCTTTCCAATCAGGTAAACAAGCTGACGGATAAGCTTAGCCAGATGCAGGAGAACGATCGTTCTGTACTGGATATGGAGCGTCTTACGCGTGCCGAACAACGGGCCGAAAGCCTGCGGTCACAGCAATTCGATGTCGAGACGAAGCTTGCTGACTTGCAGTCGAAGCTGGAGCAGATCGAGTATGCAGTGAAACCGGAAAGTATTGAGCGGGAGCAAGCAACTTTTGGTTCAACGCGTCCAGAGGAAGCACGAGCGGCACGGCGTCGCCAACTGGAAAGCGAAAGAGCGCGAGTTCAAGCGCAGATGAAGATCCTGGAAAGCAGTCGCGCGCGCCTGGAGTTGGCAGTTACGACCGCGGATGCAGAAGTAGATCTCCTGCGGCGCCGGTTGGAATCGCATCGACGGCAGGAGGAGAGTGCCACGTCCCCGCGGAGTGAACCACGGCCTTCAAGCGATCAGAAAAGACCCCAGTAATCCTTCACTTCGTTCTAGTTCAATCAGTTGCGGTAATTGCCTTTAGTCGTTTATGGGATCCATCACGCAGCGTGATTTATATCGCAGGATCGGCGAGGCCACTGCGCGAGGAGAGCGCGTTGTGCTGGCCACGGTGGCGCATACCCGTGGCTCGAGCCCGCAACAGCGCGGCGCGAAGATGCTGTTTTTCGAAAACGGCGAAGTTGCGGGGACTGTTGGGGGCGGCTGCATCGAAGCTGAGGTCTGGGCCGAGGCGCGCGAGGCCATGCGGTCAGGCAAATCCGCACTTCATCATTTCTCGCTGACAGCCGAAGAGGCAAGCGAAGAGGGGATGGTCTGCGGTGGAACGATGGATATATTTATTGACGCGATCCGTGATCAGCGTGATGAGTAACCGCGATGCCTGAAACTTTCGTTGAGAACTACAAAGCGAAGCATCAGCACCCGTTGAACAAGCTGATGCACAGCATCGGCATTCCGCTGATCGTGATTTCGCTGCCGCTATTTTTCTTCACCTGGCGATGGGCACTGGGCTTGTTCATTAGCGGTTGGATATTCCAGTTCATAGGCCATGCGATTGAAGGTAACCAACCGGCTTTCTTTAAGAATCCGATCTACCTGCTGGTTGGTCCGTGATGGGTGGCGCGGCGCGCGGCCACAGCCATTGGTCTAATAAAGGCAGCTTCCCCCAAAAAGGCTCACTAACCCCCTCCATGGTCGATTCCGGCAACACCGCCCCAGCCAGACAGCTTATTGCCCAGATTCAGCGCGTACTTGAGGAAGGTGGTATTGCCGCGCTTGCAACGATCATAGAAGGGTCAGCGCATGTAGGCGCGAAACTCCTTGTTGAGCAGTCAGGACCAAGCACAGGCAGTTTGGGTGACGGGGCTCTGGACCATGCGGTAGTAAAACATGCGACCACTTTCCTGGAATCGCGCGAAGAAGCGAAGACACTCCAGATCACTGAATTTGCACCGGAGCTTCTCCTTTGGGCCGCGACGCGAGTTCTCTTTGAGCGCATTCAGCCCGAGCCCCGATTAGTGATTTGCGGAGCGGGACACGTAGGCGCCTCTCTTGCGAAGCTGGCCAGCTTCGCCGGTTATCAAGCCACCCTTATTGACGATCGGCCGGAGTTTGTTATGCGCGAGCGTTTCCCTGATCAGCGTATTGAATTAGTGTCGGCAGGGAGTTGGGCAGAGGCAGTCAGCGAGGCGATCGGGAATGGACACGGCGTTTCGGTGGCGGTCGTTACGCGCGGGCACAATGAAGATGAAGAATGCCTCCGGGCAGTCATGAAGACTAATCCCGATTACATCGGACTGATCGGCAGCAAGCGCCGAACCAACATAGTCCTTGATCGTTTGCGGGAGGATGGCGCTGAAGCGCAACAACTGAGTAAGGTGCGAGCGCCCGTTGGTCTGGATATCGGGGCCGTCACGCCGGAGGAAGTTGCGCTTTCGATACTTGCTGAGATCATTGCGGAGAGACGCGGCGGGAAAGGCGGGTCACTGTCGGCCTGGCGGCGCCATTAAGAGGTGACGGGCCCATCTAATAAAGGGCAGAAGAAAAACTCTGGCTAGGGTCATCAATCAGATTGAAAGCCATTCCTACGTTCCCGCTTCGCTCTCGCGCTTACTTCAAATCTGCTAACCATAAGACCTCGTCGCCTGGAGCTTTTCACGGGGCGATGGTAAGAACATTGCTGCATGGCAATAGAAGTCCGGAAAGTTGAAGCCCCGAAGCAAACTGCCCGACGCGGGACTGCGATGTTTCGGGCACTTTCGCATCCCAACTACCGTCGGTTCTGGATTGGCGCCTTTCTCTCGAATGTCGGCACGTGGATGCAGACCGTGGCTCAAGGCTGGCTTGTTCTGGAGCTTACAGACTCGGCACTGTGGCTGGGGATTGATGGATTTATGGCCTCCGCTCCCGGGTTTTTCCTGACACTTGCCGGCGGGGTCTTCGCTGATCTAGTCGATCGTCGTCGGCTGCTTATCTATACACAGGTTGTCGCCGGTCAGGCAGCTTTCGGATTAGCGATTCTGGTGGGGACGCACTCCGTGAACGTCTGGATGATTCTCGGGTTCTCGTTTGTAACCGGATCTTGCATGGCGCTGGCGGGCCCTTCGTATCAGGCGATAACTTTCGATTTGGTCGGCAGAGCGGATCTTGCGAATGCCGTGGCGTTGAACTCTTCCCAATTTCAACTCTCGCGAGTGATTGGCCCTGCTTTCGCAGGTCTGGGATTCAAGTTTTTCGGCCTGGCAGGGTGCTTTTTCGCCAACGGTGTTTCGTTTGTCGCAGTAGTAGTCGCATTGAAGATGGTGCGCTTCGACAAGACGAATAAGAGTGTCGCCTCACATTCTGTGCGCGATCGGCGAGCATTGTGGCAAGACTTGATCGATGGATTTCGTTACGCCCGCAATCGTCCAAGAGTCTTTTCGCTGCTGTCGATCTCGGCGGTGAACAGCTTCTTCGGCGCGCCTTACTTAACGCTCGTGCCTATCTTTGCCCGCGACGTTTTTCATCTCGGCGAAACTGGCTTCGCCTGGATGATGGGAACGGCCGGTGCCGGCGCATTCTTTGGCGCCTTGCTATTAGCTTACCTCGGTGACTTCAAGAAGAAAGGCTGGTCTGTGCTGGGTGGGGCGTTCTCGTTTGGAATCTGTTTGATTGGCTTTGGACTCTCAACTCACCTTGCGCTCTCGCTCGTACTGCTCTTTGGCATTGGGTTCTCCATCGTGCTTTCAGTAGCAGTAACCAATACGCTGCTACAACAACTCGTGACTGATCAGATGCGCGGGCGTGTAATGAGCATGTTCATTCTTTCATTTGTTGGGTCAATGCCTATTGGAAGTCTTTTGGGCGGCATGTTCTCCCATCGCTTCGGAGCGCCAAGGACCCTGGCGGCGGGCGGGGTTGCTGTCGTCATCTACGTTACGACTGTCGCCATCCGCAATCGGCGCCTCCGGGAACTTCGCTAACGCATGCCGGTGATCCCGCTCGTCAAGCAAGGCTAACCCTTCCGGCTCCGGGCAAAGCCAACCAGACACCGAAAACCAAGCTGTGGGATGGCAATAGCCCGGATCCCCCTGCCGTCCAATATTTTCCGGCTCTGTGCAACGCGATTTCACCGTAGGTAGGTCGCTGCCTTCAAGCTTTCCCCTTCCTGTGCTAATCTCCTGAACCGTCCCAAGCGTGACACTCCAAAAGACCCCGACTATTGCGATAGAGGCTATAATTACAACCAACTATGCCGTGGTTTAGCAAAAAGAATAAAAGAATCGAGACTGTTCCGCCGGAGGATCGCGTCGTCAAGACGGAGAATGTCTTCGTCAAGTGCGAGGGGTGCGAAGCCCACCTCTACAAACGTGAACTGGACGATGCCATGCAAGTGTGCACGCATTGTGGTTACCATCTTCGCATGGGAGCCCGTGATCGTCTCGCAATGCTTTTCGACGATGGTAATTATGAAGAACTCGATGCAGAGGTGATATCGACTGACCCGCTAGACTTTGTTGATACAAAACCGTATACCGCCCGGCTTAAGCAGGCGAAGAAGGGCTCGGGTTTGCCGGAAGCGATAATTAACGCCCGCGGTAAAGTCGGGAACCACCTCGTTTTTGCAGGCGCCATGGATATGTCATTCATTGGCGGCTCGATGGGGTCGGCGGTGGGAGAAAAGATTACACGTCTGATCGAACGGGCATTGAAGGAACATGGAGCGGTCGTGATCTTCTCCGCGTCCGGTGGCGCTCGCATGCAGGAAGGCACCCTATCGCTGATGCAGATGGCTAAAATTTCCGCCGCCCTCGCAGAGCTCGACGAGGCCCGCCTGCCATTTGTCTCAGTCCTGACCGACCCCACGACCGGCGGTGTGACGGCGAGTTTTGCCATGCTGGGCGACTTCATCATTGCCGAGCCGAAAGCGCTAATTGGTTTCGCCGGCCCTCGCGTGATCGAGCAAACAATTCGCCAGAAGCTGCCGAAGGATTTTCAGAAATCCGAGTTTCTCCTTGAGCACGGCATGCTCGATGCAATAGTGGATCGGCGCGAAATGCGCGATTACGTAATCAAGCTCCTCAGCTTCATGCTTAACCCGGAGATCTACGGCGAGCCGGAAACGGCAAGGACGCGTTCCGGCGCTATCTCACGAAAATGATCTGGCTCAAGATAACTGGCATGCCAAGCTCTAGCCTCGCAGTGCAAGCACAATAGAAGATTGTCATGCAGTTTGATGAGTCGCTTCGCTATCTGCTGAGTCTGGGACATGAGACTCTTGCCATTAAACTTGGTCTGAGGAACACTGAACTGCTGCTGGCAGCGTTCGGCGATCCTCAGCGGTCCTACCCTGTAGTCCAAATAGCAGGTACCAACGGCAAAGGTTCTACAGCAGTCATCCTTGATTCAATCTGCGCGGCTGCCGGTATCAAGAGCGGACTATTCACGTCGCCGCATCTCGTCTCTATTACAGAACGCGTAAGAATAGGTGGTCAGGAGATCTCGCAGGAGTCATTTGCGCAGCACGCCACTCAGGTTCGAGATGCCGCTCAACAACTCGTCGACCAGGGCGAGATTGAAGTATTACCGACTTTCTTTGAACAGCTTACAGCAATCGCCCTGCTGGCTTTTCGAGAAGCTAAGGTAGCCCTGGCGATACTCGAGACTGGACTTGGCGGCCGGCTCGATTCCACGAGCGCTGCGAAAGCCGACCTTGTCGCGATCACGCCGATCGCAATCGACCATGAAGAGTACTTAGGCAACACCCTTGAGAGCATAGCGGGTGAGAAGGCGGCAATTATTCGGCCGGGCGTCACAGCCATCATAGCGCCGCAATCCGCTCGGGCCCTCGAAGTTATTCTCCGGCAATGTGAGCGTAGTAACGTTCAACCGAGCATTGCCAATTTCCCGGTGAGATTTGAGGACACATCGGCGGATGGGCGTTGCTGCGCAACCTTCGAAACCAGGCAAGATCGCTACGAGCACATTCTCATTGGACTGCGCGGCCGCCATCAGACCACTAACGTAGCGGTTGCAATTCGACTTGCGGAATCACTGCCTGTCTCCGTCCCACGGTGGGCAATTATTGAAGGGATAGAAAGCGCCAGGCACTCGGGCCGTCTGGAACTATGGGAAACGAAGCCGTCATTTCTATTTGATGGTGCGCACAATACGGCCGGCGCGCAAGCATTGCGCGATTACCTGGATGAGTTTGTCAGGACGCCGCTTACACTCGTCTTCGGTGTCATGCGTGACAAGAATCTGGACGAGATGGCAGCAATTCTATTCGGCGCAGCCAGTCAGCTTGTTTTGACGCGATCCGAGAATGAACGTGCGGCCAGCGTAGAGACGCTCCGCGAAGTAGCAACGCGCGTTGTCGATCAGGGAAAGATTAGTACGGCAGATTCAGTAAGAGATGCTCTCCGGATTGCGTTGGAAATTACTCCTCAGAACGGATTAGTTTGCTTTACCGGGTCTTTATACTTGATCGGTGAGGCGCAGTCCGCCGCGAAAGAAATAACCGTGCTGAAAAGCGAAACAGCTAAACGATAGAATATCTCGAGCAAGATAAATTATGGCCCTTCCTAATAAACCCCTTCCTCAGATTCTCGCAAGCGAAGAGATTTTTCGCGGGCGTATCTTCGAAGTGACGATCGATACCGTGCGCGAAGGCGACAAGACCTATCAACGCGAAGTGGTGCACCATCCGGGTAGTGCTGTGATTGTTCCGGCATTTGAGGACGGAACTGTGGCGCTTGTGCGGCAGTATCGGCATCCGGCTGTCCGCTACTTATTGGAGGTCCCAGCTGGAACTCTGAACAGGGGTGAGCGCCCGGAAGAAGGCGCGGCGCGAGAACTGGAAGAAGAACTTGGCTATGTTGCAGGCAGGCTGGAGAAATTGTCGGAGTTTTATGTCTCACCTGGTTTCTGCGAAGAGAAGATGTGGATCTATCTTGCAACAGAAATGATAGAAACGAAGCAGCAACTGGAGGAAGATGAGATTGTAGATGTTGTCCGGCTGCCATTCTCCCAGGCGCTCGAGATGATCTCCGCCGGCGAGATTGAAGACGCAAAAACGATTATTGGGTTGATGCTGGCAGCGCCTCGAGTTGGACCTTCTATGCTGGAGATCGAATATCCAGGCGTGTGATCGTAGGACCTAACGGCCTCGATAGGCATAAGGCGAACCATAGCAATCAGGTTGACGTTTGACCGCTCCAGAGCACCTCTCATACACTCACTTTTATAGTGACACCAGAAAATGTTTCCTCTCTCGCTGAGCCGGCGGTCGAGATGCGGCCGGGTTTACCCCTTCCGGATCTCGGCGGTGGGCCAAGCGAACCAATAGATCCAGACAATCCACCCTGGGGTGTAGCTCAAGCCTTATTAACCTGGGTCACAAGCTTGGGTTTATTGTTAGTGGTACCCCTCGTCGCAGTTATCCCTTATATCCTTTACAGAACCATTGCCTTCGGCTCAGACAACGCCGAGACGCTGCTAGCGGACAAAAACTTCATCTTCATATCAATTCTCGGGATCTTTCCCACTCACATTTTGTTGCTCAGCGTAATTTGGCTGGTGGTGACGAATCGCGGCAGCCGACCGTTCTGGCAAACTCTCGGCTGGAGCTGGCCGGAGAATTTCGGTCCCTGGAAGAGCATTTTTCTGGCTGTGGGCTTACTCTTTGTCGGTTGGCTGATGACGCTGTTATTCGGTGGCGGCGAGACACAGTTAGATCAGTTGATTAATAGTTCTTACAAGGCACGTGTGGCGACTGCGATCCTGGCGGTTGCCACGGGTCCCCTGGTCGAAGAGTTGCTCTATCGCGGAGTGCTATACGCGGCATTCCAAAGAGCGTTGGGCGTGTTTGGAGCAGTGGTTGTAGTTTCTGCTCTGTTCGCTGGGGTACACGTCTTCCAGTACTACAATAACTTAGGCGTGATTGCTGTTATTTCCGTCCTCAGCGTTGCTCTGACCCTGGTCCGTGCCCGCACGGGCAGACTTCTCCCATCCTTTGTTATGCATCTCGTCTTCAACGGCATCCAATCTGTCATTCTAGTGCTGCAACCAATCGTGCAAAAGCTTCAGCCCGGGGCCGAGGAAAAGACAGCCGCTTACATCATTGAAGGCATCTCCAGGCATTTAGGATAAAGGCATGGCTCACGAGGTCGTCGTGGTCGGCGGCGGGATCGGGGGGCTGACCGTGGCCGCCTTGCTCGCTGCGCGAGGAGTGGATGTTTGCGTGCTGGAGCGAGAATCTCGCGTTGGGGGGTGCGCAGCGGGTTTTGAAAAGTTTGGCTACACCTTTGACTCAGGGATAGGTTTGTATCCCCTCTGGCAGCCGGGGGCAATTCACGATCGAGTCTTCTCTGAACTACCAGTTAAGTCGCCGGAAACTCGGCTCAGCGATCCTGCCTATATTGTCCGTCTTCCTGATCAATCTGAGGTTGCCCTATCAGCAAACAAAGAGCAGTTTGAAGAGACGCTTCTTGCAGTCTTTCCTGAATGTGCAGCTGACGCGATTGCGTTTTATCGAGAGTGCGAGCGAGTAAGCAATGCTTTGATGCGTGCTTTTCGAAGGATTCCAGACCTGCAGACCGCTGGCAGGATCAAGCAGTTTTATGCGTTCCTACCCAATTTCCTTGAAGCCGCGCGAATCTCGGGAACGAAAGATCATACGGTGCTGCGCCATTTGGACGGGGCGTCACACCGCTTCCGCCGGTTCGTGGACGCGCAGTTACAGCTCCTGGCGCAGTCACCCAGCGATGAGTGTGCCTATCTATATGCGACACTGGCGCTCACGCTTCCTCGCCAACAAGTGTTCTCGATTAGGGGCGGACCACCGGCGCTGGCCGCCGCGCTGGCTGAATCAATTAAGACGAGTGGGGGCAGGATTCGGTTGGACACACCAGTGCTACGCCTGGCATATGACGCGTGCGGACGTGCCATAGGCGTTGATCTTATGAGCGGAGAGACCGTCAGGGCATCACGAGCAATCATCAGCAATCTGACGGTGTGGGACACCTACGGAAGACTTATCGGGCTCAACCGCACCCCTGCTGAAATCAGAAAGAGCCTGACTGGTTTGCGCGGCTGGGGAGCTTACGTCCTCTATCTGGGAATGGACGAGGCGGCGGCGAAAAGGATTCCTGAAAACAACCTACTTGCTCTCACCGATTGGCAGGAAGAACAGAGCTTCAATCCGGAAGACTCTCAATTCATGTTTGCCGCTGCGCCAGCGTGGGATACAAGGGGACCGGCCGGCAAACGAGCCGTCACCGTGATGACATTCACAGATGTTGATCAATGGTTCACCTTTCAAGAAAATGAAGAACAACATGAGCAAAAAGATCAGTCAATGCTTGAAGCCTGCTGGCGGCGTCTTCATCAGGCGATACCCGAACTCGGGGATGGTTTGGAAGTAATCGAGACAGCGACGCCCTGGACTTGCTACCAATCTACACGCCGCAGGCTCGGAATGATCGGTGGTGTCGGACAGACGTTTGCAACATTCGGCCCTAATTCCGTAGGCTCCGCAACGTCGCTCCCCAATCTGTTCATGGTCGGCGATACAACGTTCCCAGGCGCCGGCCTCGCGGCGGTTAGCTACGCCGCGATGGGCTTAGCTAACAAACTGCTAAAATAAATAGGTGGCGCTAGGTAAATTAAAGGGTAAACCCCTCAAAACGCTGGACATCGTCCACCGTTCTGGTGTATAGGTCCGCCAGACAATTCGAGGAGGCTCTTGATGTATATCACCATCGATGGGCGCGACGGCAGGCCTATCTACCAACAGGTTGTTGACGAAATCAAGGAGTTAATTGCGCGTGGCGAATTGCAGGAAGGGTCTGCCCTGCCTCCGGTTCGGCAGGTGGCTGCGGACCTCGGGGTGAACCTAAATACGATTGCCTTTGCCTATCGGCAGCTTCAAAAGGAAGGATTGATTAGGATCCGGCATGGGTCGGGCGCAATTGTAATCTCCAGGAAGGTCGCTCAGAAAGCTGATGAGCAGTTACAGGCACAGTTACGGTCATCGTTAACACAGTTTGTGCTTGCCGGCCTTGCTCGCACCGAAATAAGCGTGCTAGTTAGCTATGAGCTGGATGGTCTCTTTCGGGAGCGCCACCGCTAGAATGCTGGTATAGGTCGAGCGCGCCCATCAGGCTCAGCAGGATTACCTTTTATTTTCGTGCACACGCGGGCGGGAAATCCCTCTGTCATGCCCTCTGTCATGGTGGGGAGGCGAGCTACGCGTTTCTCGTGGTGAAGGATTGCTCATCGAAGGATTGTTCATCGGCGGCATATTCCTCGGAGGATTGCTTACCGAAGGATTGCTTACGGAAGTTCCACCGCCATTCGGACCGGGCATTGATGAAACACCGGATGGATAGTGCACTAACGGTCCACGATTCTGGAAACCGCCAAAAACGGAAGAACCTGCGTAAAAAGAGTTGGAGTATGCGCCGCCATAAGGCGAGCCCCAGCCGAAATAAAAAGGCAGGAAGGTATAGCAGCCAAACCGTGAGTTGAAAACCCAAAGGCCAGGCGATCTCCCTGATAAGGAGCGACGACCAAACCAGTCATCATTAAGGCTTGCCATGAAAAGGGTTACATCCCGCGAGGAGATTCGTCGATTCGCTTGTGCGACTGTTTCCGCGCGCTGCTTACTCCAAACGTCCAAGCTGTCCAGATTCTCCTTATCAGTCTTTTCCTGCTTAGCTATCAAGAAACTGGTGCCGCTAAAAATCAACTTTCTGCCGCCCTTTACCTTGGTCTGCGAATCGGCCAACAGCACCCGGCCCTTTCGGACGATGAGTTCGGTGGCGTCGGTTGGCAAGACGTTTACCCGGTAGAGGCCGCGGCGAACAATAGCCATCCGCGCGTGAGGAGTGGTGATATTAACGAGCATCTCAGAGTCATCGGCGCCGGTCGCCTCAACTATGGCTGTGCCTCGGATCAGTCGCAACTCCAAGTTGTCTAGCGAGTTATCGGACAGCTCGAACTCCGAATTCTCACCCACACGCAGGTAAGATCCGGGATTGAGCAACATCTCCACCCGTCCGTCGAGCCCGGTTTTGACAACGTCGCCTGACTCAAGATTGTCCTTAATAGTCAGCTGCTGCCATACTGAGACGCCTTTCGCATGCACGCTCGTTCCGCCGGTCACTGCGTTGATTCCCCCAGCCTTGGCAGAGACAACGAATCGCTCCCGGCTCTGCCCTTGGACAATCGCAAAACTAAGCACCAGCAAAACAGTGCTTAATAAAACCAGAACGACTGACTCAGAGGCTTTTCTCATGACCGTTCTCCTTAGAATCTACCCTGGCTGGAATACTTCCGGGACTGAGTACTTTCAGCGACTATGATTTGCATTATAGACCTGTCGGCGGCATTTACAAGTTTTCCGCCAACTCCGGCGTGCTATCTCGACAGTTGACTTCCCCTCGCGTAATACCCTCGTTTCGTGCGCACGATTAGGTCCTCGCGGTCCACCAGCTGAACTGCGACGGACCGCCACTTTCCATCCCGCAACTTGTTCGTAGGCCTGTAACCAATGCTATAAATGGTCCCTAGATCCGCAATTACCTGCTCGTAGACCTTCTCCAGATCTTTCAGCTCGTTTGCCCGGTAGAGCTTGGTGCCGCTGGCACCAGCCAAACGCTCGAGTTGGGATTGCGCAATAGCATAGGCGCCTCTGGGAACGCGATGCCGCTTTACTTCTTCCTTTTCAGTGTCGAGGTAAATGGGAAAGACGATGGTTCCGGAGCGACCCACTTTGTCTAGTAGTTCATCAAATGAAGTGCGCGAGCCTTCACCAAACACATCGGGCAGTGCGTTATCAATGCCGTCAGTCATAACCACTATTGCACTCCGCCTCGAGACGTTCTGTGACGGCAGGGCACTCTCCAACACGTAGTGCAAAGAGTCCCAGAAGTTTGTGCCACCGAGCGGTTCCTCAATGTCACGAATTGCCTTATTTAGCCGCGCGCGATCGGCTGTTAACGGGGCTACTACCTGAGGCAGATCCGTAAAAGTCACAATCGCGACGCGATCCGTCGGACGGGTTGCTTTTATGAAACTCTTTGTGGAGCGCCGAATCAACTTAAGTTTTTTTGCGGTGGAGCCGGAGAGGTCGAGTAACAATACCAGATCGAGCGGCGCATTTTCGCCGGCGAAAAGAGCGATCTCCTGGGGTTCGCCGTCTTCGAGCACCAGAAAGTCCTTTTGCTGCAATGCGGCAGCCTGATTCCCAAGAGTGTTTCTGACTACACTGATCTTCAAATCCACGAGGTCAGAATCGATGTGAATTATCTCTGGGGGCTCGACGGTCTGCGCTGCGGATCTTCCCGGATCGGAAACAGCCACGCACAGGACCATGCCGACTACAAACAGTTTCACCCATAGTAATCTTGAGCTACCGGGATAAACCTCAGTTTGCATAATACCCATGCTTCCCGCGCGCGACCGCGGACGGGCGATCAACAGTCACGCGGATTTTGCGCCACTTGCCATCGCGGCTTTTGTTCGTGGGACGATACGCAAGACTGTAAACAGTTCGCATGTCAGCCGCAACGCGCTCATAGGTCCCGGCGAGATCCTCGAGTCGCTCTACTTGATAAAAAACTCCACCGCCAGCTTCGGCCATTTCCTTCGTGCGATCATGACCCATGTCGAACGCTTCTGGCTGAGTATCCAGGGGGTTCAACGACTCATACTCGGTGTTGAGCCACAGAGTGTAAAGCACGCCGTCAAACTCGCGAACGCTGCCAAGCAATTCCGCGTACGAAAGGCTTGAGCCATCGCCTTGGACACCGGGAATACCCCCGTCAAGGCCGTCGCTCATCAAGACTATGGCCGTTCGTCGGGAGGGGTTCTTGGCCGGTGTTAGCTGCTTAAGTGCAAAATCAGTCGCATCGTAAACCTTGGTGTCGCCGGCAGCGGTGTCGATTGCTTCGACTCCTTCCTGCAAAACTTTCCTATCTAAAGTCAGTGGTGAAAGAAGCTTTGACTGTCCCGCAAAAGAAATTATGGCAATGCGATCGAAAGGCCTGGCGGCCGCAACAAAGCGAAGGGCTGCCGTGCGAATCAACTTCACCATATCCCGTGTCGATCCTGAGACGTCAATTAAGAGGATGAGATCGAAAGGAGCCGAGGACGACTCAAACTGAAAAATCTGCTGCTCAATTCCGTCTTCAAATAGTTGGAAGTCACCTTGAGTAAGACCGACGATACCCCGATTTGTGTTTCGGTCTATAACACTCAAATTGAGTGTAGCAAGTTGTGAATCCACCCGGATCACATCGCCTTCACCCACTTCTTCTGTCTGCGATTCCTTCGCCGGCGTCCCAGCCCCTTTTATAGTGGCTTCATAACCCAGGAGCCTGGGCGGTCCTGAGGTCACATCCTTTTCCACCGCCGGATCCGCAACCGCAAGTGTGATTGTCCCCCTGGTGGCGATGATTTTAAGGACGTGTTCTGCAGTTCCTATTCGTGTTTGAAAAAGATGCCCATCGGCGCTCAAAGGAGTCGCGAGGTCCGATTTGATGACGGCGTTTGCAGAGCTCGCGCTTATCTCAGCATTTAGTGGGTTCGGCAGTTCGGCGCGGACATCTCCCGCATCGGACCTCAATGAGGCGGAAGCAGAGAGACCGCGAATCACTATGTTGCCTTCCCGGGTAATAATCTCGGCGTGCGCATCGGCTGGTATTTTTACCGCCAACCGAATGCGCGAATGGGGATCGATGGGGGTGCTAATAACGGAGATCGAGAGCTGTTGAGCTTTATTTTCGATGACGATCGGTGAGCGGGTGAATGGCCTGTCACTGCCCTCGATCGTTGCAGCGACAGAAACGTACTTCTCCTGCCAAACGTCCGCAGCGACCGGGCCAAAGTGATTCTCAACGCGAATTCGTGCACGTGCGGAAACGTCAATCCGAATGCCTTCTTCGGCGACCGTATTGGAGGTCCCAGCCCCAGTTGCACTTAAAGAACCCAGCGCAATGCAGATCAAAAGGAGACCGATGGCAGATCCTGATCTTGAAACCATACCGTTCAAATTCAAACGAGGAGACCAAACGGAGAGATTGGGAGAATAATACTCCTGAGCCCGCGCTGGAGCCAACCGGGTGCCGCAGCTGGAAGGCCCTATTTTTCAATCATATCGAGCATCGAAGGCTCCTCTCGAGAGGCAGCAGCTGGGGGCGTTTTCGGGGCGGTACCATCCATATCGGAGATTCGTAAGAGCAAGTTGTTGGCGTTTGTGGCATAAGGCATCGCCATTTCGCGGGTCACGACTCCTTTCCGGATCAACTGTTCAATCACACCATCAAATGTCTGCATTCCTTCCTGATCTCCCTGCTCCATCGCATCAATCAGAGATTTACCTTCCGATTCTCCTTTTTCGACGTAGTCTCTGGTGCGCATTGTCGACTTAAGAATCTCGACAGCAGCGACCCGTCCCTTCTCGTCCGATTTGGGAATCAACCGTTGGGAGATTATAAAGCGGAAAGACTGGGCAATTCTGGTTCGTATCGAAGCCTCCTCGTTTTTCGGGAACACACCGATGATTCGGTCGATCGTTTTCGCCGCGTCGATTGTATGCAGCGTCGACAAAACGAGATGGCCCGTCTCTGCGGCTTCCAAGGCTACCTCAATGGTCTCTCGATCGCGCATCTCGCCCACCAGGATCACTTTAGGCGCCTGCCGCAAAGCTGCCCGCAGCGCCGAAGCGAAACTCGGCGTGTCCGAGTGAAGTTCGCGCTGATGAACGGTTGAATTTTTGTGGGGATGAATAAACTCGATCGGATCTTCGATGGTCACGATATGGTAATGCTTCGTCTCATTGATTAAATCTATGATGGCGGCGAGGGTGGAGCTCTTTCCGCTTCCCGTTGGCCCCGTAACCAGCACGACGCCATTCTTTAGCTCAACAATCTGCTTTAGCTGTTCGGGAAGATCAAAATCGCTGAAGCGAGGTGGCCGCATCGGAATCACACGCATCACGATGGCGTGGGTGCCACGCTGCTTGAAGATATTTACGCGGAAACGTGCATCGCCGGGAGCACTGAAAGACAGATCGGCTGACCCGGTCTTCTCGAGGCTTTCGCCTGCTGTCTGGTGATTCCCCATGATCAACTTGGCAATTCCCGCTGTATGCGCCGGCGTCAACTTCTCCAGACCGGGAATCAGCACGGGTTCGAGTTTTCCTGCCAATTCGATCTGAGGTGGCCGCCCAGGCGAGAAGATTAGATCGCTCACTTTTTCAGAGGCGTGAAGCATTTGGCGCAACACGGCAAGGAAGTGAGGTGGCGCTGGAGCACTGTCCGGAGGCGTTGAAGGAATAGGTTCGCTAGTCATTCTCTAATTGAACTTATCGTACTTTTCGGCGTCAAGTGAATAAGATCTCCTGTGACCAAAAAGAAACGTTTGACGAGAACAAACGCTAGTGTCATTGCGTACATCCAAGTGGTTGTTCTGGCGGGACTGGTCTTCTAGTTGTGACCAGCCCGGATTATCAAAAGGGAGGCGCTGAAACATGGCAACCTACAGGGATCCTGTTAGATGCTTTGCCCCACTTGAAGTAATCGAGCGCCTGCTGGAAATTCGTGTTGAAGCGGGCTACGCGTCCGCCATCTATCTCCTTTCACCCGATGATTTGGCGGCGTATCTGGATGCTTATGGCTTCGATGTATATGCCTTAACCGAGGCCGAATCTGGATTTCACTTTGGAGATTATCGAGCTTCTTTGGCGCCCGGTGGCGACCATGCTCATAGCTCACTCACAACCCACTAGTCTGACAAATAGTTTTTGAGAGCCATCGCGGGAGACAAGAGGTCGATACTGCTTGTCTCCCGTCTGGTTTTAAATAGCCTTAATTACAAAGAAGGTTATGTCGTCCGTAGCACCTCGTCCGTCCGTCCATTCGATCACTTTTTCCTGAACGCCCATTATTATCTCCCGCGCACTGAGGTGTGTTAGTGCCCTGACTGATTGTGCCAGGCGGTCACGGCCAAACTCCTCCTCTTTCGGATTCATGGCTTCAGTCACACCGTCTGTGTAAAGGACGAGTAACTCACCGGGAGTCATCGTCAAAAAGTATTCGTGATATCGACTGTCCATGAACATTCCCAGTGGAACGCCGCCACGCTCTAAGAATCGCATATCTCCGTGAGCGTCCAGCAAAAGCGGCGGATTGTGCCCGGCGTTGGTGTAAGAGAGCGTTTTATTGGTTGCGTCGAGAATCCCGTAGAAAGCCGTGACGTACTGGTTCCTCTCGATTGACTCCCACAGCAAATAGTTCACCTTCGCCATCGAAATGTGGGGGGCGTAACCAACATGCGTTGCGGCACGCAGGCTGGCGCGCAGAAACGCCATCAGCAAAGCCGCGGGCACACCTTTGCCTGCAACATCAGCTACTACCAAACCAATCTGGTCATCGTAGATTGGTACCCAATCATAATAATCTCCGGAGACTTCTTCGGTCGGGAAGTTGTAGGCACTAATATCAAAGCCTTCCAGTTTTGGATCGCTGGGAGGGAGCAGTTCCAACTGCACCTGTCGCGCGACTTCAAGCTGGCCCTGGAGGCGCTTCTTCTCAATCAGTTGCTCATGCAGCATCACCTTTTCGATAATAATCGCGACCTGCGAGGCGAGCATCATGAGCACCTCGAGATCATCATCCGAATAGGCGTTTAATTCGTCGCTTTCGAGATCGAAGACGCCGATAACCTCATCGTTAGAGATAATCGGAGCGACCATCTCCGACAGTGTCTCCCTTCGAGCATTGATATAAAGAGGTTCGTTGCGCACGTCCGGAGAAATGATTGGCTTGCTCGTGAGAGCAACATGTCCAATGATGCCCTCGCCGAGTTTCAAATGCAGGTGGGATAGTTCATCTACGTCGTAACCCCTTACGGCCTCTGTTTGAAATACACGTGGTTCCTCACCCGGGGCAAAAGCCGCCGCCTTGTCGCACTTCAGCACAAAAATACCGGCTGCGTCGTACGGGAGAAGGGAGTCGAGCGTGTCCATCACAAGATTGAGAATTTCTTGCAAATCGAGAGAGCGACTGATTTTCTTTGTGATGTCGAGCAGCATGCGCAGTTTGTCGGTAGTCGTTAGACCCAGCGCAAGCCCTTCTTTTAGCTGTCCACTCATAACTTGATCACTATTCTCATTTTAGTAAATACGCGTAAATCACTTGTTTCGACTATAAGCGGTTGTACCTCCGGTATGAACCCGGGAATCACATTCAATACTGCCCCGGAGACAATTGTTCTTCGGAATGCGCCGATTTGTAGGCTTTCCAGAGGTGTGTGACCTTAAGGCGGTATTCGACGAGACTGCGGCTAACTCGAAAATGACTGGCCACTTGAGCGGATGTTTTACCCTCCAGGACGGCTTTCCTTAGAGCTGCGAAGGGAACCAGGGCTGCTGCACCGGTCGCGTAGGCTGCCTCTTCGTCTGCCTTTCTATAGTCCCTTGCCAAGCTTTTGCCATGCTCATCGCGCGCAACGACAGAGAGTCGGTTTGGTTGGTGACCCAGAAAAACGTGGCAGATTTCCTCCATCAAAGTGGCATTGGTTCTCGCCGGTCCGTGTTTAGGATTGAGTATCACGATTCGTCGGCCATCGGGAAGCGGTCTCGAACACGCCCCGCCCGACCATTCCTCCGCTGCCGGGCCCAGCAGATGCTCTCTCGATTTCTTACTCAATCCGTTGATCCGATCGATATCAACCACCAATAGGTTGGCAAAACTCGCGAGATCAAACGGATTAAGAGGACCACTTGGACCAACACGGGCAAAGTCGCGTAAGCCTAAAGCCTTCAGCTCATGTTGCCGCCATTTATCACCCGCGGGCAGCTCGTGAAAGGACATGACCCTATTATAACTTTTATTCTTCTCAGAAACGCTTTGCCGCAGACTCCGCGATAGCCGGCCGCGCACAGACTCGCCCGCTAAACGGTTCAACGGCAGAGAGTATTCAAACGATCAACGACGCTTTCGGCTGGATTTGTCGGACTCGGTGCGGCTGAATTGTGTGTAAGCGACGCGAAATAACTCGGACAGAGCAGCAGCAGTTTCGGAGGTGAGGTGGCGATCAGCACGCAGGTGCGCTTCCACAATTTCGGGTGTTGATTCTCGGGGATAGTAAACGACAGCCTTTGCTTCGTCGTCCTTAGTCTGGCGCGCTAGAATGCGCTCCATTGGCACGTCCAGCCAGGCAGTCAGCCGGGCGATATTCTCAGCATCAGGCTTACCGGTGCCGTTCTCAATACGTGAGAGTGTTGAGGCAGAGACCTCGGTCTCATTGGCTACATCTCGCAGACTTAAGCCCAGCTCCTCACGCTTCCGACGAATAGCGCGTCCAAGCTCCGCAGTGTTAACCAATGGCTTTAGAGAGCGTCGCATATCGTCCCGTCAGGATTCGTGAAATATCCGATTCAACGGCGAGAACATAGCATAAGGAGGTTTTAAGCGCAAGACTCTGTGTTACGGCTGAAACGCTATCAGCTAGAGAGTAACGCCGTTCACCAGTCAAGCTCTGGTCGCGCTTCTTTCCGAGAACCATTTCAAGGCTGAATCTGTTTTGCCGTCAGGGCTGGATCCGCTGCCGCATTACCGACATCGCCAAATCTCGAGCTCGGGGTAGAACGTCTATCGCTTTTACGACTTGCAGATCGTTGGTAGAGACAAGTACGCGCTCCCCCATTACTCGCCCATAAGCTGCGGTTACGATGTTGAAGCGCAGCTGCACCTCGAGGAAGGAGCGATTATGGTCCAACAGGGGGGCCGGCAGCTTGAGAGTCGGCGAGTTAGCCACAAATTCTTTAAAAGCTTTGAAGAGCGGGTCAGTGATTGGATAATCCGATTGCTGAAGATCGTGACGGTAGTCAATGGCTCCTTGAACCTTATATGCTTCAAAACCGTCGATGCGTCCGTTTACGAGTTCGCGCGTAAAGGCAAATACTGGATTCAACAGCCGGCGTTGCGTCGGAGTGATAGCCCTTGCACTCACGGTCTCATCCGGGGAAATACCTCCGCCTCCGAAAACCGCGCGGCCTGTATCTGTTTTCTTCTCCGGACCTGCAGGCTTGCTGGCTTCCTGCTGGTCTAAACGAACCGATCCTCCGTGCGTATAGTAATCATAGAGACCACCATTCGAGTAGTCCCGCTGGATCAATCGGCCCGAAGGTGTGAAGTACTTGGCCGAAGTAAGTGTCAACCCGGCACCATACTCAAGAGGAATGATGCTTTGTACGAGTCCTTTGCCAAAACTGGTTTTGCCGACAATCAGACCTCGGTCGTGATCTTGCATCGCGCCCGCAACAATCTCCGAAGCCGATGCCGTATTTTCGTTAATCAAGATGATCAATGGCGTCAGATCAGGTGCGCTGTTCCTGGATTCGAAGGTATTATCGCGCAGACCGTTTCTTCCCTTCTGGGTCAGTATCAACTGTCCCCTTGGCAGAAATACCTCGGCGACGCGAATTGCTTGATCCAGGAAACCGCCTGGATTGTTTCGCAAATCGAGCACGAGCGAGCTCATACCTCTTGCCTGGAGCCGTTGAATAGCCTCCCGTAGCTCGTCAGTCGTCGTGTAATTAAATCCGCGGGTCATGTCAATGTATCCCACGCCGGCTTTGAGCAGGTAACTATCGGGAATAGAAGGCTGCGGTACCGCGTCGCGAGTGATCTCGACAGTTTGCAAGCGCTTGTCAGCAGCGCGCTCGACAGTGATTTTGACCATCGAGCCGCGCGGCCCACGAATCTTGTCACGCACCTCGCTTGATCCCTTACCCGTCATCTTGACACCGTCAACTTCAATAATCCGATCACCAAACCTCAGGGCCGCTCGGTTCGCGGGAGCGTTTTCAAAGGTTGCGACAATGAACGTGTCGGTATCGTTACCAATCGTGTAGTTTTGAATCGAGGCGCCGATGCCGAAATACTCCGAACGCTGGTCGGTTTTTAGCTCATCAAATTCTTCGCGGTCGTAATAATTTGAGTGGGGATCAAGCGAGCGCAGCATCCCGATAATGGACGACTTGTATACCGAACCATAATCAAGCTTCTTGCCCTCGACATAATTATCCTGAATAAGTCTTAACGCTTCGTCGAAATCTTTTTCAATCAGGGGAATAACTTTACTGTTATTTCCTCGCATGCCCCTTCTGGTCGGCACCGAGGTGCCGGCACCCGGCTTTCCGCCTGAGGTGCTACCAACCGGAGGCTGTGTCTGTGGCCCCTGTTGCGAAAAGACGAAAGCGGGAATTGCGAGTGAACAGATGAAGATGGCGATTACCGCCTGAGAGAAGAACTTTTTCACTTTTTAGAGCCCCTGAAAATTGATGCTATTAACAAACGCGCGCGCCTTGCTTCGATTTCGAATCGTTTGCGTGGGCCTCGCAATACTAACGGATGCGGAATGAGCGGGCAAGGTTGTGTAACATCCCTTTGCTGCTTCGTCCCACCAGACTTTCATCGGCGCGCATGCCGCGCAACCCATAATTATGGAAACTCCTAAATGAGCCCAATGTCCACGTCCATAATCCTGGTTATTGTTCGGCATTTGTTTAGCGCCGGTAGCTTGGCTTGACGAGCCTTCAAACCGGTCCGTAGAATGAACTTATTAACAGTAAAAATCGTTGCTATTAGAGCATTTTCAATTGTCGGTAGTTTCCGGTAGTTTAAAGGAGAGTTTAGTTATGAGCAGTCCCTATAAGCGAGAAGAGCAGCATGATTCGGAGATTGTGGATGACCTGATGCTTCGCAGCGATGATCCGCACGCCGAATCCGATGAGGGAGCACGAACGGCTTCCTCGGTTCGCGACATTGCTTCCCGTATTCCTGAGTCACTCAGTGCGATTGGACGCGACATCAGCCGCACGATTGAGCGAGCAATGTCGGCAAAAGATGATTACGTAGTTGCGGTTAAGGTTTCCCCGGAGGCCCAGGATAAACTCGAGCAGTTGGTGCAGGCAGGAGTGTTTCGCAGCCGTGCGGAGGCAGCGGGTTTCCTGATCGATGAAGGCATCAAGACCCAAGCCGCGCTCTTCAGCCGTGTGCAGGGGAAACTGGCCGAGATTGAACGTCTGCGCGCGGAATTGCGCGGTCTGATTAGCGAAAAGCCGATCTAAAAAAAACGCGCGCAAATCCTGCGCAGCTTTTCATGTCCAAAGTGGTCTTCCTCACGAGTGAAGAGCACGACGAAAAGATGTTAAAGAATCGAGATAAACGTGGCAGAAACTTTCAAACTCCCACCAACGCCTATCGAACAATTCACTCTTCCCAATGGCCTTCGCGTAATACTGTGCAAGGATCAAACTGTTCCGGTGGTATCGGTCGCCGTTTATTATGATGTCGGTTCGCGCAACGAGAAAGAAGGTCGAACCGGATTTGCCCACCTTTTCGAGCACATGATGTTCCAGGGCTCTGAGAATGTTCCAAAGGCGGCCCACTTTCAGTACATCTTCAACGCCGGCGGGACAATGAACGGAACAACCTCGACCGAGCGTACAAACTATTTTGAAACCCTTCCTGCTAACCATATCGCACTCGCACTCTGGCTGGAGAGCGATCGCATGCGTTCGCTGAAGGTGACGCAGGAGAATCTGGATAACCAGCGTAACGCCGTACAGGAAGAGAAAAGGTTGCGCTACGACAATCAGCCTTACGTTAACGCCTTTCTGCGTATCAACGAGCTGATTTTTAAAAACCCGGCCAACGCGCATTCAACGATCGGGTCAATGGAGGATCTCGACGCGGCGACAATCGAAGACGTTCGCGAGTTTTTTCGAGTTTTCTACGCACCGAACAATGCGGTACTGACGATCACGGGACATTTCGAGGAGACAGAAATCCGGGCGCTCGTGAAAAAGTACTTCGAGACGATTCCCAGTCAGCCTGCTCCACCCGCGGTTGATGTAAGCGAACCCGAGGAAGTAGCGCAAAATCAAGAGACTTACTACGACAAGCTGGCGCCCTCGCCAGGTTTCGTCCTGGGATGGAAAATTCCCGCTCGCAGAACACCGCATCATTACGCGCTGGCGCTGGCAGGCGATCTCCTTTTTGAGGGCGATAGCTCTCGCCTGTATCAAAGACTAGTGAAGGGCGATGAATCGGTCGTTTCGATTCAAGGTGGCGTCGACGAAAGACGCGGGCCATCAGCCTGGTACATTTTCGCGCTGCCAAAACCGGGCGAGGACCCCGCAGCCATCCGCGAACAGATTTTCGCCGAGATCAAGCAGCTCGCAAAATCAGGACCGACGGCAGCCGAGATGGAAAAGCTGCGAAACTCCTTATGCAACGATACCGCTCGCGGACGCCAGTCAACCATGTATCGCGCGCAACGCATTGCCGAGTATGCGCTTTACGACGGAGATCCTCATCTAATCGATTCCGAACTTGAGCTTTACCTGCAGGTCACCGCGGATCAGATAAAAGCGGCTGTTGGTCGCTTCCTCGACGTGGAAAATCGCGTGGTACTCGACATTATTCCGGAGGCTGAGAAGGCGACGGCACCGGCAGGGGCACCCTTGCCACCGGGAGAACCGAAACAACCGGCGGCTCCCGCTCCCCAAATTCCCCCACAGGAGGCGTCGCAAGCAGCTAAAGCGACTACCCCCGCTGTGGTTGTGGGAGAGCCTGTTGCGCATCGTGAACGACCAGAACAGCCCTCCGACGCTCCTAAAACCGAATCCGGATCAGGGCCCTTGCATCTTTAGCTATGAATCAACTCGAACATTTTCGGCAACAGCCGCCGGAGCCGTTGCCTCCTCGTCCCATAACAATTCCGACCGCTTCCGAAACCACGCTGCCGAACGGACTCAGAGTTGTCATCGTCGAGGACAAACGATTACCGCTGGTCAGTTATCGCTTGACGTTTCGCAGCGGCGACGCGCACGATCCTCCCGGAATTCCTGGTCTGACCGATCTGCTTACCGGACTGCTCGTCGAAGGAACGGAATCAAGGACGAGCAGGGAGATCGCGGACGAAGTCGGCAGAATGGGTGCTACTTTGACGGCTGGCGCGAATTCTGATTACACAACGGTGGCGGCTTCATCGCTCACGACTTTTAACGACAATATTCTGGATCTGATTGCGGACATAACTCTCAATCCTTCATTTCCACCAAATGAGGTGGATCTCATGAAGGAAAACACGAAAGAAAGCCTCAGACAGCAGCGGGCGCAGCCATCGTTTCTTGCTGCAGAGATGGTGGCGCGCGTAGTTTTTGGAGACCACCCCTACTCCCTTATTTCACCAACCCTCGAATCACTCGAAGCGACTACGCGCGAGCGGTTAGTTGAGTTTCACCGCTCGAAGTTTGTGCCCAACAATGCTGTGTTCGTCGTAGCCGGAGACGTTCGACCAGGGCCACTCGTGGATCGGATCCAAGGTTTGTTTTCTGGCTGGAGCAAAGGCCAAGGTCCAAAGGATAATTTTCCCGCCCCGCCTCTGCGCCACTCTCGCTCGGCATATCTGATCGATCGACCGGGCTCTGCCCAATCGAACATAGTGATTGCCAACACAGGAATAGCGCGAACTAGTCCCGACTATTTTCCGCTGTTGCTCATGCATACCGTGCTCGGTGCAAACGCTTCCTCCCGCCTCTTCATGAATCTGCGAGAAGAGAAGGGTTACACCTATGGGGCCTATTCAAGTTTGGACGCGCGGCGCCAGGCGGGGAGCTTTCGGGCCAGTGCGGAAGTTCGTACAGCCGTGACCGGCGATTCGTTGAAGGAATTTTTTCACGAACTGGAGCGGATCCGCACAGAGCCTGTCTCGCAGAAAGAGATTAGCGATGCGAAGTCTTATCTGACCGGTGTGTTTCCGATTCGCCTGGAAACCCAGGAAGGTCTGATTGATCAGCTCGTCCAGATCAAGATGTACGGTTTACCTGACGATTATCTGCGAACATACCGCGAGCGGCTGCAAGAGGTAACCATTGAAGAAATCCAAAGGGTTGCTATCCAGTACGTAAGACCTGACGAGGCGGCGATTGTGATTGTTGGCGACGGCGCCGAAATCATGACGCAGGTGAATCCGTATACTGAAGCAATCGAGCTTTACAACACTGCCGGAAAGCGCAAGCAGAGAACCTCGAGCTCCTCTGCGGCAGCGGGCGAAGAAACTGCTGCAGCGAACCTGGCGGGAACCTGGACACTCGACATTGAAACGCCGCTCGGGCAAACCATCCCCGCAATTCTTATATTGTGGCAGAGTGAGGCGGGATTAAGTGGCAAAGTTGAATCTGAAATGGGAAAGGCGGATCTCGTCTCCCCTACTATCGATGGCGGTTCATTCACCGCAACCATGTCCTTCGATATGGATGGCCACACAATGGACGCCTTGATTGCCAGTGAGGTCGAGGGAAGCAAGATGGATGGAAGCATCAGCATTCAAAACCTCCCAACGCTGACTTTCGCGGGTCACAGAACTGCGTGAGGAATTGCGGATTTCGAATTTAAGAGCAGGCCGCGGCTTTGCGCGGATGAACGCGGATCAAACGAAGAAGTGATAACTGAATAAAGGACTGCGGGGGATAGAAATAAAAAAACGCCCGGCATGCGCAAACATGCCGGGTGAAATCACAGGAGGAACCGAGTGTTATGGTAGTCGCTAGTTACTTGCGACCATCCTATAACCTCGGACTTTTAGATGTAACCGTTTCGCGGCTGGTTGCTTGGAGTCTATGCCAGCCAAAAAGGCGGGGAGAAAAGGTTTTCTGCCAGGAAGCTTAGTTACGCCGTTTATCTTTCATACCGTAGCATTATCCCATTACCACCCACTGCCCAGCCTATTTTCTTGTTAAAGTATAGCGCGTAGAGATTCTGCTTGGTTCCTGACTCCTGTTGGATCCAGCTTAAGCCACCGTCGTCGCTGCGCAGGATTGTTCCACCACGGCCGACTGCCCAACCATCATCATCATTCACAAATTGCACGCTCAGCAGCGTCGAATTAATGGTTACAGATACCGGTGTCCAGGTCTCGCCCCCATCAATCGTTCTCAGAATCGCGCCCTTCTCACCTACGACCCATCCCTTCTTATCATTGCGAAAATCGACGTGGTAGAGGGTCACCTTTGTGCCTGAATTCTGTTTGGTCCATGTCTGACCACCGTCTACGGTCTTGAGAATTGTTCCACCTGCTCCCACTATCCAACCGCGACGGTCATTGTCGAAATCAATATGAATCAACTCTGAGCGGCTGGGAGCCCGCCGCAACTGCCATGTTTCTCCTCCATCGTCGGTTATGACCAGAACGCTGTCTACTACGCGATCTCGCTTGCTTACTGAGCCGACTACCCAGCCATTTTTCTTACTTGCGAAACGCACGCTGTATAGTTCTACCGAGGCGCCATCAAACTCTGCTGGAAGAAAACGTCGAGTCTCACTCCAGCGTGTTCCACTGTCACTAGTCCCGAAGATCGCGTTGCCGGCAAGAAGAAAACCGTCTTCCTGGTCGCGAAAATAGATGTCATTGATCGCGTCGCTGGTTCCCGCGACCTGCGGGACCCACGTCCGCCCACCATCATCCGTCCGGCTCAGAAAACCGTTATCGCCGCCAACCCAGCCGCGCTTGCTGTCCAGGAAGTAAACCGTGTTCAAATCCTGGTTTGCTGAAACCACGCGGGTTGCTACCCAACCTTGTTGACCCGGGGCGGAAAAGGCTACCGCAAACACAAAAATGGCGGCGGCCAGAAAGTGTTTCTCTCTGCTTATGTATCCAAGTTTCATCAGTTCCTACCAGCCAAGCCTGCCGCGCCATCGCGGTCATCAATAAACGGATTCCTCGTTGCTCAGTTTACTTGCTAAGAAAACGATCTGACTGCTCTTCTTCTTGAAGTTGGAAACCCTTGTACGCGGAAGTTGTTCAAAAGTTCTGACGAGTTTGTACCTTAGATGCCATCCTCAGACAAGATCGAGCCACGTATCCCAGGTTTTATGAATACGTGGCTCGATCTGTTTTCGGTTTCGGCTATGCGGCATAGCCGCTTAACAGTGTCGGGCTACTATCCCGCGATCACTCGGTAAACCCTTCCTTCAAAGACGACGAGTACTCGTTCGCCCAACGCGAAGAAGGCCGCCAGGCGAGGGTTCTGTTTCAGCAACGCAAAGTAGTTGTCGCTGCTGAATCGAATAGTGCTCTCCGGTAAACGTGCCTCGAGCCTAAACTCTGCGTCAGTCCAGACACCTTCGCGCTGGTAGAAAGTCTTGCCACCGACGGTCCTTACTCCGGAAGACAGCGTGTCTTCATCAAACCGCTCCGCTTCCTGTTGTTCGCGCGCTCTCTTGCTCTGTTGGACGCCGGCCCTTCCTGTCGTTATGCGCGCCGCCTCAGCCCTTAGAGCCGCCGTTGGCGGAGCTGGTGAATTTGCCGCAACCTGTCCCGTACCCGAAGTTCGACGACCGCTGGGCGGCAACGCCGTAATATTTTGCACTTGAGCGTTGGGCTCCAGCGCCAGGTAAGAGGTGTAGGGTGTAACGATGCCATAACGTGTTCCCAGGTCTACAATTTCATCACGCAACTCTTTTTGCTCCCCGTTGGACCGAACCTGCTCCATTAGCCAGCCAACTCTCCGCGTGGCCCAGAGGCGGGGCAGAAAATCGTTTGACTCTGTGCGGAGCGGAAACCGTTGATTGTTGTAAAGGAAGTTTCTGCTTGTGCCGCCTGACTTCCCGCCCAACTGCAACCGAACAAAGTCCATGTCAATGGCATTTCTATAACGGCCGATAAGCGTCACCTGTGAACCTCTGAACAGGTCTGGCAGTGCTCTCGGATAAACCAAATCCGTTTCAACTCCGGCCATGTCCAGCTGCAAGTCAGTAAGCACCGGATAATTAACTTTGGCAAAGAAGTTCGAGACTTTGACTTCGAGGTCTTCCTTCGGTTCGACGTAATCGGCCACGCCGCCATTTTCAGCGGCAACCTTGTCCAACAAAGCCGTATTGACGTCATAACCCACACCGAACGTGAAGAGACGCAAGCCTGGTATGCGAGCGGCGCGTGCGTTATCGACAATCCGCGCGACATTTGTCTCACCGACGGTCGGCAATCCGTCAGTCATAAAAATGAGGATCTTCGGACGATCGCTCGCTGCAAACTGCCTCATGGCTGAAACCAACGCCTGATTGATATTCGTCCCTCCGACGGGCCGCAGCGATTGCGCAAAAGCTTCGCCGCGCTTGCGGCCCTGCTCATCGGCGGTAATCATGCCAGTTTCCATCAACCGCTCTTCACCAGCGAACGAGATCACATTGAAGCGATCCTTTGCCCTGAGAATTCTTATGCCGTATAACAACGCGGCTCGCGCCTTGTCCATCTTGCCTTCTTCAGCCATTGAGCCGGACGTGTCCAGGACGAAGACAATGTCCTTGGATGTGTATTCTTGCTCTGACCAATTGTCTTTAAGCGAAATCATCAAGAGAATCGATTATTAGAACGCTGTTGGGGGGCTTTCTTGCGAAGTCTTTCAAGCAGGCCAAGTACCGTTGGGTGCCGAGAGTTTGCCTTTCGAGAAGCTTAATGCGGACTTTGAAGGGTTAAAGCTTCCGATTTGGCAGGGCAGCGGACCGCATTGGATTGGAAATGGTTCCGCTGAGCTCGTTGAGTTTTTGGCTACTGCGGGTGGGCTACATGAAGTCAGAACCGGGAGCGGTAGCGACCGGGTCGCTTCGGAACCGCTCAGTTACTTTAGTCACAACAATTTCTGGCCTTTATTGAGAGACAACGATTGAGCATATGGATCGGGCCGGTCGCTACCGCTCCCGGTTCTGACTCTGTGTAGCACGCCGCCAAGGAATGCTGACTGGCGTTTCATCCCAGCTCAGAATTCTATTCCCTGTTGCGCGCGAATGCCGGCGTTGAAGGGGTGCTTGATCTCACGCATCTCCGTGACCAGATCCGCTGCCTCAATTAGCTGGGGAGGGGCATCGCGGCCCGTGAGGACCAGGTGCAATGCCGGTTGCGCGGCGCGAACTGTTCGTAATTCTTCAAGGACTTCCTCGATGGGCAGCATCTGGTAGCTCAACACGTAAACCAGTTCATCGAAAACGAGCAGATCATAGTCTCCGCTGCGCAACTTCTCCACGCAAAGATTCCAGGTGGCACGGGCTGTTTGACGATCCTGTTCCGGATTTTTCGTGTCCCAGGTGAATCCATCTCCCATCGTATGCACTTCGATGCCGAGTTTTTCGGCGGCTTCGTGTTCGCCGTAGCGATCATTACGCGACTTCATGAACTGAATCATGCAACACTTCAGGCCCCGTCCAGCCGCGCGCATCATCAGACCGAGAGCGCTCGTGGTTTTACCCTTGCCGTTACCGGTGTGGACCATCAACAACCCGCGTGTTTTTTCCTGGTAGTCTTCGCGGCGCCACTTGTATTGTTTTTCCTTTGAGACCATTTACTTGGGAGCTAACACCCTGCGTGGGTGGCGCACTACAATTCAAAGCGTGTGCGATCCACCAAATAACACGAAGTCACACTAAACTGTATTTTGTGCGGCTTGGTGTAATTTAGTGGATCGGTTCTTTGGTCGAGACCCTGCTTAAAAAACAAAGTTAGAGACTCGTTAAACTGAAGACTAAATCAGAGAAGAGGTTTTTCAAGACAAACACTTCACGGCAGCAGATTGTCTGAGCTTGTTAAACTAGCGGTTCGAGTTTGCTTCAAGCTCACCACCTTTAAGGGCATCTTCGGTGATGTCTTTCCGTCCGTTGGCGCGCTCAACGGCATCCTGGAGGAGACCAATCATTTCTGTCTCAACTTCTTCCCACGTACCCTTCAGGGTGCATCCAGCAGCATTACGGTGTCCGCCGCCGCCAAACTTCTCGGCTACACGCGCTACATTGACGTCGCCCTTAGATCGCAGACTGGTACGATAAATGCCCGGCTCGCATTCTTTGAACAAAGCCACTGCTTCAACTTCGGCCACCGTCAAAGGATAGTTAACGAATCCGTCATTGGATTCCTCGGAAGCCTGCGTGTTCTTTTGCATCCCGAGGGTTTGGCGCATGCAAGCGACCCGTCCGGTAGTATCACGCTTCGCCGTGGAGAGAACTTCCCCGAGTAACTGAATGCGACTCCAGGGGTAGCTGGCAAAAACAGCTTCCGCGGTCTTAGCAGGCCGCACGCCGGTGCGCACCAGCTCTGATGCCACCTTGAACGTACGCTCGGTGGTATTTGAGTAGTGAAACGATCCCGTATCGGTAATCAGTGCAGTGTAAACACATTCAGCAATCTCGCGCGTCACGCGCACTCCGGTCGCTTTGCAAAGGTTATAAACCATCTCACCAACCGCGGACGCAGTCGAGTCGATCCAGTTGATCGTGCCGAAAAGAGCGGTGGTTGAATGATGGTCGATATTGACGACATACTGCTCTTCCAGGTTCAGTAAACCTGGCCGAGTAATGTCTGAGCATTCGATGACGAACACGGCATGGTAAGGACGATCGACCGCGGGGGTTACGCGAACATCGTCAGCGCCCGGGAGTTGCCGATAAGCATGAGGAACAGGGTCTCTCATGATCACTTCCACATCTTTGTCCAGCGCGCGTAACAGCCAGCAGAGGCCCAATGATGACCCAAGACTATCGCCATCGGGGCGCATGTGGGAGGTGATGGCAAACCGGCGCTTGGATTCGATCAACTCAACGACTTGACTAAGCATTATAAGCAGGATGAAGGATGAAGGATGAAGGATGAAAAAAAGAAACCGACTAAACCCGCGGTTTCATCCTTCCGCCTTCATTCTTTAAGTTTCATCCTTCATCCTTTCCTGGCTTTCCCAATCTTGTTCGATTTGCTGAAGCAACTGGTCCACACGCACCCCTTCCTCTTCGGCCTTATCTCTCACAAAAAGAATTTCAGGTGTGCGAGGAAGATTAAGCGACAGACCAAGCTGTTTGCGAACGAAGGGAGCAGCGCGGCGCAGCGCCGTGAGCGCAGTACGGTGGTCCTCCTCATTTCCCGCAACTGTGACATAAACGCGAGCGGCCTTTAGATTCTCCGAAAGTCGAACATCGGTGACGGTTACCATCGTCAGCCGGGGATCATCCAGCTCATATCCGACAATCTGGGAGATCTCCTCACGAAGAAGATCCGCAACTCTTTGGGGCCGACGCATGGCTAAAATAGTTTCGAGTTCCGAGTTCCGCGTTTCGAGTTCGCGAATCTAACGCAAAACGAAACCCGGAACTCGAAACCCGGAACTCGAATCTACAGTTCCGTGGCTGCGACCTTCTCTACGATGTATGCTTCAATTTGGTCGCCAACCTTGATGTCATTGAAGTTTTCGAGACCAATGCCGCACTCAAAGCCCTCACGCACTTCCGAAACATCGTCCTTGAAGCGCCGCAGGGAGATTATGTTGCCTTCCCAGCTGACGACACTGTCACGGATCAGGCGCGCCCGGGCGTTACGGCGAATGATGCCATCGATCACCATTGATCCGGCAACGGCCCCGACACGCGGTACACGGAAAACCTCCCGTACGTCTGCTTTGCCAATGATCTTTTCTTTCTCAATCGCCTCGAGCATGCCGATCATTGCCGCGCGAATCTCTTCCTCGACTTTGTAAATAATCGAGTGCAGGCGGATATCAACGGCCTCCTGCTTTGCGAGATCCCCTGTGCGAGATTCCGGTCTTACGTTGAAGCCAATAATCACGACCGCTGAAGAGGAAGAACCCGCCTGGGTAGCAGACGCGAGCAGAACATCCGACTCTGTGATCGCGCCCACACCGGAGCGAATCACTTTTACCTTTACGCGTTCGGTAGAGAGTTTCTGCAAAGTGGACTTCAGAACTTCTACTGAACCCTGAACGTCTGCCTTGATCACGACCAGAAGTTCCTTGACTTCACTTTCACCCAGCGCCTCGATACCGCGCTTCGTTGTTTGCAGCAAGGTCGCTTGGCGGTTCAGCATCTGCCGATGCTGAGAGATCGTTTGTGCGCGACTCATATCGGCGACCACCTGCAAACTCTCGCCTGCTTGTGGCACACCTTGCAGCCCGAGCACCTCTACCGGTGTCGCCGGCTCAGCCTCTGTTATTGCCTCGCCGCGATCGTTGAACATCGCGCGCACCTTGCCGGAGATCTGACCGACAATGAAGGGATCGTGCGTGCGCAGGGTCCCTTGCTGCACGAGCACCGTGGCGACCGGGCCGCGTCCGCGATCAAGTTTTGCTTCGAGCACAACGCCGGAGGCGAGACGAGTCGGGCTGGCGCGCAGGTTAAGAATATCCGAGCTGAGCAGGATAGTTTCCAGCAGTCCATCCAGGTTCTGGCGCTTCTTAGCTGAAACCAGCACCATTTCGGTATCTCCGCCCCACTCAACCGGCGAGAGCCCCTGTTGCGACAATTCCTGTTTGACGCGATCCGGATTGGCGTCAGGTTTATCGATCTTGTTGATGGCTACCACGATGGGAACCTTCGCGGCCCGCGAGTGCTCAATCGCTTCAATCGTCTGCGGCATTACACCATCGTCGGCGGCAACTACCAGCACGACAATGTCCGTGGCCTTCGCGCCGCGAGCGCGCATCAGGGTGAAAGCTTCGTGACCGGGCGTATCGAGAAACACGACTCGTCGCGTTTCTAACGGATTATCCGGACTCGGCACCTGCACGCTATAGGCGCCAATGTGCTGGGTTATGCCACCGGCTTCTCCGCCGGCCACATCAGTGGCCCTAATGCCATCGAGCAACGAAGTCTTGCCGTGGTCGACGTGGCCCATCACCGTAACGACGGGTGCTCGCGGCAACTCCACATCGTCTGCATCCGCAGCGATGAGCTCTTCAAACTCTTCCTCGGCGATCATTTCTTCGAAGGGCACGAAGGTCACGTCGTAACCGAAGCGCTTGCCCAGGTCGGCCGCGACATCGTCATTTAGCGCCTGATTGATGGTCGCGAAAACACCGCGCTGGAGCAGCAGCGTTACGATATCCTTTGGTTTTATGCCGAGTTTCTCGGCGAACTCCTTCACAGTTGACCCTTCAGTCAGGCGGGCCGGTTTCAGCTCGCCGGTGAGGGGTTCCATTCTGCCGGCGATCCGATCCTCAAGCGAGAGAGCTTTTGGCGGCGGAATGAAATCGCCCTTATCAAAACGTCCCGCTTTGCCGTCTATACTCTTTCGCCCGCCGCGCGCCGGAGTGCGGCGCGAACGACGGCGGCCGGCATCGGGCGGCGGAATGTAGGTGGTTTGCGGGGTAAGAGTTTCGCCTGGCGTTCCCAGCCGCTCGGTTCTTGTTAGCGCGTTTCGTTCTCTTACCCGTCCCGCACGGTCGGCTCGCTCTTTAGGTGTGACGAGAGGTGGAGCTATGGGAGCGGGCGCGCGCTCGCCAGGTCGCACACCGGCGTGGAGCGCTGCGGCTGTAGGACGCATGACCCTGATTTGATGGGCTAGTGCGGGGGCGATTCTTGGCGACTCGACCAATACCCCGGAGAATTCAAGCTGAGCGGCTTGGGGAGCGTCTTCTTCAACCTCAACGTCCACGGGAAGGTCTGGTACGGGTTCGGGTTCCGCAGCAGTCGCCGCCGCCGGTTGTTCTGCCCGGGCCGCTGGAGGCAACTTCTTCATCAGCCTCGCCGCGGGCAGGGGCTTAAGCGTGCCGGGGGCAGTAACTGGAGCTTCAGATTGTGGCGTGAATTCTTCGGCCTGAATCGCTTCCGGCGCAGCGTGGCTGATTGGCTCTTCCGCTTCGGCGGCCGGTTCCTCGGCGACGGGACGCGCCGCGCGTTTGACAACTTTTACGACGCGTTTTGCCGCGGCTTCTTTCTTCGGGAAGTACTTGTTTCGGATTTTCTCAGCCAACTCCTTGGAAACAGAGTTGGATGGAACACTGACATCGACACCTTCTCGGCGAACCTCTTCAATCAGCCGCTTCGTGTCAAGCTTTAGCTCCTTGGCCAGGTCGTAAATACGGATCTTCGACGTTACTGTCATGCACTCCTTCTCGGACACTCAGGAAACCGGGCGGCCCGGACTCTTACAAAAGTGATTAAGAACTATCGCTCTCAACCACCCTGAAGCGTGCCTTCAGAAGTGCAAGGCGAGGTGGTTGAGGGCGCCGCGCAACACACTGGCTGAGCCAGTGCGTTCGCTAAGCTTACTGGGCTGCATCGGGGGAAGCATCTTGCTTCTCTTCGTCGTCACTGCTCCCGCTCGATGCAGCATCTTCCTCAAGATCGGGAGCTGTCATAGCTTCGTTTACCTCTGGCGAAAGACCTTCGGTGGCTTCCTCATCGGAAGCTAATTCCTCAGAAGCCAATTCCTCTAGTGAAAGACCATTTTCGCTCGCCTCGTTGGCATATTCGATGGCCGCCGCTCCGGTCGAAGTGATGTCTGGACCGGGCGTGATAGTGTCGGGTCGCAGATCGCGGCCAGCCTCCTGGAGAATAAGTTCATCTTCCGATAGAGGCTCTGACTCGATCACCGCTACCGGGTCGGCAGAATACTGAGCACGTATGGTCGCCTCGGCGGTGAACGGAGTTCCATCCTCCACGGCTTCGTCATAGCCCTCAGCGGTCGGATCGCTCGCGCTTGCCAGTTCGCCCTCAGCCATAGACTCTTCAGCGTCTGCTGATGCGAGCGGCCCCCCGATGGTGTCGGCGGCCCCATCGTTTCCCTCGGATCCTGCCGGCTCAACTTCCTGCGCAACGCCGGCTTCCTCTGTCTGCTTTAGACTTTCGCGCATGGCGACCACCGCTTTGGCCGCATTCAGGATTGTTTCGGCTTCGTCCAAACTCAGATCGAGGAATTCAACCAAGTCGTCGACCGAGGTCATGGCGAGAGCATCAATGTCATTAATGCCGTGTTCAGCAAGCGTATCAGCCTGCTGTGCAGTGACACCTTCGATCACAGAGAGGGGAACCGCCTGACCGGAAGCGATCAGTGCACCCATCTGTTCATTGACCTCGCGCTTAATCTCATGTTCACTGCGAATGTCGATATTCCAGCCAACGAGCTTAGTTGCCAGCCGCACGTTCTGCCCGCGCTTGCCGATTGCCAGAGAAAGTTGATCTTCGTTCACGATCACTTCCATTTGCCGGTTTTCGATATCGGTGATGCGAACCTGGTTCACTTTAGCGGGTGAGAGTGCGTTAGCGGCAAAGACTGAAGGCTCATCGGACCACTCAATGATGTCGATCTTCTCCCCGCGGAGTTCGCGGATGATCGCCTGCACGCGCGAGCCCTTCATACCGACACACGCCCCGACCGGATCCACGTCGCGCTCATTTGACGTGACTGCAATCTTTGCGCGCTCGCCTGGCTCGCGCACGGCCGATTTAATGACGACCGTGCCGTCGTAAATCTCGGGAACTTCCATTTCAAAGAGGCGCAGCAGCAACTCGGGCGAAGTGCGCGATACCTCTACCTGCGGTCCTTTGGATTCTTTCGAAACGTTGTTGATTACCACGCGGATCCGCTCGCCCTGGTTCCATTGTTCGCCGCGAGACTGCTGGGAGCGCGGCAAGATTGCTTCCAAGTTACCCAGGTCCACGATAATGTTGCCGCGCTCGAATCTCTTCACATACCCATTGACTAGATCACCTGTCTTATCGATGTACTGTTCGTAGACGTTACTGCGAACAGCGTCTCGCACCTTTTGAAACAAGATTTGTTTGGCAGTTTGAGCGGCGATGCGGCCGAGTTCCTCCATCGGCAAGGGCAAGAGCAGCGCATCGCCTAACTCGACTTCATCACCAGCCAGTTCGCGCGCCTCAACTATTGACAGTTCCGTGGCGGCGTCTGCCACTTCGTCGACGACGACCTTGGAAGCTGACAGCTCGATGCCGGTTTCAGGGTTCCAGTCAACCTGGATGTCCTCGCCAGACCTGAACTGTTTCTTGGCGGCAGCGCGAACAGCTTCTTTCATCGCGTCGATGACTAGATCACGCTCAATGCCCTGCTCCTGACAAAGTGCCTCGATGTTCTGTGCTATTGATGAACTCACTTAGACTCTCACCGTCTCCGGGTGGCACAACAGAAACCGGCTGTCCGGGTCGCTGCGCCTATTCAGTTGTTTGTGCGCAAGCATGCCGCCGGCGCTTCGTTTTCAATCGCAAGTAACCGGAGTTGACTACTTGCGCCGAAACTCTCCTTCGAAATCTACTTCAATGTTCGCTTTCGCGATCGAATCCAACGGTACCGTGATGCGACCGCTTGTTCGATCCTCAAAAAGCACTTGCTCGCCTTCCAGTCCCAGTAAACGTCCGCGAAAGTTGCGTTGCCCGCCGAGCGGCCGATTCGTTCTCATTTTCGCGAGACTGCCTGCGAATCGCTCGTAATCGGCCCGTTTGTAAAGACCTCGATCCAGACCGGGCGACGATACTTCCAGCGTGTAGGCTGCATGAATGAAGTCTTCCACGTCCAGAATTGTACCGACGTGGAGGCTTACTTCGGAGCAATCTCCATGAGTGATGCCGTCAGGCTTGTCAATGAAGATACGAACGATCGGCTTATTCTCGGGCCCAGCGACTTCCGCATGGACCAGCTCAAGTCCGTGGTCGATTGCGACGCTTTCGGCGACTGCCCGAACACGCTTTTCAATCGAACTCGGACCCACCGACATCCTCCGAAAAACACTCGCCCAAAATAAAAAGTGGGCGCGAACCCACCGGACTAAACCGCCGTGCTTCGAGCAAGCTGTGGATTATACGAGAAGGCTACAGGGGAAGCAAGTTGACTACAGAGTGGTAAGTGTCATGTTTCCAGTATCTACGAGCCTTGTTTCCAATATCCAGGTGCCTTCTAGAGGAGATCCGGCAAGACGATCCACGAAATCACACGAAATGTCACCAATATTCTTGATTCGTGTAATTTCGTGGATCGCTTCGATGAAACTCGAAAAGAGATCTGATAGAAGATCAACAGACTGCTCACCTGCAGCAGGCGTTCTCTCCCGCCCTTTGCTGCAATCGCCTGTTCCCATAACTCTTCCGCTTTTTCTCGATTCTGAAGCAATGTCTGTGATGTCTGGTGCGCCTTAGCAGACTCTTGACAACAAACGACAATCCCGCAGACAACCAGGCAGATGCCCGCGAAACTGTTGCGCCTAAGTTTTATGACGAATCCCATCGCTGTTGCTTCCCCCACTCATGAGAGAAGTGAGAGCAAAGTGCGTGCCCGGAGGAAAGGCGTAGTGGCTTAATTTGAGATCTAGCGCTTTCGCTTCATGGATGATCAAAACCGATCCACGAAATTTCACAAAGCTTAGTGTTACTTAGTGTGATTTAGTGGATCGTTTACTTGCCTTCTAAATTAGGACACCAGTGGGAAAGGCTTTGATTAAAAGCGAGAATACACATTGCCGTAAGCTAAACGTTTGGGCAGGGGGTGTCGGATTGGTGAGCAACAGGATAACTTTTCGGACACTTGTTGGAGCCGCTCTAATGTCCGATTTGCCACTCCTTAATCGCATCGACCGGATAAATCAGCATGAGCACTTCGAGAATCAGGCTATCTCTAATCCAAACAATTAAGGCTAACTCCATCACTACAAATACCAGCAGCGAACGCCAGAAGCGTAGCTGTCGCGCAATCATGAAGCCGATGCCACAAATCAGGATGTCGCCCAGTGAGTTAACAATTGCGTCACCGTGATAACCGAGTGCTGCCGTCGCGTCCCGGTAGCGCTGTATCACGAACTCCGTATTCTCAAACACTTCCCACACTGCTTCCAGCGAGAGTGCAAGACAGAGTCGCCATGCCCAGGGCGCACGCGGAATACATAAAGCCAGCAGCCAGCAGAGAACGAAACCGTGAAGAACGTGGGTGAAGCTGTAGGGATCCAGCAGATGTTGAGAGTTGTGAGCGCTCCAGATGTCGCCGGCCCACAGAAAAAACTGGCCGCAGGAGCACCACCAGGAGCGGCCCTGATTTCGCAGCAGTGCGGCGGCAACAACGAAAACTGCAACAACTCCGAGCCACGGCCATGGTTTTCGATTATTGAGAATCACGAAGAGGGTCTGGTGCGGCGAATGTTCACCCGCTGAGCTTTGCTTTCACGACATCGCTTACCATGCGGCCGTCGGCGTTCATGCCTGCGAGTTTTGCTTGGGCAGCTTTCATCACTTTGCCCATGTCTTTCATTGAACCGGCGCCTGTTTCGGCGATTGCCGCAATCACCACTTGCTCGATTTCTTCCTGGGATGCCGCATGAGGAAGGTAGGCTTCGATTATTTTGATTTCTGCCTTCTCTTTGTCAGCCAGATCCTGGCGTGCGCCCTTTTCATATTGTTCGACAGAATCTTTCCGCTGCTTGACCATGGACCGCAACAGCTTCGCCATTTCTTCGTCGTCCAGCTCGGCCCCCTTCTCAATCTCCCGATTCATGAGCGCTGCCTTGATCATCCGCAGCGTTGAAGTGCGCGGGCCGTCCTGAGCTTTCATGGAAGCAGTCAAGTCAGAAACAATCTGTGCTCTTTGATTCATCTCAATAGAAGCCTCAGCGAAGACTTTTCTCGATGGCTTTGCGCAGGTCATCCAGAGTCGTAGTTGGACCATGGACGGCTGCGATACGATCGACCGACAAGCCCAGGCGTTTGATCGCGTCGAAGAAGTGAACAGTCGTGGCGATGATGGTTGTGGGCAGGTACTTTCCGTTAGCAGGCAGGTTAACCAGATCGCCCTGAAAGACCAACTTTTCCTTCGGCAAGTAAGCGATGAGCATCTCGTTGGCATGGGGGTTGGGGCCGATGTCGATGATCTCAACTGTTTGTTTACCGTCCGTGAACGCGTGCTTCTTCTCACGAACGAATTCGAAGACCGGCTTTCGTTTCTGCGCTGTTTGATTGTCACGGTTGATCGTGAAGTTACTGGCAGCCATAGTTTCAAAATATTTTTGATTGGCTGGCGTTGTCACCACTGTTATGCCTTCCGCTATATAGCTGCGCAGGCCACCGGAATGATCGTCGTGATGATGCATAACCACAACGTACTTAATAGGCTTACCCGGAAACATTTCGCGGGCCTTGTTTATGGTAGGCATGGGGCCTCGCCCTCCCGTGTAAGGCTCGACCACCAACAAGTAATCATTGAATTCAACTACGAGAGAATTGCTCCCGCTCTCAAACAGATAGACTCCGTCGGCGAGTTTGGTCTCCCGGGTGGGTGGAGGCGTCGGCAATGGCAGTTCGTCAAATCCGTCCGGCTTTGCGAAAGCGCTTTCCGTGGGACGGGTGTTAAATTGGACGTTATTATATTTGACCTCTTCGCTTAGCTCGCCGGCACGCCTGGTGACTCGCCCGGTCGGAACTTTCAGCTCGCCGACGGTGCGATAGGCCGGGAAGATTGTCTCTTGCACTGAATCTCCTCTGACATTGTCGCTCACCATTTGCTCGTATTTCGACAGGAGATTAGTGCGGCCGTCAAAAAACAAGGTCCACTGAATGCCGTTACTGGAAGCAAACGTGATCACGTTGTGCAGCCGGCCAGCATAGATCTCCTGACCGTGCCACCTTAGTGAGGCAGGTGCATTCTCGTAAGCGCTCAGGAGAAAGAGATGTGGCACACGGCGGACGATGCCAATGCTGTTGAAGTTGGTCAGGTTTAGCGGCGCGATCGTCTTATCACGCGGGTTTACAAAAAAACCCTGGTTGCCGGTGATGACCTGCTTGCCGCCAAAAACAAAACCGCCAGGCAGCGGATCACGAGTCTCTACGATGAATCTCCGATTTCTTAGATCGATATACAGGTTTTCTTCTCTGGTCATCTTGTCAAACGGGGGATTGACGCTGACGCTCTGGTTGCGCGCGTAAGAAAAACCAGTGATCTCTAGACTGACGACCTGCGTTTCGCGAATGGCTTCCAACCCACCGAGTGCGGCAATACCAGCTTCCAGCACCTTCAGGGCACGCGCGTGTGATTGCGCCGAGCCTCCTCCTCTTCTTGTTTGGGCAAATGGGGAAGTACTGGTCAGGGAGAAAATAGTCAAAACCAGCGCGACGATCCTGGGTGCGATAATCATTGCGGACCCCTTTTGATTGAGATGCGCGAAGAGCTTGTATTGATATACGCGGCGAAATCCTTCTGGTTTCATGAACGTCTTGATGGCATCCCAAAGATTATTGTGCAACCTCGTTTATAGCTACCAACGTGAGCCTTCACCGGACAAGCCGGTGGCATCTGTCGTACTCACCCCTACTCGCATATGATGACGGTAAATCCATGACTAGTCCGGGAATTTTCATGCGCGTCCTTTTGACTTGGCGAGGTATTCACGCAGGAAGCGTCCCGTGTGAGAATTGCCGACTTTCATAATCTCTTCCGGAGTTCCAACGCCCACAACGTAGCCGCCGGCCTCTCCCCCTTCAGGACCCAGATCGATAACGTAATCAGCCGTTTTGATCACGTCGAGGTTGTGCTCGATTACAAGTAACGACCCACCGGCCTCAATCAGCGCGCGAAAGGCAGAGAGGAGCTTGTTGATATCGTCAAAATGTAGTCCGGTGGTCGGTTCGTCGAAGATGTAAAGTGTTTTTGCACCGGTGCGCTTCGAGAGATGCGCTGCGAGCTTGATGCGCTGTGCTTCGCCACCCGAAAGCGTAGTGGCCGATTGGCCCAGACGAAGATATCCCAGCCCGACCTCGTCAAGAACACGGAGGCGATTTGTGATCTTTGGCACCTCGCGAAAAAACGTAATCGCTTCGCGCACTGTGAGACTGAGCACCTCATGCACATTCTTGCCACGATAGCGTATATCCAGAATCTGCTGCTTAAACCGTGTCCCCTTGCATTCCTCACAGACGAGCTCGACGTCGGCCAGGAACTGCATCTCAACCGTAACTGTGCCGTCTCCCTGGCAAACCTCGCACCGGCCCCCAGGCAGGTTAAAGGAAAAGTGCGACGGATCGAAACCGCGTCCCTGGGCCTCGCGCGTTGAGGCAAACACCTCGCGGACTGCATCGTAAATCTTGATATAAGTTACGGGGTTTGAGCGCGGGGTCCGTCCAATGGGTGACTGATCCACGAGGATAACGTCATCAATCAAATCTCCGCCTTCCAGCTTTTGAAAAGCGCCGACGTGTCCCTGCCAATCGCCTTTTTGTTTCTTCAATCCGGCAAAGATGCAATCGTGAATCAAAGTGGACTTTCCGGAGCCGCTCACACCGGTAACGCAGACAAGCATGTCCAGTGGCAAATCAATATCGATCGATTTCAGATTGTGCTCGGCAGCCCCGCGCAAGGTCAGGCGCCGTTTCTGGAATAGACGTCGCTGCTTCGGCTCCTTAATCTCCGTTTCACCACGCAGGTACTTGGCGGTCAGCGAGTTCTCGCTCACCGATAAGCCGTTGAAGTCGCCTTCGTAGATGATACGACCGCCAAGCTCGCCCGCCGCCGGCCCAATGTCAAGAATATGGTCCGCCGCGCGCATCATTTCAGCGTCATGCTCCACGACCAGCACTGTGTTTCCGATGTCGCGCAAATTATGCAGCAGATGAATCAAGCGTTGGTTGTCTCGCGGGTGCAAGCCAATCGACGGCTCATCCAGCACATAAAGCGCCCCCACAAGCGATGAACCCAGATTCGTGGCGAGCTGGATCCGCTGGGCCTCACCGCCGGAAAGTGTGGCAGCAAGACGATCGAGAGTTAGGTAATCAAGCCCTACGTCCACCAGAAAACGTAGCCTGCGCCGAATCTCAAACAGGATTCTCTCAGAGATCGCGGTCTGCTCTGTCGAGAGCTCGAGTGAATCGAAGAATACCGCGGCGTCTTTGATCGATAGCGAACAAATCTCCGGCAGCGTACGACCGCCAACCTTCACATCACGCGCTTCCTGCCGCAGTCGGTCGCCGCCGCAGTCCGGACACAGAGTGTAGCCGCGATACTTGGAAAGAAATACCCGAACGTGCAGCTTATATTTCTTAGTCTCAAGCCAGTCAAAAAAACCCCGCACACCACCCCATTCCTTCCTCCCCTCAACTACCGCTCGCTGCTCAGAGCGCGGCAGTTGAGTGAAAGGAACACTTAACGAGATTTTCTCCGACTTGCAGAACTGGCGCAGTTCCTCCTGGGCCCATTCATGCTGTGGTCTGGTCCACGGCTCGATTGCGCCTTCATTCAATGTCAGCCCTGGATTTGGAATTACCAAATCGAGATCGAGTCCTATCGTGTTGCCAAATCCCTGACAGGTAGGACACGCGCCGTAAGGGTTATTGAAACTAAAAAGACGGGGCTCCGGCTGGGCGTAAACCGTGCCATCGTTCTTGCATTCGAACCGTTCAGAAAACCTTAGCCGCTTAGGTTCGGCTTCAGCGGTCTCAACAAGCGCTGAACCATGACCCTCCTGGAAACAAATCTCGAGGGAATCGACCAGCCGCTGGTGGACTTCTGTGCCGGCGACAAGTCGGTCAACCATCACGTAAACGTCTTCGAAATCCGGCCGGGTATAGTCGTCAGGCGAATGAAGCTCGATTATTTTCCCTTCAGCAAAGAGGCGCGTGAAACCACGCTGCATCAGGCTCATGATGTGCGCGGTAATTACCTGACGCGGAGACACGGCGACACGGCGACGCGGCGACGATGATTTGGTTTTCCTTTTCTCCGTGTCTCCGCGTCCCCGCGTCTCCGCGTCTTGTGTCTTCTTTCCATCTCCGTTTGTCGCAGTTGGGGCAAGACCCGCCTGGGCGGGGAAGAGAACATAGAACCTCGTTCCCTCAGGAACAGTTCTTAAGACCTCTTCTGCTATGGACTGGGGTGAGTCGCGAGAGACCTCGCGACCGCAAATACGGCAGTAAGTTATTCCTACCCGCGCGTAAAGGAGGCGAAGGTAGTCGTAAACTTCCGTTTGGGTCCCTACGGTTGAGCGAGGATTTCGCGTCGAATTCTTCTGGCGAATGGCGATCGCCGGAGCGATTCCTCTGACCTCATCCACGTCGGGCTTGTCCATGCGCTCGAGAAATTGCCGCGCATAGGCTGAGAGAGATTCTACGTAGCGACGCTGCCCTTCAGCATAAACAGTGTCGAAGGCTAGCGACGACTTTCCCGAACCACTCACTCCCGTCACCACCGTCATCCGGTTTATGGGGATGGAGAAAGAGACGTTCTTCAGGTTATTGACCCGTGCTCCCCGGACTTCTATGGCTTCTTCAGGCATGCTCAACTCATCGCGCGGCCCCACAGATTGAAATTCGTGGGGATCCGCAAACCTCAAATAATACATCGAATGACGGAAACCGCGAAGTGACCACCCTGTCGGGCGTAGTGTCTTAATTTGATGTCCAGCGCTTTCACTTCGTGAATGGTCACAAACCGTCCACGAAGTCTCACGAAATTTCACCAAGAAAGCTTAGTGTGATTTAGTGGATCGTTTACTTGTCTTCTAAACGATGGCCTAGCAGGCTGCTGAAAAAGTAACTTTAGCGCATGGTCCAACGTAATAAAGGCGAGTAGTAGAACCTCGCCACCAGGAGACTGAAA
>JBPCIQ010000011.1:0-13640 GCA_051006135.1 Pyrinomonadaceae bacterium | reverse complement strand
GCTCTGGATATGGCGCCGCACAAGCTTAGTCTGACTTCACTGAGCTGATTCCCTATCATGAGTTTCAGTGCCTTTGCATCTTGAGCGGGGGCGCGCAAAGCCTTGCCCCCTTCCCAACCTGCGAATTTCTGTCTCTTGAGTGGTATTCGCGATCGACTTTCAATTTTTTCACAGCTTCTCCCGTGGGTGGGATTTCGGAGTCTCCACAAACTCTACGGCTCACGATGCCGTAACTAATCGCGTTCTGTTAGCGGCTCACCCTGATCGTGTTACGCACTTAACTCATAGGCACTCTCAAGCCAGCCTATCAATTCGGAATCGACAGCATCGGAGGAGGTGAGCTTGACCTCATGATGGAACCGCCTTGTGGCCTCCGTTTTGGTAGAAAGCTCAAATCTGGAACCATCCGTTCTAGCTCTCACACCTGCACTTGAGTGGCAGTGCATCGAGCCGGTCGCTACCGCTCCCGGTTCTGTAGTTGCAGAGCGACCCGGTCAACGCCGGGCCTGGTCAAGTGACGAGCGATCGTCCAGCAGAATCCATTCGACCAGCGAAAGCGGCAGGCTGCCGTTCTTCAGCAGGTCATCGTGAAATTGACCGAGACGAAAGTTGGCTCCCTGCTTGTCGCGATATTTCCCCAAAAGACGCATGATCTGCCACTTGCCAACCATGTATGTGATCTTTTGCGTCGGACTCGCAGCGGCGCCCGCGGCTTCTCCGGTGGCGGATTCGCGATCCAGACCGCCGGCTTCCATGAAATAGTTGACTGCCTGATCGAACGTCCATTTACCCGTGTGTAGATTCACATCGACGCCGATACGCGCGGCGCGGTAGCGCGAGAGTCGCAGGATTTGTCCCTGACCAGCTGAATTGTTCGGATACAGACCAGTGCGCATGAGCATCTCTTCACCATAGAGCGCCCAACCCTCGACGAAGATGCCGTCTCCGTGCTGGCGTCGAATCTCATTCGGCAAATGGTTGGCAATTGAAAGCTGCAGAAAGTGTCCCGGGATGCCCTCGTGGCCCAGGATCGGGCGCGGGTCCTCAATCGCTGCGCGAATATAAAAGTTCCGGCTCTCGGGGTTGTAGGTAGGAATGAAATAGAAACCGCTGTTGTCCTTATCGTAAACGCCGGGAGGGTTCATGAAGCCCCCTGGACTTGTGGGCTTAAATGCTTCGGGAAGCTGGCGAATGTAGAAAGGACCAAGGTAGTCAGGGAGTGAGATCAGTTTGTTTGATTTGAGGAAACTGATCATCTCCTCTTGCCGGCTTTCGTAGGCCTTTAGAAATGCTTGCTGGTCGGGCGGGATGTTTTTGCTGCGAGCGGGGTTTGGATCGGCGAGCGATGGATCTGGCAGCAGAGATTCCAGTCCCCGGTAGCGTGCCAACTCCGCCTGGCCGAGCATCTCGACTTGGTTGGCGTCGAGCGGCAGGAGGTAGATGTTTTTCAACAGATAGTTATAGTTCTCCTCGCCCATGGGCTTGAACGCCACCATGCCGGGCAGCCGCCGCTCCAACCAGTCGGCAAAACCATGGATAGCCAGCAACGCCGCTTCGCGCGACTTGACGAGATCATTCTTCTCTGACGGCGAAAGATCTCCGGCGAGCGTCATCAAACTGTCATTGAAAAGACTGTCAATCGAACGTGCGGAATCGATAGCCAACTGAGCGTAGAGGCGTACGGGCTTAATCAGGTTCTGTTTCCCCTGCTCGATCAGCGCAGGCATCTGCTTCAGGCGTGCCGTTGCTGCAAGCGCGCGGTTGCGTGGCGTGTCGTAGTCTTTCTTGAGCAGGGAAAAAATGCCGTTGCTGCATTCATTGACGTAGGTTTGCGGATCCGTCTGTTCAAAATCCATTACCCGATTAAAAAAGACTACGCCATCGAGCTGCGAACGAAACAGTAACCAATCGATTTGGTCATCTTTGCTCCACTTCTCTGCCGGCATTGCCTGCACCTTGGCGAGCAACTCTTTGGCGTTTAGCCGACGGGCCAGAACAGCCGATAGAGAGTAGTCGGTCAGGCGCTTGTCCCAGGTATGCAGCCCCGCGTCGCTTGAGAAGACGGGAAAATTCTGATTGCGCCAGTTGTAATACTCCTCCGCCATCTTGCGCAGGTCGGCGGGCGTGTTCGGGTTCTGTGATCGTACTGATTGCGAAGAAAGAAACATAAGGACGAAGAGAATTAAGAACTGAGTGAGTAACTTCATTCATTAGCCTCGACGGTCGGATTCGATAAAGGAGAAGGAGGACGATAAATCAGACGCGCAGTGAAGACAAGAGAGCCCAGCAGCACCTTGCGCACCTATAACCGCGAGCGAATGGAGTTATTTCCCAATGTGTACAACCAGAACTATCGGGTTGCTAAAAGTGATGAGCAGAATAGAAGGAGTAAAGCGATCCACGAAACCACACGAAATGACTCGAATTTAGGCATCCATTTCGTGCGGTTCGTGTGATTTCGTGGATCGTGTTTTTGTTTTTCAGCCTGCTAGCTCTGAGCCCTCGTATCCGGGGGACCTGTAGATTGCAGCGCACGAGCATTACGCTGAAGTCCCGTGAGCTTGGCGCGTTTCATCGCACTGTGGCGGAAACGCTGGGCATATGTCTCGGGCGTCAGTTCCAAAACCTCAGAGAGGGCGGGATTCACATTTCCCGGACGAGGCTGAAAGCCTTCTTCATTTGTTGCCTGTTCGAACCGGTTCCAGGGACAGACGTCCTGGCAAATGTCACAGCCATAGAGCCAGCCTCTAAGATTTGCTGCGATATCGCCGGGCAATTCCGGCCCGCGGAGTTCAATCGTCGCATGGGAGATGCACTTGTTTGCATCGACAACATAGGGCTCGGCAATCGCGGCGGTCGGACAAGCGTCAATACAGAGAGTGCAGCTGCCGCAATGGTCTTCTACCTGGTCGGTGTCGTATTCAAGTTCCAGGTTCAAGAGCAGCTCGCCGATGAAGACCCACGAACCAAATTCCTGCGTAATGAGATTTGTATGTTTGCCGATCCAGCCAAGTCCGGCACGCACCGCCCACGCTTTATCCAGCATGGGTTGAATGTCAACACAGACCTTGCCTGCGGCTGCCGGATCTTGTTCCTTGATCCAGGAAAGCAAGGACTGAAGTTTCGAGCCAAGCACATCATGATAGTCGTCGCCCCAAGCGTAGCGCGAAACTTTACCGGTCGCCAACTCCTCTGCATGTTTTGCCGGAGTGTAGTAGTTAAGCGCCGCGACAACTACAGATTGAGCCTGCGGGAAGAACTTGCGAGGGTCGGTGCGCAGATCGGGATCGCGAGCCATCCACTTCATCTCGCCCTGATACCCCATATCCAGCCACTTTTTTAGATGCGCCCGCTCAGTCCGAAGGGCATCCGCGCGCACGATTCCCACTTTTTCAAAGCCGGCAGCGGCTGCCTGATCCTTAATCGCGCGCGAGAGGCCACCATAGTCGGCGCTGATGGTTTCTGATCGTTCCGCAAAACGCTGCATAGGAGTAGGTCCCATTGTAGCGTAGGCCTTTGGTTTAAGGTCAGCGTAAAGAGACGGTGAGGTTCGCGCTCGCGGACACCCAGGCGGTGCCGGCTATGACCCGCGGTACTAACGAAGAGGTTGTCGAGGATGCCTAACTATTCGAGCTATTCGCCGCACTTCCCACGCCAGTCGACTTGCCTTAATCGATCTTTTGCAGAGTGACTATGGTTAAAGGGGACTCCCCGGAAGTTCGGCTGTAAGACACCCAGTACCCGGCCTTTGGGTAGCGCACCATTTTGTAGGCCGAGCCGTCAGGTTTGGCCGCAACTTCTGATCCCAGTATGCCCTTGGGGGTGGGCAGGTCGCGCGCGTCTTTCAGGAAATTGACGGAGATCGCAAAGACCTTGTGGGTCTTGTCATAGAACACCTGGGCCGTTTCGTTGTCACCGAATACGAAAAAATCCTGCTCATCGCTTTTGTCGCTGGGATTGTTCAGTTTTTTTCGTACTTCTTCGACTGGCATTCCGATCCGAACACTGCGGTATTCCTGGAATATGGGGGTTTCTTCAACGCTGCCGCCGCCGCTGCGGTTCTTTTGTGCTTCGGCCACGGCTGAAGAAATCGTGATTGCTGACAAAACGGCTGTGAACAGCAAGAGCGTTTTAGGGCGCAAGGTTCTTGAGATCCGAATCATGGGGTTTACTCCTTAAGAAGAAGACTGCGGTCAGACCGCGCTAGCGGAGGTTGGGGGAGGCAGAGCACGCACAGACGTCCGAGCTAGGCGTCGGAATTGGCCCCCACCCAGGTCCGAGTGTCCAAAAAATAATCCCGAAGAGTTATCTGTGTCAATGATTCCGGCGGCAGCAGGCTGAGGCCGTGGGACACACCCAGCGGTCAGGTCAACTCAAAACAATCCATCCGGTAGCAACCACACGATAGGAATCAACGATAGGAATCAACTATTGACTGGCCTTCCATTTTGGCATATAGCAAGGTGCTTGCCGAGAATGTGCTTGCCCTAACCAAGTCAACCTGGAGCGAGAACTGGTGGCAAGGGTTCAGAGTTCCACACTTCAGTTATTGCTTGGGAACGAGCAGGTTAACCCCCGATAAACATTTAGCCAGTATAAGGAGCCGGTTCAATGAAACGAATTGCCTTTATGGCGGCACTGTTGATTTCAGTGTCGCTACTTGTTTTCAGTCAAATGAGTTGTCAGCCCGCAGCAAATACGAATGCTCCGGAGACTGCAGCGGCCAACACCAACTCTGGAAGAGAGACAGTTAACACAGCGGCCATCGAGTCAGAGTTACTGCGAATCGAAAATGACTGGCCGCGCGTTCTGAAGGAAAAAGATGTTGAGGCGGTCAGGCGTATTGAGGCTGACGACCTGGTGATTGTGTATCCTGACGGAAAGCTCGGCAATAAGGAGCAGGACATCAATAATATCCAAACCGGCGCTCTGAGCGCAGATTCCTGGGAAGTCGCCGACCTAAAGATCTTGGTACTCGACAATGACGCGGCAGTTGCAAGCGGACGAAGCATTGTCAAAGGCGGGAAGTATAAGGGTGCGGACGGCAAGGTGATCGACATAAGTGGCCAGTACCGCTTCGTTGACACTTTTGCCAGGCGCAACGGCCAATGGAAACTCGTCGCTTCTGCTGGTGCCCCGTTCCGTGAACCTGTAGGCGAAGGTTCGCCGGCTGCGAAGGCGTCCCCGACCGTCTCGGCTTCCCCGATGCCGAGGGTTTCTCCGTCGCCAAGGATTTCACCTACGACAACACCCCCCCGGCCCTAATCAGTTATAGCAACTTTAGGTTTTGTGCGAGCTGAAAGTGCTGTAATGAAGCGTTTTTATGACGCTTCATTACAGCTGCAAGCAGCAGCGAGACGAGCCGGGAGTCCTGCCTGGATCCCGATTCGCATTGGCCGGCTGCTGCTGTTGCTCGGCTGCTGCTGCTCGGCTGCTGCTTGACTAGTTCTTTCTTTTGGCATAGAACGCTCGCGCTCTGCGCAAATAATCTGAGGAGTCACTTATGAAAAATATGAAAAAGTTTCTTGTGCTTTTTTCTTTGCTGATTACGGCTGCTGCTTGCGCCGCTCCCCCTACCAATACGGGGCCAGCGCCATACGCAAATGCTAATACCGCGACGGAACCCAAATCTACTGCCACGTTGTCTGAGGCTGATGCTATTGCGAAAGAGAAGGGAACATGGGACGCTATCAAGAAAGAAGACATGGCGGCGTTAGCGGATATGTTGGCTAGTGATTACATTGAAGTCCATGGTGAGGGAGTCTACGACAAGAACGGCATCGTAACGTACCTAAAGGACCTCAAACTTTCTGACGCAACGTTCTCCGACTGGAAGACGTTGCCAATAGATAAAGACGTTGTGATTCTCACTTACAACGTAAACCTCAAAGCAACCCATAAGGGCCAGGCTGTGCCTCCGGGTCCATATCGCGCGTCTTCCGCTTGGATTAATCGAGATGGGAAGTGGCTCGCTATTTATTACCAGGAGACCCTGGCAAAAGCGGCGCCGCCACCGCCTCCGGCGTCGCGTATGAGTCCGCCAGCAAAGGCCACTGCGAGTCCAACTTCGAGCATGGCGGAGGCAGGCTCGGATCCGGCCACCAACGAGAAGCTGGTTTGGGATGCGATCAAGAACAAGAATTACGACGCGTTTGCGGCCTTTCTGGCTCCCGAGGCTATCGAGATCGAGGCAGACGCTGTCTACGACAAAGCGGGTTCGGTAAAGGGCGTAAGCATGTTTGATGCTTCGAAGGTCGAGCTGAGCGATTGGAAGACCGTGAAGTTTGACAACGATACCGCCTTAGTGACCTACATGGTAAAGATGCCGCCGCCCCAAGCTGCCGAACGTCACAGTACGATCTGGGCCAGCCGCGCTGGAAAATGGCTGGCAGTTTTCCACCAGGGCACTCCGGTCACGCCCGCTCAGAAAATGTAAACAAGCTCATAGTGGCGCACTCATTATTCAACGCCCGGTGCTGTGAACAGCGATCGCCACGCTTCACAGCACGAGGAGCGTGGGTACGGACGTAGTTTGCTTCATTGAGTTAAAACCACAGCTGGCCTCGTTAAGCGAGTTGAACACAGCGTCATCCCTGAACACTCAGGAGGCGATGAATAGGCAACGAAAGGCTGCGGAGGCGACTTCAAACCTATTAGCCACCTCAAACGAAACCAGCCGTGTAATAATCTCGAACCTTAAGTGATAATCTGGTTCGAGCGAAGGCGTGGACAGAGGAAACACATGGAGCGTGCTAACAAACAGCGTGCGACGACCAGGAAGATCGTCAGAGATGAAATCTCTGGCCCGATAGGTGTTAAGAATTTCAATTACCACCAGATGCCAGGGATCATTGAGTCGCATGACGGGCACTTCCCTTCGCGTGTGATTTTCATATCACGAATCAGGTAGCCATACCGCTCAACAAGAAGTTCTTCACACGAAGAACAATAGGTATTCTCCCAGCGGCCAACCCTTCCTGGAAGATTACCCGCATAAATGTAGCGCAACCCAGCATCACGCCCAATTTCGCAGGCACGCACCAATTGCTCGGCGGTAGTGTTTGCGTTTTCGGTCATCCGGTAGTCCTGATGAAACGCAGTAATGTGCCAGGGAATATCCGGAGACACAGAAGCAATGAAATCCGCCGCGCGCTTCAGCTCGTTTTCTGAATCGTTGAAGCCGGGCACAACCAGCGTGACGATTTCTTCCCAAAAGCCCCGCTCATAGACCATTTTCACGGTGTCCAAAATGTTGTCTACAACGCCACCCAGTTGCCGGTAATTCTTGTCATCCATCGATTTCAAATCGATCTTGTAACAGTCGGTCCAGGGACGCAGGTAGTCCAAAACCTGTGGCGTAGCATTGCCGTTAGAGATAAATGCAGTTCTGAAACCCTCGGGTCTTGCCTTCTTAAAGACTTCAATGGCCCACTCGGCCGTAATCAGCGGTTCGTTATAACTACTGCCGACCAGCGAAGCGCCATAGGCTTTTGCCATCGCCACCAGGCGGTCGGGAGTTACCCTCGTGGGCGCAGTCCCGGCGGAGTCGTCGCGCAGCGCCTGGGAAGTAAGCCAGTTCTGACAATACGCACAGTGCAGGTCGCAACCAAGCATGCCAAACGTCAGCGTGTCAGAACCCGGCAAGACATGAAAAAACGGCTTCTTTTCAGTGGGGTCGCAAGCGAGGGCGGCAACATAATTCGTAGGCACGCGCAGGTGACCACCGTCGTTAAACCGCACTTTGCAGATGCCGCGCTTTCCCTCTTTGATCAAGCAACGATGACCGCAGGCGTAACATTTTAGCGCGTTCTTCTCGAGCCGTTCAGTCAACTCCGCGGCGCCTTCAGCAGTCATAGCATCAAGCACCTGGGCTAGGGGAGCGGTTGTAGCAGTCAGCGGCATTAATAAATTCCTTATTGGGAAGTATACTGCTTTGGATGTCCGTGGTCAGCTGTCAGTTTGGTCTTTTTAAAAAATGATTATCGAAGAGATTACCGTAACTGCATTTCAACAACATACGCGCGTGCTGGGTTGTGAGAAGACCAGGCGTGCCATCTGCATCGACCCGGGCGACGCATCGGAGCACATCGCTCGCGCGATCGACAGCAACGGACTGGAGTTGCAGGCCATTGCCCTGACCCACGCTCACCTTGACCACATTGGCGGGGTGGCGTCATTGAAGAAGCTTAAGCCCAAAGCGCAGGTTCTGCTGCATAAAGGAGACGAGTTCATCTACGAGGCGCTGCCCGAGCAGCCTTCCTGGATTGGCATTCCGCGCGCCCAATGGCGGGCCAATGGTTTTGAATTCGAAGCGCCGCCGAAGATCGATGAGTACTGGATAGATGGGCAGACCTTCACAGTGGGTGAACTGGAGTTCAAAGTCATCCATTGCCCCGGACACACACCTGGCCACGTGGTGCTCTTTGAGGAAAAAGAACGGAAAGTCTTTGTTGGCGATGTGCTTTTCGCGGGTTCAGTAGGTAGAACGGATCTGCCGGGTGGCTCCTCGGAGCAACTGATGGATTCGATCACAAACAAACTTCTGCCACTCGGTGATGACGTTGAAGTTTTTTCTGGTCATGGGCCGGTTACGACCATCGGTAAGGAAAGGTTGAGTAACCCCTTTCTGACAGGTACGTACCGACTCGGCGGCGGGCGGTTCTAAGCGTTTTTTCTTAACCAGGGAGTGGTACGGTCCAAGGCTGCCTCGGTGCGAACCGGCGACAACTACCGACTTGGAACCTGAACGATTGATTATTTCTGGTCCGGTGAGCGCAATCGGCTATTCTTCAGCTCTTCCCACTTTTCCTTCTGTTCACCATCGAGCTGGCTGGGCAGCGTTTCCACCGGGATGTTGTTTTGGTCACAGAAGTGACGCCAGAGGACGAAGCGTAGATCAAACTGGCCGGTCTGATCTGAAATCACATTTTCTACTCGAGGTGGTTCTTCTTTCTTTTTTCCGATCGCCATAGTGTTCCTGTTTCACCTGCTTGTTTAGCTGCTTAGATTCTAGCAGGACTTGAGCACAGAGGCTATGCAGCCTAAAACCATGGCCGATTACAAGGTCCTGCACCTCGCTCCAGCAGTCGAAGCATCCCTTGCCGCAGATAGACCCGTGGTTGCGCTGGAGTCCACAGTTTTAGCTCACGGACTGCCGCGCCCGCTAAACTCAACAACAGCCCAGCGCCTGGAAAAAATCATCGCAGATGTCGGCGCCACTCCAGCCACAATCGCCATCCTCGTTGGTCAAATATTTGTCGGACTCACTGAAACTCAGCTCCGTGTAATCGTTGAAGGTGATCAGATTAAAAAGATCAGCACCCGCGACCTTGCCGTTGCGGTAGCTTGCGGATGGAACGGCGCTACCACCGTGGCAAGCACGATCAGGATTGCGCAGCGGGCGGGCATTCAGGTTTTTGCAACCGGCGGCATTGGCGGCGTGCATCGAGGTTCTTTACCGGATATTTCCGCCGACCTGTCAGAACTCGCTCGCACCCCTATCGTTGTTGTGTGCTCCGGCGCAAAGATTGTTCTCGATCTCCCGGCGACGCGAGAATGGCTGGAAACCAACAGCATCACAGTTGTAGGTTACCAATGCGAAGAAATGCCTGCATTCTATTCTCGACAGAGCGGGTTAAATGTTGATGTGACCGCAAACTCCAGCGAAGATGTTGCAAAACTGGTGAGGGCACAACGGGCGCTGCAGATTGAAAGCGCACTGCTGGTCACAGTGCCGGTACCCGCTGAATTTGAAGTACCTTCAGCTCTGGTCGAGCAAGTCCTGGGGGATGCGATCAGCGCAGCCGAGCGGCAGCGAGTTGCCGGTCGGGACCTCACTCCATTTCTGCTCGCACGCATGGCTGAAATGAGCGAAGGCGCGACCCTGAGAGCCAACATCGCTCTGCTCGAGAATAACGCTCGCATAGCTGCCGAGATTGCGCAGGCACTCGCCGCGAAATAACTAAAGTCTTCCGCTACTTTTGGCGCGCGGCGATAACCTGTTTCATAAACAGCGAGGCTACTTTCCCATCAACTGTGCCACCAAGCGAACTGAATTTCCCGCTGGCCCCGACTATCAGAGTGGATGGCTCGATAGCAGTGAATACAAACTTGGTAAGAACGCTTCGCTTAACCTCCAGAACAATATCCGCATCTGCTTCCATTCTGGTTATTACCATGCCATATCTCTGAAAGTCCGCATTCCTGCGTAACTTGTTCTCAATGTCTTCGGCTGTGACAAACTCTGAAAGGGATCTTACGTAGATGTACCGAGCGGTGCGGAGGATCTCAACTGGGTCCTTTGTTGACTCGGCACGCCTGGCTCGTCTGGCAATGTTCTCTCCGAAAGGTTCGACCTGGAGCAAAGTGGTACCGGGAGGTTCCTGCGCCGCAGCTCGTCCCGGTTGGACTAAGACCAGTAGAAGCGAGACTACAAAGATTAGCAGCGAAGCCTTGCTCATTCTCCGCCTTCGCGCGATGGGCCCGTGTCCCGAAGCGAACAGGTTCATGATTTTCTCCGTCAATAAATATTAGGGCACATTTGAAACACGTTCACGCCATGTGAGACCTCTGAAAGGTTTGAGTTTATTCTCTTCGCCGGTTGCCACCACTAAACCTGTGGCACTTCTCCAAGTGACACGGTGAGGATAAGGCTCGCGAAATCATCTCGTCCAGTCAAAAAAACTTGAGCCCGGAACTTTTTGTTCCGACTGCTTGTCGAACTATGGGCAAGTGACCACTGAGCTCTCTCCCCAGGCTCTCCGATCAACCCAACTTGAAAGGAGATCGCCTATGTCGCGGAAAAGTCTACTCGACCAAATCGAAGTTAAAAATCCCTGCCAGGCAGACTGGAATTCCATGATCGGAAATGATCAGGTTCGCTTTTGCGAACAACGTCAGAACACTAATTACTGCCGGAGCAGACATGAATACCCGCGATCGCGACGGCAAAACTGCTCTGACTTATGCTAAGGAAAACGACCACGGCCGGCTGGTAAAACTTCTTCAGTCATATGGCGCAATCGAGGGAGATCTAGCAAAAGACAAATAGCCGTCGCGGAGCTCGCGCTGATACCCTCATCTGCTTCTATACTTGCGGGAAGAGTGGTGCTAATCTAAGCGCCCTTAAACCCGATATCATTTTCAGGAGGAATTCCATGGCAGACGATAAGGAAAAACAGTGTAAGAACCCGGCTTGTAGTTGTCCGTCGCAACCGGACGGCAAATACTGCGGCGCTTCGTGCGAAGGCACGGGTGACATGATTGAAATCGATTGCGACTGCGGCCATCCGGACTGTACCGGAAACTTCTAATCGCACGCGTCAATCATAGACTTCAGAGAGGCGCGTCAAGCGCCTCTCTGAATGTCCGGATTCCGCCTTGCTGCTCACGAGTTTTGCTTGAATCGCAAAGAGAGTTGCCGCGTCATTTTCCCGCCAGCGTCAGAAATTCGCCTGCCAGTCTTGGTCCGGTCCCCTCGTCTTCGTGTTTAAAAAAGATGAAGGCATCATTCCAATTCTGATCGCGCACTCGTTTCAGCCATTCCGCGAGGTTCTCGTCAGAGTAATTCACGCGCCGCAAACGCAAATAGCCCCAGTCCGCGGTTCTGTCTATATGAGTAACTGGCAGATCGTCTGTATCCGAGATGCATAGAGCGTGATTCTTACCAGAAAGGACTTCGAGTACGTCATCGTCAAACCAGGTGGGGTGGCGAAACTCAAATGCCGCGCGCGTTCCTGCGGGTAAGCAACCGAAGAAAGCCTGCAGCCGCGGCAAATCTTTCTTCATGTTTGGCGGAAGCTGAAAGAGGACGGGGCCCAAACGATCTGCGAGTGCTGCAGCCGTCTCCAGGAGATATCCGGTTTCTTCTGCCACGTCCTTCAACCGCTTAAAATGGGTGATCCGTTGCGAAGCTTTAACGGAAAACCGAAAGCTAACCGGCACCTGCTCCTTCCAATTTTCGAGCACACTTTTCTGCGGCAAACGATAGAACGTGTTGTTTATTTCAACAGCCGGGAGGCGCGCGGCGTAGTACGAGAGCATCTCCTTCGCCGGGATTTTCTCCGGATAGAATGTCCCTTTCCACTCTTTGTAGCTGTAACCGCTCGTGCCGACGTAGAGAGTCATGCAACTTAACCGTAGCTCCACCAGGAGGCATCAGGGTTTTAGGGGTTGCTTTATTAAGATGTTTGTCTTGTCCTCTTCGGTAGCAATCGTCGCGGTTACGTTCTGATTCTTCAGGACCACGCTCGTGGACGTAAGCCGCATGCTTTTCGTTGGTTTGAGGTTTGTTTCGTACCACGCCACTACTTGCTCGAGTGAATCCGGCGTCTGGAGATGAAGGGTCCGGTAACCCTCGCCTTGCATATCAACAATAGTCTGTGAGCCGGGATAAACCAAAGGACTACTTTCCGTGGTCACGCTATGGCTTCGATTCCTTATGTATGCAACTGAAGAGATAATGCCGACAATGCTTATCAATAGAACGGCGCCGCTAATCCAGGTTACAACTCCCCGCCGAGGTACCGGCATATTAGCCGAGCTGCTCACAGGATCCGGAGCCTTCAGTGAACGAGGGTCCGAACTGGTGGGCCTGGGCTCAAGACGGTTGGTCGTTACATTCTCAGTAGTTCTATTGAGTAGCGCTGTAGGCAGTTCGGAGGAATCTGTCGCGATGTTGCCCGTCACAGAAACGCCGCACTGGCGGCAAAACCTTGCCTCAGGCACTAAGTCAGCACCGCAGTGGGAACATTGTGAAACGCTCATGGCGTCAATCAAAATACCCCCGACGTTTCCTTTCGGCAAGCTAATGCTGCCACTACTATCTTTGAGTCAGTAGTGGGTCAGTTTCGTCTGGAGTGTCCGACAAACTTCAAGTTGTCGTGACGCAACGACAAGCTAAAAGCATGTCGGCATCAAAACTGACCCCTACCTTTTGAGTCAGTCCCGTTGTGGGGTCAGGGCCTTTTGTGATACACAAGGCGTCAGTCCCTAAATAGTTCCAAGCCCAATAGCTAGCTCTGAAAAGCTTCGCAGAGGAGACAGCGCCAAGCTTCTATGCCTACAGCGACGACCAACATTGAGTCTATCCTGCAAGAGGGAAGAGTTTTTCCACCGCCGGAGTCGTTTTCGAAAGCGGCCCACATCAAGTCCATGGCGGAGCTCGAGGCGTTGCGCGAGGAAGCAAGCGCCGATCCTGAAAGCTTCTGGGTCCGCATGGCCGACGAGCTTCACTGGTTTAAAAGGTGGGATACCGTATTGAAGTGGAACGCGCCGCATGCCGAGTGGTTCGTGGGCGGCAAGATCAACATCTCCGACAATTGTCTTGATCGACATCTCTCTTCCTGGCGGCGTAACAAAGCCGCGCTCATCTGGGAGGGCGAACCGGGAGACCGGCGCACGTTCACCTTCCAACAACTCCACCGGGAAGTCTGCCGCTTTGCCAACGTTTTGAAGCGAACGGGAGTTAAGAAAGGCGACCGTGTTGCGCTCTATATGCCGTTGATTCCAGAGCTCGCTATCTCAATGCTTGCCTGCGCGCGCATCGGCGCCACACATTCGGTCATTTTCGGTGGATTCTCCAGCGCAGCACTAATCGATCGGATCAATGATGCAAGCTGCAAGGTTGTTGTGACCGCTGA
>JBPCIQ010000010.1:0-8007 GCA_051006135.1 Pyrinomonadaceae bacterium | reverse complement strand
TCGTTCCTGTCAAGCGGCCCCCGAACAAGCGGTTGGAGCGGACCGCCCATCAGCTAGCCTCCTAAAGATAAGGAACTGAGGCGGCCGCTCAACCGCAGCGTTATGCGTCTAGTTGCTTTCAGGAGTTGACCATGATCTTGGCGAAATTGGTTTTACTAGCTGGGCTGGGCATGGCTCTCGGCCTCAATGGCCAACCGCAACCATTACCCCAGCTGCCTATTCCTCCCGACATGCTTATCACATTAAGAAGAACTGATTGTTTCTACACTTGCTCAGACTACTTAGTCACAATTGCTGCGGACGGTACGGTTAATTATGAAGGGTACGCAAATGTTGGAGTGAAGGGTAAAGTTCAAACTCAAATCAGTCGTGAAAGGGTTCAGTTATTAGTCGCGGCATTCCAGAAAGCGAAATTTTTCTCGTTAAGAGAAAGTTATTCAAGTTTTGAGGACTGTCGAATCACAAACGCCCACGCACCCTCAGCTACGACATCGATCAGGATAAACGGAAAGTCGAAATCGGTTGAACATTACCTTGGTTGCCGGCCAAAGCGAGGGTCCGTGCGCGCTTTGTTCAACTTGGAAAACAAGATTGACGAGATAGCATGTACAGACCAATGGGTTAGCTGGACGCCGCGACGCATAACAAAGCCTTGCAGCTGACGGCGCGATAGCGTGTTTCTCAAGTAACTTCGTTCCTTCAGCTTGAATGCTGATCGCGCGCCGCAGCTGAAGGCCATCGTTATGTTGCTACTTATTGCGCGTCTTAGAAACCCATGAGACTCCCAACGGTACGCGTTGCAGTCGTTTTCCTAAGTTGCCTTCTCTTATCCTGCGGCGGCGAGGGTCTTGTAATTTCCTTGGACGAAGAGCTGCCTCCGAGTTTCAGATACAAAGGAAACCGTTGGGCAGAGTGTTGCAAGAACTTAAATTTCTTTGTCGTAAGTGAAGTGCCTCCCGACAATCCAGCGAAAGAGGGGAAATATATTTGGTGGATCTGGCCTAAAGACACCGCTCAGAGTGAGTCTTACAATCTTCCTACTTTCACTTATGGCAAAGTCCCAGACGGATGGCGACAAACAATTCCCGAAAATGGAGAGCCACCACCGTTAGTTGAGGGAAAGACCTATGAAGCGGGCGGCAATTTTCACAGCGGGCAAGATGCTCATCTACGCTTCACGATTCGTGGCGGAAAAGCTGTGAAGTTGCAATAGCGAAGGCTGAATGCTTAACCCAATCGGCAACATAACAAAGCCTTGCAGCTGACGGCGCGATAGCGTGTTTCTCAAGTAATCTTTTTCAATCAGGCTGAAGGCTGATCGCGCGCCGCAGCTGAAGGCTGGCGTTAGGCGTATCTTCTTGAATCTGAAATGGAGAGGACTAAGATGAAAAGGTATCAGAGAGTCACGGCAATATTAACCAGTTTCGCTTTCATCATGTTGACCTTCTCTATTCGGGCCGAGGCTTGTGGCGCAGCTTCCAAAGAAACGAATCCTCAGATTCTCGTTCGGAATACCGAGATGATTGTTCGCGCTACGGCTGTCGGCTATGGCGATCCGCCTCCCCCAGATTCCCGCGTCCGTTACATCGAGTTTCGAGTTGAAGAAGTGCTGAAGGGTAAGGATGTGCCCAATACGTTTTTGATTAAAGGTTTTCTTACAGAGGAGGATGATTTCAATGATCGTCCTGTGCCGTATGATTTTGTTCGTCCTCTGGGGCGTGGCGGAAGCTGTGCGGCACATCATTATAAAGAAGGCGCGGAGTTCCTTTTGTTCTTAAAGAGGCATGCTTCTAATGAAGAAGATTCCCGGCAATGGGGAGAGGCTACTCCCTACTGGGCTTCAATGGCAGCTACAAATGAGCAATTACGTTCTTCGGAAGATGCTTGGCTGCAATGGGTCAAGGCTGAATTAAAGAAGGAAGGCGAGCAGAAAAATGAAAGTGGCTTTCTGCAATACGATACGCCTAACAAGCGGTTGAACCGGACGCGCAATCAGCTTGCCCCTTATCTTTCAGGAACTCAGCGCGCCGGTTAACCGCAGCGTTAGATTGCTCACTATTGTGGGACTTCAAATGTTGCGCCATCTCTGTTGATATATATGTAGTAAGTGGAAGGGCCACTTACTTTCTTATTTGGCACCATGTTTGTTTCACCCTCAAGCTTTCTCCCGTCATAAAACTCGCCAATTACATAGAAGTTCTTATAATCTCCCCGCGGTCGGGAATTGAGCAGTTTGATTTCATCGTTGGGCTGTAGGTCGAAGGATAAAAACTGATCTACAGACGTAACTTTCAGGTGTTTAATAACCTCGCCAGTTCTGTTACCAATTATTAGGGTGTCGGGGCTACCGTCAGTAATATATTGTTCCCTGTAAAGCTGTAAGGTGTATTCGCTTAGCCAGCGGTGATTAGGGTATGCAAGTTCAAAAGATATATCCATGAAGTCTCCCGAATGTATGTATGTACTTGGAATGAAAGGCTGCTCATTTTTCGAGGCGTGATAATTAACCGTATTTGTGAAAAAGAATGGCCTCTGCTTTTGTCCGGTTAATTTAACCGTGTATGTTCCTCCGGGCGAGGATGTGACAAAGAAAGGGTTTGATTCGACAGCAGCCTCATATAAAGCTAGAGAAATCCATATCGTCCCGAATAGCGCACTAATTGACAGAATCCATTTGATGATCATCTTGGTTTTAGCCATAAAATGCTATGACCTCTACGGCAAACTACTATAGTTTGAGTATGAAACCATGAATAATGCAACCTGTGAGTTGAGTAATCGGCCCAACCGCAATCTAACAACGGCATGCACCCGACGCCCCGCCACGAAGTCTCTCATGTAGATTGAATGTGGGCGCGGGTGATGCCGGGCGTTATGCCCCATTGAACGCCATAGGCATTTCGTCCTATTGTCAGTTATGCTAACGAAGGTAACCCGAGCTTGCGGAAGTATGGCTCCCACGAACTACAAGCTATCATCCATCATCCATGTAGGGCAGCGAATTCAGCCAACCCCATTCCAGTCCAAGATGCCAGACTCCGAACCCAACATCGTCCGCGCTGAATCGTGCAACTCGCGCCACTAGTTCAAAGGAGCAATGCCATGAATATCGTTCGTCGCCGCTTCCTGCAGATTGCCGCAGGCGCGCTCGGGTCAAGCTTTGCGTACACAGCGGCCGAGGCTGAGGACTATCCATCCCGGCCGGTCCGGCTGCTCGTCGGCTTTCCTAGCGGGGGTCCGGTGGATATTGCCGGACGCACGATCGGCGCGTGGCTCTCGGACCGGTTTGGTCAACCGTTCATCGTAGAGAACCGACCGGGCGAAAGCGGCAACATTGCCACGCGCGCGGTGGTTAAAGCTGCGCCGGACGGCTACACGCTGCTCGTGTGCGGCCCCGTGAACGTGATCAATACGGCGCTGTTCGACGGTATGGATTTCGACTTCGGCCGTGACATTGCCGCCGTCGCCGGACTGTTCCGCGTCCCTCTTGTCGTTGAGGTCAACCCAGCCCTGCCGATCAGCACAGTTTCAGAGTTTCTGACCTACGCCAGAGCGAATCCCGGCAGGCTCAAGGTGGCCTACGCTGGGAATGGGACGCCCCAGCACGTAGGCATCGAACTGTTCAAGGCCATGGCTGGCGTCGATCTCACCCTCGTGCCTTACGCTGGATCAACACCGGCACTGGAAGCGTTACTCGCCGGACAGGCCGATGCAATGTTCGACCCGATGCCTTCAAGCATCGGACTGATCAACAGCGGCAGACTCAGACCCCTTGCTGTGACTACGTCGAGGCGCTCGGAGGCACTACCCCAAGTACCACCAATGAGCGACTTCGTTCCAGGGTACGAGGCAGGCTCATGGTTCGGCATTGGCGCACCACGCGGGACGCCGTCGGCGATCATCACTCGCCTGAACACTAAGATAAACGCCGGGCTCGCCGACCCGGGGATTCGGACGCTCGTCGCAGGGCTCGGTGGAATGGTTATGCCCGGTTCTCCTGTCGCTTTCGCGGACTTCATCGTAGCCGAGACTGAAAAGTACAGGGCCGTCATCCGCGCAGCGAACATTAGGTTGAAGTGAATCCGACAGTGGTGGCCAATGCCTGTTTGATTGCTGTCGTCCGGTGCGCCTGACGAGCGCGCAAAGGTCCGCTTTGGATCGAGAGAGGACTCTCGCGCTGTTTTAAGCAAACGCCGCATAACATGCGGCTGCAGGGGACGCGCCGATCAGCATCGTCCTGCTTTGCTGGCATCCTGCCGGCGCGCCCCTGAGCCGCGGCGTTGGATTGCTTCCCTGGAAAATGGAAAGTGATAAGAAACTAGCGGGAATGGCCATTCGAAGATGAACGACGAGTTGCAGTCTTCACTACCACTCAGATCGTCCGCGCCGGAAAGCCGATTCTTTATGTTTCACGTGATGCCGATGATGGTTCGTGGCAGTTCCACTCAGGTGATCTCGTTTCGACAAAGGATATGTTGCTCCTAGCGCTTGAAGAGATTTTGGAGATTGATCCGAGCATTGCGAGTTTGGCTAATCTTCCGCTCGGCCATTGTGCTACGCGTAGGAGTCCACGCTCGGCTTGGAGGATTCAGAAAACAGTCGCCGATTCCTGACGCCGCAATCCAACAAAGCCTTGCAGCTGACGGCGCGATAGCATGTTTCTCAAGTAATCTTTTTTCAATTAGGTTGAATGCTGATCGCGCGCCGCAGCTGAAGGCCAACGTTATGCTGCTCTCGTGATTATCGTACTTGCTACGATTCGAAAAAGAGAATGTCAGTATTGTTATCGAAAGGTCGCGCGCTCGGACCACTTCTGATTGTTATTCTGGGCCTCCTCGGCCTGTGGCTCGGATCGCATTCCCAGTTTTGGCTTGGCCTCGCTGCGTTCCTAGTTGCGTTCGCTGGAGTCGTGGTGATGTCCCACCTCGATTTGCGCCCCACTGAGCAAGAGCGAAGGGATGGATGGCAACGAATCCGGGAACACGGGAAGCTTCAGTATGTCGGACGTCAAATTCTCCGAGGGTGGCCCGTCTTGTTGTTGTTGCTGGCAATAGATTTATCGAGTTCCTATCAGAGTGGCAAGTCCTGGGATCCACGCTGGTCTGCTACGTTCTTCGGTCTTATGGTCGGCGGTTCTGTGTTGATCTCGCTGGGCTGGTGGTATTGGCACGAGAGAAAGTATGGAAGCGGCGCCTGAATCGAACAGCGCAGCATAACAAAGCCTTGCAGCTGACGGCGCGATAGCGTGTTTCTCAAGTAATCTTTTCCAATCAGGCTGAATGCTGATCGCGCGCCGCAGCTGAAGGCCGTCGTTAGGCGCTTGTCGCCATCAAACAAATTGAAAAAGGAGAACCGTTATGACTGATCACGAGAAAATTCAAGAACTCATCCGGCTCAAAGATCAAGCGCCGATTGCTATTGATCCGGTTAAATCCGCGCTGCTCATTATTGACGTGCAGCGCTACTTTGCCAGACCGGATTATCCCTTTGCGCAAATCTTTGACAAGCTTGTGCCTGGAGCAGCCGACGGCTACTTTGAGCGGGTAAAGTCCAGGGTGCTACCTAACATCCAGCGGCTGCAGGAATGTTTCCGTTCTCATAATTTGCCGATCATCTTCTTCGGTGCTGGCTCCTATCTGGAGGATGGCCGGGACCTCCCCGAATGGATGAAGGACTTCGACCAGCTCGGGCTGAAGCTGCTCGGCCAACGCATTAGCCCATCGGTGAAGGACCCGAGCTGGCAGATCGAGGACAGCGTGGCCCCGCTGCCCGCAGAGATGGTGCTCAATAAGACTTCCAGCGGCCCGCTCAGCTCCACCAAGCTGGACCAGATTCTTCACAACTTGGGAGTCAATTCGCTCGTCGTCTGCGGGTTGACCACCGCCGTCTGCGTCACGCAAACGGCCCGCGAAACTGCGGACCGGGGTTTCCGGGTGATCGTCGCCGAAGACGCCTGCACCGAGATGAGCGAGGAGATGCACCAAGCTGCACTCCTGACCTTTAGTTATGTCTTCGGCCGGGTACGGCGGACGGAAGAGGTGGTGAAATTATTCGCCACCGCACGTGCCGCTGAAGTTGGTCGCGAAGCAAAGTAAAGAGAGGGTGGCCACTCGATAATAGAAACTCATGATCTTGTAAGGCGGGTCGTGAAGTAAAGAAAGACAAGGCACTCGGTTCCGTGAAGACCCGCCTAACGAATCGTCAGGTGAGCCGCGGTAGCTGGTCTCTCAACTTGAACGATACAATTCGTCTTGTGTGCAGCCGCGCGGCCACCTGAACTCTGACGTTCGGCGTTTACTCTTTGTTTAAGAGGAAGCAAGATGATAAAAGCAGTTTCTAGGAGGAAGCGAAATGAGTAAACAAGAGAAGGGCTTTTCACGTCGCCAGGTGTTGGAAATGACGGTGGGTTTGAGCGGGCTTGCTATGACGGGCGCAGTCGGTTCGATGTTTGCGCAAGAAGCAAAGCGAACGCCTACGCGAATTTTGACAATCGACGCGAAGCCAGAGCCAATTGCCATTGATGCCGCTAAGACAGCCGTCATTGTCGTTGATATGCAGAACGACTTCGGGGCAGAGGGCGGAATGTTTCAACGGGCCGGAATCGATATTTCGATGATTCAAGCTGCTGTCGCGCCAACGGCGAAGGTCCTGGCCGCAGCCCGTAAAGAAGGCATCAAAGTCATCTATCTGAAAATGGCGTTCAAGCCTGACCTTTCCGATGCCGGTCCTTCTGATTCAGCGCGCTTCGCCAGGCGTCTGAAGATTTTCAAGTTTGGAACAAGGATAAAATCGCCAAACGGCGCGGATAGCCGCATCTTTATCAGAGACACTTGGAACACGGACATTCTCCCGGAGTTAACACCGAAAGCTGAAGATATTGTTCTCTATAAGCATCGCTTTAGCGGCTTCTACCAAACTGAATTGGATTCGATTCTAAAACGGCTGGGGATTAAGCATCTGATTTTTACCGGATGCACCACGAGCGTTTGTGTCGAGTCAACGATTCGAGACGCAATGTTCCGAGATTATGAGCCTGTTCTTCTGGCAGATTGCACGGGCGAGCCAATTGGATACGGTTTGCCGAGAAGTAATCACGAAGCATCGCTTTTAACTATTCAAGTGTCATTTGGGTGGGTTTCCAACTCTAATGATTTCATCAAAGGACTTGAAGCTCGTCCCATCGCTGCTACAAACAAGTCATAGTGCATAATGCATTCTTTGGTGAAGTGATTTGTGAAACCTAACCACACGCCGAACAATTCGTTGGACGCGAGCGGAACCAGCGGGCTTGTCATCGACAACTTGTCCGTAACGCAGTTGTCTCCCGCCGCGTCAACTCAACCGTTCGGTGCCTTACTCTAATGACTGCTGTGAAAAAACGTCTTCTCATCGTTGCCATCATATGTTTCGCCATAACCATCATGGTCTTTCCTATCGAAACTACGGTCGTTCCAGAATGGAAGCTGCAAGTCGTTGACGTCAACGGAACCGCTTGCTCCAATATGCGCGTCACTCAAAGTTGGGGGCACTACTCTTTATATACCGGTGGTAATCCCGATGATAGTAATTCAAGTGACGACCGTCCTACCGATACAAGCGGATACGTACTGTTCCCTAAGCGAACGATTCGCGCAAGTATCCCTCGACGACTTACCATGCCAATAATTACGCGCATATTCACGATCATGCATGGCGGTGGGGGCGTCGACGGCGCCGTGTGGGCTTCCGGCATCAAAGACGTGGCCTGGCTGAGCTATAAGGGCGGCAAATCATTGCCCGACAAGATGCGAGTTGAAAAATGTCTCAACAACGGCACCGAACAAAGCCTTGCAGCTGACGGCGCGACAGCATGTTTCTCAAGTGACCTCTTTAAATTAGGTCGGATGCTGATCGCGCGCCGCAGCTGAAGGCCATCTATAAAGCGAGTCAAGAGAAAAAAGAGCGTACTTCTCCGAGGGTGCCGAATGGTTTTTGTTTTTCTCCTTACAGCACCCAGTAGTGTGGTTC
>JBPCIQ010000009.1:0-8184 GCA_051006135.1 Pyrinomonadaceae bacterium | reverse complement strand
AAGGGTGGCTTGCCCCCGCTCGAGCGTAACGAAAATTGAGAGCTGAAGTAACCCAGTCGCTCGATTGGCGCTCGAGCGGGGGCAAGCCAGCCTTCCTTACCTGCAAATTGACGGAAGCCACTTTTTGGTCCTTCGCACAGCCTATAGCCTTACTGCAAACGGGCGGCAGCTGCACAAGGAGAGCGGTTATTAAACAGACGCGCGAACTGGAACCTGAGCAAACCGCTGCTGCGTTCACCATCGATCGCCACATCTCGGTGACCGCCGGCCCGGGCTCCGGCAAAACCACGGTGCTGGTCGAGCGTTACCTGCACATCCTCCGCGAGCAAAAGCTATCCATTGATCAAATCGTCGCCATCACCTTCACCAATCGTGCCGCAAACGAAATGCGCGAGCGTCTCAGAGCGCGACTCAATGAACTTTTGGTCACGGCCTCGGGGGAAGAGAGAAAGCGTTGGCTCGGTTATAAGCGCACGCTCGACGGAGCGGTGATCACTACCATTCACGGTTTCTGCGCGCGGCTGCTGCGCGAATTTCCAGTGGAGGCCGGGGTCGACCCGCAGTTTCTCTTGCTCGATGAACATCGAGCGGCGATGTTGTTGGAGTCGGTTGTCGAGGAAGCACTCTCACATTTCATTAGCTCCGGCCACGTTGAGATTTCCCGACTAACCCTGGGAGTAAGACGGGCAAGGCTGGCCGCCGCCCTGGCGCAAGTCTATCGCGACGTACGCGGGCAAGGCCTCTCGGTCACCGATCTGGCAATAAAGACTGCGAACAGCCATTCGAATGAGGAGGATCATGCCCAGGCACTTGTCGACCTCTCGCGAACAATGAATGACTTTCTGTTGCTTCGCCGCACGACCCCCGCCGCGAAAAGCAATCACGCCGAAGTGAGTTCAGCATGGTCCAGTTTCCAGTCTTTGGTTCAGGGCATTCCGGAGCCGGAAGGGCTGGCCGACTACTGCCGTGCCGTAGAGAGTTTTCGTAAGCTGCGCCCTCAGGCCAGAGGAGATCTAAAGCCGCACGTAACAGCGTTGGATGAATTGGTATGGCAAAAGGATCTGCTGGGGCGCGTGCCGCAACTCTGTCTCGATTTATTTGCCAAACAGTATGCGCTCGAGATGGTGATGCTGCTCACCTACATTGACGAACGACTCAACGAAGAAAAGCAGAAACTATCAGCGCTTGATTTCGACGACCTGGAACTGCGCGCGCTTCAATTACTGGCGCGACCGGAAGTTGTGACGCGGGCTGCTGAGCGCTACAAGTTTTTTCTGGTCGACGAGTTTCAGGACACGAACGGTTTGCAGCGCCGGTTGCTCGAACGGCTCGCTCTGCAAAAATCCCGGCGTGAGAGCGCAAACCTGTTCATTGTCGGTGACCGTAAGCAGTCAATTTACGGTTTTCGCGGCGCGGATGTGGACGTCTTTCGCGAGATGACTGAAACATTGACCGCAAGTGGCGGGGAAGAAAAACCTCTGCTCTTGAATTTTCGCAGCCAGCCGCCGCTGATTGGTTTCTACAACTATCTTTTTGCGCGCCTGTTCCAACCAAAAGGAGACGTAACGGAACAGGAACGAGAAGAACTCGGATACGTCGACCATGAACCCAGTGAAGCGAAGCGCGAACTGCGTGATGGCGGTCCGCTCGTCGAGGTGATGATCACGACGGAGGCTTCCGTAGAAGGGGGAAAGGGAGAAACGGGGAGAGGGGAAAAGGGCGACGATCCCAAGGCGGAGCAATCGTCGCGCGAGCTTGATGCCGAGCAACTGGCGCAAAGGATCATTACTCTCACTGGCAATGAAATTCCTGTGCCCCTGAATACCGTGAGCCCGAATTCTGGGACCGCAGGCGTCCCGCCTGCCTCAAGCCACGCAATCGTACAAGGCATGAGTGGTCGTGTTGTTCAGTACAGCGACATCGCTTTGCTATTTCGCGCGATGACTAATGTGCAGGCTTACGAATCGGTCTTTCGTCGTGCAAATATTCCCTATCAGACGGTGCTCGGGCGGGGATTCTACGAGCGGGAAGAGATCACGGATCTGATCCAGTTGCTGCGGTTTCTGGATAACAAGACGGACGAGCTGGCGTTGGCGGCCGTACTGCGTTCTCCGATCGGTGGCATTTCCGACAATGCTCTGCTGGCTCTCCGTTGCGCGCCCTGGCTCAATGAAGTCGATAAGGGAGACCCACTCCGCCACTTCACGCAAACGCGCAAACTGTTTAAGGCGCTACAACGGCATCGCGAAATAGCATTCATAAGTGACGAGGAACACAATCTGCTCGATCGGGCTGCCGGCCTGATCAAAGGATTGGTTGCGCGGCGCCATCATTACCCGATTGGGAATCTGCTGCGGTTTGCGGTCGATCAATCAGAGTACATGACGGTGATCGCGGCTACGTTTGACGGCGCCCAACGGTTGGCGAATGTGCAACGACTCTTCACGCTCGCGGAACGTTTCGAACGATCGGGCACGCACCTGATTCGCGACTTTGTCCGCTATGTAGAGGAATTCGAAGCGATAGGTAGTCGTGAGAGTGAAGGCCAGATCGACGAAGCCACGAACGCTGTGCGCCTGATGACCATTCACCAGGCAAAGGGTCTCGAGTTTCCGATTGTCATCATCCCGGAGCTGCAACGCTACTCAAAGGTTGCCGATAATTGGTTCCTGCTGGACCGTCATTGTGGTTTGACTTTGAAGGTGCCGGATGGACGCAGCAAGCTGGTGGCGGGTTGCACATTTAATCGCTTCGAACAGCGTCATGCGTGGCGAGAACAATTTGAGAGTATGCGGTTGCTCTATGTCGCCGCGACACGTGCGCAGGATCGCTTGATACTCTCGGGCACCACCAAAGACCTCGACAAACTTGGCGCCAAGGGCGACACCTGGCTCAACTGGATCTGGCAAACACTTGAACTGCCCTCTCCAACCCGTAGCGGCAACATAGACCTTGAGGAGCCGGACACCCGTCAGAATGCCCAGTTTGAGCTGACGCTCAACGTTGCCGACCAGCGGCAAGCGAGTTCTCATTCGCCCCCTCCCATCGGGAGTGTGGCTCTGACCAGTCGGACGATCAGTGGGAGTCTTGAACAGACGCTGGGACTTTCAGAAGAAGCTCCTGCGGAACACTCAACGGAAGGCCCGGTCTCACTCGCCGAATCCTTTCCACTCTTGCGCCGAATCGAACCGGAGCGCGATCGGGCCGTCCACCGCTTCAGCGTTACCCAGTTGATCAACTACCAGCGCTGCCCGCGGCAATATTATTTCGATCGTGTTCTGCATGTGCCGGCAGCTGATGAGATGGCCGTGTGGAACGACGCCGAGGCTCCCGAGCCTCCGGCAAATCTGACCGCCACTCTGAAAGGCGCAGTCATCCACCGTTTTTGTGAAATCTATTCAATGGGCGATGAGGTTGAAGCCACACTGCGACGTAGCCTGGACGACGTGGTTCGCTCGCGCCATGCTGAACTCGCAGATCGTCTGCTCGACATTGACACTGAAGCAGCCTTGAAGGAGTTGTTGCCTTTTGCTCAGAATTATCTTTCGAGCGAAGTCTTTGAAAGAATTGAACGCGCGCGGAAGATGGCAGGTAATCCGCCGGCTGGTGTTCCCTGCTGTAGTCCAGGTCTCTGGAGTGAGATCGGTTTTCGTTTACGTCGGCCACGGGGGATCCTGACAGGAACGATTGATAAGTTGTTAATTTCTCCGTCACAGAGCGGTACGGGTTTCGACATTGAAATCATCGACTTTAAAACGAACCGCATAAGCGGCCCAGCTTTGCAACGGTCGCAGCCATCCAGCCTGCAAAGGGCCGAAGCCACTCAGCAGTCGACACAAACCCAAGCGGTTAGGCACTCGAGCGGCGCGGCTCCGTTGGTGACCGCGAGACGTGCGCGCGCCCCCTATAGCAGTCCAAGCCAATTCTCGCTGAATTTTTCTGATCCGACTCAAACGGGAAGCGAATCGAATCCGGCGATAGAATCCAGCGCCACACTGGCTACGGAACTATCAGCGCTTGTTTTGCCTTCGATAAAAGATCAAATCCGCGTCGGCGCCTCAGACTATGAACTGCAAATGCAAGCCTACGCGCTTGCCGTTCGTGAGTTGCTACCGGGCCTGGTGAGCGCTGAGAGCAACATCAGGGTTACGCTTCATTTCCTTGAGCCCAACCTGGAATTCCACCTCCCCCAATCTATGCTGGCCCCTGAGGCCTGCTCGCAAGCGATCGACAAGGCGATGCTGCTACTGATCTCGTCTCGCGAACCGCAGCATTACCCGGTTCGTCCCGCTACACATTGCCGCATGTGTAGCTTCTTGCGAATCTGTAAGGCGGGGAAGGAGCTGATGACGGAGCAGATGGCGACTATTTCATGATTCCAATTGTGTGAACCGCGAAGGTGTTGCGAAAGTTTTGCGAAGTAGTTAACTTTATTCTTGACTCGTTACAATATTTACGTATAATTTCGCACAGCTAGTTCTTTGAGTATTGATCCGGCTGTGCAGCTTGCATGCTCGGTGCTTCGGAAAGCGGCTAAATATTATTGCTTTTTTAAGCCGCCTGGATTTATCTCACCCGTTCTAACGCACCGCTAGGCTTCGGAATCGGACCAGGTGACGATTCTCAGTCCTTTGTAACGCCAACCCTTATCTACCCGAACCTGCCCGTACAGTTTTAGCCCCGCCAATCCTTGCGATTGGCGGGGCCCTTTCTTTAAGATCTTGTCGTCCTCTTCTTATGTTACCGGGGTCCCCTTCATACAGAACCAGAGCTTGAAGCCGCGACGCGGGCTGCCGGTGGATGCTCTTCAACCAACACTATAGATTCGTGGCGGGGAATAAACACCCCAGCCATATCCGCAAACAGCTGTTCGTACTGATCCACGATCCGATCCCAGTCGTAGTACTTTTTCACGCGAATTTGCGCGCGGTTGCGGTAAGAGTGAACAAGGGAGCTGTCGCGCAGCACGCGCTGTAGCTTTTCGGCCAGATCGTATTCGTCTGCGTAGGGAATTCCGGCGTCGCCCACCGCTTCGATGTTCTCCGGAGTAGCAAGAGTCAATACACAGTTGCCATAGCCCATTGCTTCCAGCAAGGCTGGATGTGTTCCTCCAACCTCGGTTGCGTGCACATAGCAGTAGGCATTCTGCTGAAGAGCTCTATAGTCCTGTCCGAAAACAAACCCCGTAAAGATAATTCGTTTATCGCCGCGCGCGCGCGCCTTGAGGTTGTTAATGTAATCTTTCGCGTAGGGAGCGTCTCCCACAACCAGCAACTTATAGGCGGTCCTTACTTTCTTGAAAGCCTCGATCACCAGCTCCGCATTATTTTCCGGCTCGAGCCGGGAGACATAAAGAACGTACCGGTTCGGTTCGACGCGCCACCTGCGCACAGTATTACGATCCGGCTTTCGTTCCACCTCAGACCCGTAAGCAATCATTGTTGATGGCGCATTGTACCGGTTAAGATAATAGTCCTGGATTACCTGGGCATCCGTTACTGTGACATTCGGAAGGATGGTGGCTAGTCGTTCGGCCAGCAGATAGTAACGCCGGCCCAGCCAGTTCCATTTCTTTCGTTTGTGTTCGAGTCCATCTACATTGATCGCGACCGGCGTGCCGGTGAGTCTCAGTATTGATGCAAAAGGAGCGTTCGCCGCGTTGCAAATTAAAGCGGCATCAAAGCGTGCAGGTACTGCGTGTAAAGCAGAGAGAAAGGCGTGAATAACTGTATCGAAGTACTTGTGGCGGATGGTAGGCAGAACTTTTAGTCGAACGCCATGATATTCGAGTTGACGAGGCGAAACGTAATGTGCCCGGCAATAAACTGTGACATTGTGGCCGCGGGCAACAAGTCGAGTGGACAAATGTTCCGCGAAGGTTTCAAAACCGCCGTAGCTGGCTGGTATGCCACGGGTTCCAAGAAGAGCTATACGCATAGCGTCTGGGGAAACTCACCGCCTCCGGATAGTTAGCTTGGTCGGGTAAGCGCTCTGTGCAAACTGAGCGACTGAAACAGCATTATCAGCCGCCCGTTGGTAAACTTCAAGAGTACGTCTTGCAGTTTCCCTCCAGTCAAACAGTCGAGCTCGGTTCAGGCCTTTGGCGCGGAGCTCAGATCGCAGACCTGGATCATCTATCACGATGCCGAGCGCTGCAGCAATGGCATCGATATTGAAAGGATCCACCAGCAATCCGGCATCTCCGACCACCTCGGGTAGACTGGCTCTATTTCCCGCGATCACCGGCGCGCCACACTTCATGGCTTCCAGAGGTGGCAAGCCAAAGCCTTCGAAGTAAGACGGATAAACAAAACAAAGCGCTCCTGAGTATAACCCGGGCAAGTCGGCTTCCGGTACATACCCGGTGACAATCACGGAGGCGCTGGATCCCAACTTCTCAATCGCGCGCAATGTTTCATTGTAAAGCCAGGCATGTTTGCCGACGATTACAAGTTGCGGCACCGAACCCGCAGGTCGCGTGCGCAGGAGGCTTGCATAAGCTGCGATCAACCGCTTCAGATTCTTTCGTGGCTGAATCGAGCCCACCGAGAGGATGTAATCCTGCCCTATGCCATAAGTGTGTCGTATGCGTTGAAGTTCTTTTGTGTCGTCAACTCGTTGAAAGTGGTTCGCTGCCGCAATGGGAACAGCGGTTACGAGTTCAGGAGAGATCCCGTAGGTCTCGATTATGTCAGTTCTTGCATGTTCCGAGAGCGCAAGAATTCTGGCAGCTCGGCGGGCTGAGCGGCGGACCGTAAACCGAAGCTGCGCACGGCTGCGCCGGTTAAAAGTCTCAGGCAAGTGCTCAAAGGAGAGGTCGTGAATGCTGACTACCAAAGGACAAGGAGCAAAAGGTGGCGCTGTGAACTGAACGTGCAGGATATCTACGGGATGTTTTCGCAGCTCTGCGCTTAGCGTGAGGGGAATCCGGATCAGTGGTGTGTGTGGAAGTGTGGTACGAACTGTAAAGTTGGGCCACCTGTTGCGGAACCGTTTTACAGCCTCATCCCGGGTTACGTAGAGCGTATAGCTATTGACGGAATCTATCTCGGCCAGCGCTTCGATGAGATTCGTCGCATAACTCTCATTGCCGGCAAGGCCAGCGCCAACAGAGTGAGCATCGATTGCAATACGCAAGTGCCAGCCTGCTCCGGTTTAAAGCCAATGAGGTAAGAGAGTGAGCCTTCTTATTTGTTTTTGCCGGCGGCCGACGCGTGGGCATCGCCCCCTTGTTGTCCACGCGTGTCGCGCTCCCGAATGCGCGCCGCTTTTCCACGCAATTGACGGAGATAATAAAGTTTCGCGCGTCGCACCCGACCTCTCTTCACGACATCGATGTGGTCGACGATAGTTGCGTGGAGCGGGAAGATTCTCTCAACCCCGACTCCGAAGCTGGTCTTGCGGACGGTAATTGTTTCTCGGGCTCCGCCGTGTTTGCGGGCGATGACCACGCCTTCAAAGGCCTGAAGTCGCTCTTTGGTCTCAGACTCCTTGATTCGCACGTGAACGCGCACCGTATCGCCCGGTTGAAACTCCGGGATGTTACTGCGCAGCTGCGTATTTTCCACACTGTCTAGTCGGTTCATTTCAGTTGCTCCAACACCAATATTAGCGAGTTCAAAGCCCAAGCCTCGGTTTGCATCCCGCGAAACTCCGAAACGATGTCATTTCAATAGGTCAGGACGATTTCGCTGGGTCTTCTTCAATGCCTCCGCGCGGCGCCAGCGCGCGATCTCCCCATGATTACCTGTCAGCAAAACGTCGGGAACATGCATTCCGCCAAGTTCCGCCGGCCGTGTGTATTGCGGATGGTCCAGCAAGCCTTCAGAGAATGATTCGTGCAGGGCTGAAGTTTCACTACCCAAAGCCCCCGGCAACAAACGCACCAGCGCATCAATTACAACCAATGCGGCGGGTTCACCTCCGGAAAGTACATAGTCGCCGATTGAGATCTCGTCCGTCACGAGCGCCTCAGCAACTCGTTCATCAACACCTTCGTAACGTCCGCAAATGACGACAATCTGGTCTGCGTTCTGGGAAAATTCATCCGCAAGCGCCTGGGTGAACACCTGTCCCTGCGGTGAAAGAAGAACCACTCGTGTCCTGGCGCCGTAATCTTCACGCTTGCCGCTACCCGTAAGATCGTGGACTGCGGCGAAGATGGGCTCCGGCTTGAGTACCATC
>JBPCIQ010000008.1:0-41214 GCA_051006135.1 Pyrinomonadaceae bacterium | reverse complement strand
GCATCCCGGCAAGGTCCACTTTGCGCTCGAGGACGGCGACAGTCGGCCCAGCCGGTGGAACACGCTGCGGGCGCTGCGTGTCCTCAGCTGGTACGAGCAGTCCGCTACCTGAGCCGCGGTCCCGCTTTGCGCCAAGTTCTGCTTCTCTTCCGCTTATACGCCGCTATCAGTAGCACAACGAGACGCAGTGATCACGACCCAGATAGGGACCTGCCCAGATCTCGACATATCCATCCGGATGGACGATCCTCTCGACCCTCACCGGAAACAGACTGTGGCCACAAATCCGAACAAGAATATTGAGTGTCGACCGCCTAATAGATCTTCGTTTCCGTCTTGTGCATCGCGAAATGAGGTCCCCCCACGCGTCATTCTTTCGGCCGTCGCGTCACTTTTCCTGACGCAGCGTCAGTTTTCTTGACGCTCGTCACCTGCTACTGACGCCGTCGTTATTCACAGCGGCGAGATTCCCGACATTGCGGCGGTATTCTCGCCACTAACGGCGGTAATTCCGCCGCCTTAACAATCTCACAAGCAGAATTCCACACCACAAAAAATGCTGTGCAATTGGCAGAGCAGTTGACTTGATGCGATCTGAACAATCGAATAAGCGCGTTGAGGCAGTCGCACTCATAGATGAGTGACGACAGCAGATTCAAGCGCTCATAAGTCAGATCTTCACGAACAACCAGCAGCGCGTTTCGAGTTTAGCTATGAGCACAAATCTTTATCCTCCCGTATCGCGAATTTCGTCCACAGCTCCTCAAGGTGTCGGAAGTTGCAGAGATGCCTGGAGTCAAACCACGCACGATTTACGAGATGGTAGCCAAGGAGCGCATACCTTATCGCAAGCCTCCTGGCTCAAGCATCTTGCGTTTTGACCTCGAGGAAATCCTCGGCTGGACAAAGGGTCGCGATCCTAAATGAGATCGGAAGTCGCCATAGGTACGGGGATGAGGCGCGGCGATCAGCTTAACTTGCGTTGGGAGAAGATTGATTTCCAGCGCAACGTCATCCACGTTCCAAACTCGAAAACTGGCAGAGATTATACGGTGCCGATGAATCAAGATGTTCGCAACGAACTTCTCGCGCTCCGTAAGCTTGCTGCTAAGGGTGATTACGTTTTTACCAACCCGAAGACAGGAAAGAGCTTTACTGAAATCAAGCGTGCGTTTCACACGGCCTGTCGGCTTGCGGGGATAGTTAACCTGCGTTGGCATGACCTGAGACACACGTTTGGAACCAGGCTGGGCGACGCAGGGTGTGCTGAGTCGACCATCGCGCAGCTAATGGGCCACGCGTCAGTTGAGATGGCTTATCGGTACACTCATGCCACCGAACACGGGAAGCGTGCTGCCGTTGAAGCTGCTCGAATTGGTCGTCAAACCGTCTGCCACAATTCTGCCACAAACAACGAGCGGCCAGTCCTGCTGGCCGCTGTAAATGGTTGATTTGATTGGTAGCGGGGGGGAGACTCGAACTCCCGACCTTGGGGTTATGAATCCCACGCTCTAACCGGCTGAGCTACCCCGCCACATTTAGAATTAAACAACTTACGAACATTTTTCGCCTCTTCTGGGGCCATTATGACGTAATCTTGCCGGAATTTGCTACTGTAATTTGCTCAGGATTCAAGGGCAAATTTCGAGAATCGAGTGTGCGGGGGTTGCCAAAACGCTGGCTTTTCTGACATCTCCACTATCAGCTCTGTTTGTAGCTGAGAGCGTGGGAGTCTTGACCCCATGGTCAATTTGTTGTTGTTACAATTAAAGGTTGGATCTCGAGAGCATGGGATTCGTGATCCAATTCGAGGAGTTGCCGACAACGCAGAAAGGTTTGCGTGCAGCTTGAATCTATTTGAGCTTGAACGAGAGCTTGAACGCCGGGTGCTCGCGTGCTCGCGTGCTCGCGTCGCAAATCCTTTTGCGTTCGTGAGTTTTGAAATTGTTGAGGACAAGAAGCAACAACAGAGCAAGAGCACACCTTAGCGAACCACAGATCAAGTCGTCGACTCGATATCTTCTCTCCCGACTGTAGGGGCAGTTCTATATTTAAAAGGAGACACACAATGCCCGAACTAAAAAATGGACAATTCGACATGAAGCTCGAAGGAGTTTTACGAGAATCTCGGCTGGCGGCTCGACATCGACATCGCGGCGGGCGATTTCCGCGGCGTGCACATGACGCCACACAACTCGGAAACCTCGATCATCTTCGGCAAGGGGATCACGTCGGCCAAGCCTGGCTCGGCGCACAGCCTGGCTCGGCGCACAGCCTGGTCCTCGTCGTGGACGACCTCGACGCCGCCCGCAACGACTTGATTGCCCGCGGCGTCGAGGTGAGCGAGGTCTTCCACTTCCCCGGCGGCCCCTTCAACACGCCGTGGACAACCCGCGCGTCGGCGGGCGCGACCCTCAGGGTCGTTCCTACTTCTCGTTTGCCTCGTTCGAGGATCCGGACGGGAACGGCTGGCTGCTCGAGGAGATCACGACACGGCTTCAGGGACGCGAGTGGAAGTCAACGCGAATAAGAGCCGGGGACGTCGCAACCCTTGCGGAGCTCCTCCGCGAGACGGCAGAGCACCATGACCACTACGAGAAGGCGCACGCCGAGCACCACTGGTGGGACTGGTACGCGCCATACCTAAGCGCGCGCCAGAACGGCAGCAGTCCGGAGGACGCAGCAGCCGCCGCCGATCGCTACATGGACGAGGTATGAATCCCACGCTCTAACCGGCTGAGCTACCCCGCCACAGAGATTTGCCATTATAGGTAATCATAGGTCCTGAAGCGTGAGGTCAAGAAGGCAGGATACAGGCGCCGAATGCAGGATGGAGGCGCCGAGCAGATGTCAGGAGTTTGGGGATGTTCTTGCGAGACGCAGAGCGATTCCAATGATGGTCAATACTATGCCTACATACAATAGCAGCGTACCTACCCGCAATCCTTTAGCAGAGAGCCCATATAGACTAACCAGGACGTAAATGATTATGCAAACCACTCCCGTCACTATCATGGATCGTGCGGCACCTCTGAATCTCATCTCCCTACCCCTTGATCCTTCATTTTCAAGAACCCTCTCAAATGTAATTCGAATCCAACCAAGCTAAGAATCGGCGCCAAAGAGTGGCCGGTGCCAGGCCATCAAGCCTGTTGCCGTTCACTTGACCATCGTGCCGGTGCGGCTCCAGCGAGTGTTCCTGAAGAAGTCAATAAGAGGATTATCACTCGAAGGGGCGCTCTCGTCGTAGGACCAGTAAACGAACATCGCGCGTCCAATGACAAAATCGCGGGGAACGAAACCCCAATAGCGGCTGTCCTGGCTGTTATTACGATTGTCGCCCATGACAAAGTAACGATCTGGCGGAACCGTTATTTCTTTATCCAGACCCTTTCCTTCATGGTCGAAGATGGGATAGTCGTCATCCATCAGATCCGAACGGTAGTAAACATCATAAGTCTCACCGGGTTTCCGAGGCGGGTCATTAATGATCTCCAGTGGGTCTTTCTGATTGTGATCAATAGCTTCAATCTGATGTTCCGGCAACGACTGGCCATTAACAATTACATTCCGGCCATCGAGACGGATCGTGTCTCCCGGAAGACCTATTACGCGCTTCACGTAGTTGGTGGTAATTGGTTTGTTGTCAGGTCTCTCATAGTCGCTTCTTGGATCGTAGATGTTTCCGGGGTACTTGAAGACGATAATGTCCCCGCGTCTAATTTCGCGCTGGGGCAGGAATGGCATTGTCTCACCGGGCGCGAAGATGAACTTATTAACCAGCAAATGGTCGCCAATGGTGATTGTGTTCTGCATCGAGCCGGTCGGGACCTTCACCGCCTGGACAACGAAGGTCATTCCGAAGAGAGCCATGATTACCGTAACCACAGCCGATTCGAAATATTCTCGCCAGACCGATTTGAGAGGCCCTTTAGGGTGGGTTTCCGGCTGAGGCGGCGTTTCATGCCCATTGCGATTGAACAATCGCCTGATCGAGAACCTTGATGGGTCCTTCTCAGTATCGGATGGTTTCTCAGTGACTTTTACGGTGGAAGAATTACTCGTCATCTTAAATCATCCTAGATACGTTCGTTGCAAGGGTCAAGTTCTTATTCCGGAAAGCCCGTGCAGTTCGGGCGCTTAAATAACAGCTTATGATTCTTCGTCTAACTTCAGATTAAGCAGTGCCCCTTTTGCCGCAGCCACCTCCGCCGCCTTTATCGAGCGCCCTTCACCCCGGACACTTCCGCCGTCCCAGGTTACCTCGACGTGAAATGTTCTGCGGTGTGGAGGTCCAAGCGTTTCCACGACCGAATACTTTGGCGCTGGCCGGCGTTCTGCCTGCAATTTTTCCTGAAGCAATGTTTTGTAGTCGGCTTCTGCCGCAGCCATCGGATTCGCGCGCTGCAACTCTTCCCCCAGGGCGTGCGTGACGAAGCGGGTCGCAGACTCAAAACCACCATCCAGGAAAATCGCGCCGGTGATCGCCTCCAACGCATCAGCAAGGAGTGCATCCTTGCTGCGCCCCCCGCTCTTTTCTTCTCCCCGGCCGAAGCGCAGGAAATCGCCGAGGTTGAGCCGCAAAGACGCCTTTGCCAGAGTCGGCTCGCTGACAAGGCGATGCTTCATCCGCGAGAGTTCACCCTCGGTGCCTTCGGGATAGGCGTGACAAAGATAGTCAGCCACAATTAACCCGAGCACGGAGTCTCCCAAAAACTCCAGCGCTTCGTTGTGCAGTCGGCGAGCTAAATCCTCTGCGCCGGGCGCGACCTGTTCGTGGGCCCATGAGCGGTGAGTCATGGCCCGCTCAAGCAGGTCACGATTCTGAAACTGGTAGGTGAGAATTGTTTCCAAACAGTCGAGATCCGCAGTCTTGTTTTCTGGCGTCTTCAAAACGGATTCGATTGTAGCAAAACGCCGAAAGCATCGTCGAAGTTACCGACAAGGCTTTCGGCGTAGTTCAGGAGGTGCCGACTATGGCCGAATTTTTAGTGGACCCGGTATCCGCTACATTCTCGGCTTCGGTGCCGGCGTTGTCGTCTTCGGTTTGTTGGCAGTGACGGGAGCAGTCTTGGTTGTTGCACCAGGAGCAGCCGTCCCCGAAGCCGGCTGAGTTGTTGCTGGTGCTTTCCCGCTCGCAGGGCCATTTCCAGTGGCGGTTACAGCTCCCGAAGTAGGAGTGCCGGCAGGGGTGGCAGTCGGAAGCGTGGTAATCGGAGTTGGCAGGGGCGGCAGCGGTTTCGCCAGGATGCCGGCGATCATTTCATTAAGGCCTACGTCGGACTGATTGTTCCGGTACTTGTACCAGGTGCTCAGACTCTCCATCCAGGTAGTCTTGCTCGCTTGATTTTCGGGATCGGTACCAGCGAGAGCGACGCCACGAGCGTACGCATCGATCATTCGGTCAACCACCTGATTGATATTCTCGAGCGCCAACTTGCTCTCCGGAGTTTCATCCTTGCCGCCGTACATGGTCTTGTAGTCAGCTGACAGTTTTGCGTAAGGACCCGTCTCGTAAGCGGCACCAATGATGCCGTAAGTGGAAGGAAGTTTCTTCAGTTTGCTTTCATGCTGCGCAACCTTCAGCAGGTGTGGGAGCGCAGCCGAAGGGTCCGTCTGAACCGTGAGTCGCCCGATGTAGTTATTGAGGAACGCGAGAGCGTCTTCCTTTCCGGAGTACGGTTCCCATTTTTCCGGCGCCTTACCAGCCTCAAGCGACTGCATCGAATTCTTGGAGTAAGTGATTGCGTCAGCCACGAATGTAGGTTTGTTCTCTGACGCTGACGCGAATCCAGCATAAGCGAGGTCAAGCATGATCTTGAGGTTGTCCGGGTCCTCTGCTAACACCGCCTTGCCGATTTCGAAAGCCTTTGCATAATCTTTCTTGTTGAAAACCAGGTCAGTAACCTGATTCTTGCGGTCTGCTTTCTCATAAAGCGTGACGAACTTTTTCATATAATCCGCTTGCGTTTCTTCACCGGTGACCGCGGGACAGGCCAACCACTTCTTCGCCAGTTCGTTGGCCTTGGCGGTGTCCTCTTTAAATTTTAGCCGAAACTCGTTGTACAACGCAGTCTTGGCTTCCGGAGTGCATTCCTGCGCCAACGCAGGTAATGATACGCCCATGCAAATCGCTATCAACGCAATAAGTTTTTTCATTAGTTGTTCACAACCTCCAAGATCTTTTCTGAAATCTCCGCATCAGGGGCCACGACCGGCTCATCCACCCGTTGCCTTCAATCAATCGCAACGATGAGATGCGACCCCACAAAGTGCAGTTGCCGATGACGGCATGACGCATCTCGGAGGAGAGCACACGAAGACGTGGATAAGAAACGGGGAACCTTAAAGAACGGGAGCAATATTCCTGCAACTATAACGACCCTGTCAAGCCCCGATGGCGTTTAAATTTGACGGCAGTTCCCGTGAGAAGCAATTGCGCCGGGCTGCGTATAAATTACGCGAGCCCGGCGCAGTAGATTTGCTGGAGTGGTTGGTCCGAAAACCAGGTTAATTCGGTTGGGCGCGACGAGGTCTGTCGACTGTGGACTCACTCTTCGCTGGTTGTTTGGTTGTCTGGGGTGCTCCGGTGGGTTTCGACGTGGCGCCCTTGGCAGCGTCGGAAGGCCGGCGTTCAATCTGCATGAGTACGGATTTAACTGTGCTTCGTGGAGTTGTTTCAGTCACGACAGGGGAACGGACTTGCGAGTGGGGCTGAACCGCAGCATCGGGTGCATCAGCGGCGGCGGACTCTTCGGCCGATACCTGCGCTGCTGCCTCGGCGGCATCCGCCTCGGCGGTTTCCTTTTCCTCTTCGTTTAGCTCAGCGGCCTTGGGGTCATCGACCGCGGGCTTGGTCGCTAGCTGGAGATTAACCGGAGTACCAAATCGCCCATTCAGTTCACGGTAAATCCTGCCGGCAACGGCCGCAGGAAAGTGTTGACGCGCATCAGGTCCGCGGCTAATTACGACCACCGCGAGCCTGGGATTCGCCAGCGGGGCGTATGACGTAAACAAGCCAAGCCAACCCCCCTGACCTATACAAGTGCCTGTCTTGCCGGCGACTGTCTGCATTGGATCGTAAGCTTTCTTGCCGGAGCCATAGTTGACCGCTCCGACCATCCCGGGAACCATTCGGCGCCACGCTTCCGGCTCGACCTTGATCTGGCGTCTAACCTTTGTCTTAAACTTCGCTTGGTCCTCCGCAGTGCGCGCGACATGCGGCACCACCAGCTTGCCGCCATTCCCCATCGCTGAAACAAGGGTGGCCAGTTGAAGCGCCGTCACTTCGAAATCATCGCCGTGCGACGACATACGATTGAGGGCGAAACCTGTTTTCTCATTTGGTAAGCGGCCTGAATACTCGTTGGAAGCATTAATTCCAGTTTTCTCCCCCAGCCCAAGGTCCCTTGCATACGACATCATCTTGTCAAAGCCGACGCGGCCGCCAACCTGTTGAAAGTAGGTATTGTTTGAATATGCCAACGCGTCTGTGAGATCGATATTGTACCTATCGGAGACCGCAGCGGTGTTGGACGGATCGATAACTTTCTCACCCAAACCAGCGACCCCGGTAACCAGTTTGATTGTCGAGCAGGGTTTAAAGCCGCGTCTCAAGGCCCATTCCTGATTCACGATCGAATAAATCCTACCAGTCATGGGATCCATGACGACTGCAGTGCCGATATGATTACCCAGCGCGTTCACTGCTGCGCGGCGAACTTCCATATCTTCGCCAGTGGTATCGTCGCGAGCGATTAAGGCTTGCACCTCATCGCGCATCGCCTTCTCGATTGCTCGCTGACGGGCGATTGCAGCGCGACGAGCAGCTTCAGCACGACGCCTTGCTGCCAGCGAATCGTGGCGGCGACGTGATGAGATTCTGCGTAGTTCGGCCGCTCGTTCGCGTTTGGTCAAAGGGCGGCGCAATCTTCGCTGAAGAGCTTTTAGTGAAGCGGACTGCTCCTGAGCGATTCGCGCTCGCTGTTGCCTTACTTCGCGCGCAGACATGCGCGACCTCCGGACACCCCGTGTCTTGCGGGCGACCGTGCCACGGCGGGCGGTGCGTCGATTTCTCGCTGACGATCTTTTTCCTTTTTCCGCGCGAACCACCTTATTGCGCGACGCCTTATTGCGCGAAGAGCTGGTTTGCTTCTTCTTTCCGAATACAGTACCGGAACAAGCGACCGTAATAAGAACAATTAGTATGAGAGCGAAACGGAGAGATTTCGGAAAGTGGGTATTCAAGTTCATGCGGGTCTATTACCTTTCCTAGGAATTGGTCTGGCTTATTGGCCAGGAACTGCGTTACTACCTTCGGGCGTCGCCGGCGGGTGAGGTCTTCAAAACTATCCGGAAATTGCCCGCTCCTCACTAACTACTCGTTTTTGCAGTGGTGAGAGATTCAAAAAACTCTCGCTATTAAATCTCGATTCCAACGCCTATATATTCACTTTTGGCGATCGTCCAATCCTGCAACTTTGAGGTGGGAGAATTCCCTAAAAGGCGGTCTCTGGAGACTGACATCAAGACCGACGTAAATATAGCATGGGCTGGGTTGCGGCGGCAACAGAAAAGTAACCTTTTGTACACAAACGCTTAAGACAAGGGTTGGAATGCAAATTGCTATGCTTAACTGGAGTCGTCAAAGCGTAAATAGTCGAGAAAGACAATACTGTTATATTCCCAACCGGCGGCCACGCAACCAAGAGACTGCTAAAGCGGTTGCCTGGGAACGTCTAATGGCTGCCGGTTTAGTGCGACGCTCGATTGATGTATGAGAGGCGGGCGCTCAGCCTGAACCGGTAATGTACTTCTGCGAGGGCTGGAATGAAGATATCCGGGCTCTTTAATAGTTTCCGCGCCAGACTACTGCTACTGCTGGCGATCCTTCTGGGACTGACATTAGGTGTTCAGTACTACGTCAACGTGCGCTCGGTGAGGAGCAACGCTCACCTCATCCTTGGCCAGGAGCAGGCAATTATGGCCGGCGTGGCTTTAGGCGTTAACAGTATTTCAAGCAATAAGTATCTCGATGAATTGCGTTTGAGTCTTCGCGAGCCACTGGTAGGCGAAGGACACGGGCGTGTTCAAAACGTGCTGGTGGTAGATAGTGAAGGTCTTATTCAGGACAGTCTCATAGGAGATTACGGTCCGAGCCGGAACGAGGATAATACCGCAACGTATATGCACCTGAGAGATGTTCCACTTCCCCCGCTGAATAGCGCAGTTGAACTGGGCGATGATGCTCCGGGACTTCCTCCCTGGTTGGCAGGAACGGCCGCGGCCCAACCGGGAGAGCCGGCGGCCTTCTACTTCCCGCTGGAGACCACAAAAGGTCGCTGGTACATCATTGTAGTGCTGGGATCGGCAAACACTTTAAGGAACATACTTGAGCGTCAGGCATGGTGGTCAGCCTTTTATACGCTGCTGCTGTTGCTGGGTACCACACTCGTGACCGGCATCTTCGTGTGGAGGTTTACCAGGCCTATCAACTTCTTGTCGACCGCCGCGCGGAGAGTGGCTGATGGAGACTTCAGCGCTCGCGTACCAGCTGATCGGCGAGACGAAATGGGAGCACTGGCAACTGCATTCAATGAGATGACCGCAAGGCTTGCTGGCGCCCGCGAACTCGAGACTCAACTTCATGAAGCGGAGAAGGGGACGGTTGTGGGCAGGCTCGCCGCGGCCATCGCTCATGAAATCCGCAATCCACTCAACTACATCAACCTGACGCTTGATCACTTGCGGTCTACGTTTGCGCCCGATGACCCTGAAAAGCGCGAGACGTTCGGACGGCTGACTGATCAGCTGAAGACCGAAGTCAAGCGCATCAACCGGCACATCACAGATTTTCTAAAGTATTCCAGGCCATCGACGATCGAGTTGCAACCTATCGATCTGAAAGCGGAGACCGAAGACGCGTTGCGCGTGGTTCAAGGTCAGGCTGACGAGAGCGGCATAGTTATCCGCCTCGAGGTTGAACAGAATATGCCGTCGTTGATGGCTGATCGCGAGTCATTACGCTCGGTCTTGACCAACTTGCTTGTCAACGGGTTGCAGGCAATTGATGGGGACGTTGGAAATATGCAAATTGCTATTCGCGCTGACGAGGCAGGAGATCGCGCGGTTATTGAAATCAGCGATACAGGCCGAGGGATTGCGCCCGAAGATATTGCGAAGGTGTTTGAACCATACTATTCCACAAAAGAAACCGGTACGGGTCTGGGTCTGGCCATAGTAAGAAAAGCAATCGACGATCACGGGGGCACAATCAGCGTCACTTCCAAGCCGGGATCGGGAACCACATTTACGATCACACTGCCGCTTAAAGGGACTGCGAGTCGGATGGAGAATGAAGAATACTCAGGTCGCTGACTTTCTTTCTTTATCCTGATTCGTTCATACTTACGATATGCCACGAAAACATATACTGGTAGTAGACGACGAAAGGCCCCAACGAGAAGCCTACGAGAGACCGCTGGTAGGGGCAGGATACGACGTAACGACGGCTTCGTCCGGTGAGGCGGCGATCAAATTTGTCAACGAACGCAAATTCGACCTGATCTTGACAGACTTGAAAATGACGGGGATGAGTGGGATCGAGCTCTTACAACAGGTGATTGCGCTTGACCCGTCAACGAGTGTGGTCCTGATCACCGGCCACGGGACTATAGAGTCAGCAAAAGAAGCCCTGCGAAATGGCGCGTTCGACTATCTGGAAAAGCCAGTTGACCAGGATCTGCTTTTGGAGACTGCACGTCGCGCGCTGGGCAAGTTGGAAGAGCTCGATTCCGAAATAATTTCAGCTTCCCCGAAAATGGACCTGGTCAAGAACATGATCGTGAAGGTCGCAAGGTCTAATTCAACAGTGCTGATTCGAGGTGAATCGGGCACCGGCAAAGAACTCATTGCGCGGGCAATTCACAACCAGTCGCCACCACGACTTACTGAAGTATTCCAGGCTGTCAATTGTGCGGCGATCAGCGAGAACCTTCTTGAGTCTGAGCTGTTTGGACACGAAAAGGGGTCCTTTACTGGCGCGCACGCAGAGAAAAAGGGCCTTTTCGAACTCGCAAATCACGGCACGCTGTTCCTTGATGAGATTGCCGAACTCGATGTAGCCATGCAGGCAAAACTGCTCCGAGCGCTGCAGGAACGCAAGATTCGACGGGTTGGCGGCACGCACGAAATCAGTATCGACGTGCGTGTGATTGCGGCTACTAATCGGGATCTGCGAGCAATGGTCGGGGATGGCAGGTTCAGGGACGATCTGTACTACCGCATCAATGTCCTGTCAGTGGACGTGCCTCCTTTGCGTGAGCGTCGCGATGACATCCCCGTTCTGATCGATTACTTCCTGAAGAAGCATACGCGCAACACATCTCGCCTCGTTCGTGGACTTACGCCAGAGACCAAAAAGCTGATGTTCGACTATAGCTGGCCCGGAAACGTGCGCCAGCTCGAATCGGCCATCGAGCGGGCCATTCTGCTCTGTGAAGGAGATCAGATCACCGTTGAGGATTTACCGCTCGAATTGAGGCAGGAGGCGCGTCCCGCCGCGCAAGGAGCTTTCAAATTACCCGCTGAAGGAATCAGTTTCGAGGATGTGGAGCGGGATCTCCTGACTCAGGCGATGGAGCAAACCGATTACAACATCACTAAAGCTGCGAAACTCCTTGGTTTGACGTTTCGCACCTTGCAGTATCGGCTCGAGAAATTCGGCATCAAGAAACCCGAAGGCAAGAAGGAAGCGACGGGGTAAAGCGGGTACGCACACAGATAGAGAGTGCCGCAGTGATTGCTGTTAGCACATCGGCTTTGTCAGAAACATCAGGGATGCCATATCGGGTAGCCAGGGCGTCGCTGGCGCGATCGTGCTAGTTCTCATCCGTATCGTGATCGTGATGGTTCCGATATTTGTTTTGGTCATTCTTCCGGGGGGGTGCTAGCCAGCTACGTTTTTTTCGCCGAGCCCGGCGGTGCAACCCTGCTCGCGAGTTGAAGTCGACAGCAGAATCGCGCTAGCCAAGGATTAAAGATGCGTCGTTTGAGTCTCAGTCTCATCAATGTTGTGATGATGATACTTACTTTGACAGCTTGCTCAGGATCCGATCAGAATTCGCCGGCAACATTGCCGACAGAGTCGGCCCAGACAGCTGCGGTCCCGAAGATAACCTCCGAATCGGTGGTGAAAGTCGCAGTTCAGGGAGTTGAGATTCCCGCCGGAGGAATTGCTGATGCAGTTGTGCGGTTAACCATCCAGAGTGGCTACCACGTCAATTCGAACCCTCCAAGCTATTCTTATTTGAAAGCAACCGAACTGGAGATGGGAGCCACGGCGGGGATCAGCCTTAAATCGGTTTCCTATCCCAGGCCGTTAACCAGGAAGTTTGCATTCGCAGACGAGCCACTTAAGGTTTACGAGGGAGAAACCCAGATTACCGCCACTCTCGAGGCCTCGAGGACCGCGGAGAAAGGCCAACAATCCATTCCTGCCAGATTGCGCATCCAAGCTTGCGATGATCAGGTTTGTTATGCTCCCGGTTCGATAGGCGTCTTGATTCCGGTGTTAATCAAGTGAAATTATTCTGGCTGATCGTCGCAGGCGGCTGCGTCGCCGTTGCGGCTCTACTTCTACTGAGGGGTGATTTTGACAGGGCGTTTGTCGTGGCCGCTGTTGGCATGATCGCCTGGTTCCTAAACTATCGAATGCAAGTGAGGGCGGCCCTGCTGGCTAGAGACAGCAATAATGAGGTGAATGATCTGGATGACGATTAGCAACTGCAGAACGGTCTTGTTAGCTCTGTGTGGTTTGGTCTTTCTGGCGGCGCCGGATGTTGCCAGGGCCACTGACGAAACCGAGGTGCGGGGGACGATCCAGCGGGTTTTTCAGCAGTTAAAGGCTCGAGACTATGGGGCGGTCTACGATGGTTTGCCGGCGGCGACGCGGACACGAATGTCGCGCTCTCGCTTTACCAATTCGTTGAGTCGAGCGCAAAACATGTATGTGCTTGATCGAATGGATGTGGGGCAGGTAAGAGTTTCGACCAACGTCGCAGTCGCTGACACAGTGCTTTACGGACGGGTGGTGAGTCCGATTGAGACTGAAGGAAAGATCGTAGTGCAGCAATATCTGGTGCGGGAAAACGGAGAGTGGCGAGTGGCCACGGGTGATAGCTCAACGATCAAAAGATTTCTGGCCGGCAATCCGGCTTTTGTTCGCAAGTTCCCGATTCGCCAGCCGCGGGTTTACGTAAAGCAGAACGGCAAGTGGATAGAGTTTAGCCCTTCCCGCTCAATGCGCAGTTAGCCCCGCGAGCCTTGCTTCAACTGAGTAGCAGATCATCAAACGACAGCTGCGCGTCGTCAACCCGCTCGGTATATTCACCGCGGCGAATCCTGTAACGAGGCACATCAAGAGCCTCACGCACAGCATCGAGATGAAATCTGATGATATGCGGGGTGACTCGAACGGAAGGAATCCGCCGCTTGCGAGCCAGGCGTCGGACCGTCGACTCACTAACCTGCAATACCTTAGCGAGTTGCTTGGCAGTCAGAAATTCTTCGCGCTCTTCCATGGCTTTGCCAGCATCCTAGCGCAAATGCATTTGGCCATCCAAAAATAAAACAGATGCACGCACGGTTAACTCCGGAACATTGAAAGGTTCCCCCCGTGGGCATCCCAACGTCTCGGTGATGACGTGATCTTCGAAAAGTTAAGTTGGCCAAACAACGGTTGCCACCCCCAACCATGCTGCCATCGCACTTGTAGGGATTAGACTTGTCCCAGTCGGAACGTGATTTGAGACTCTTATTTGGGAATGGCAGGAAGCGAAAGAGCCACGCGGTAAACTGCAGCGCCATCAACTTCTACGTCCTGGCTGACGGGTTCGGCATTACCGGGTTTCACCGTAATGCGATACTTAGCAGTCTCGGGCGTTAGGCGAAACACGAATGAACCGGTCTCGTTCGTAACCCGACCGTCGATCTTTTTGGCAGAGCCGTCCTCTTGAACCTTAGCCAGTTCAACCCTTGCTCCGGCAACGCTGCGTCCCTCCTGGCTGAAGACACTACCTCGAATGAACGCAATAGAGCCTTCGTCTATGGTGAGAATCAAGCGGTCTCCCAGTGAACGAGTTTTACCCGCCTTCACCTCGACATTCTCAACCGTCCCTACGCTCAAGCCCGGCTTTCTGAAGGTGAGTGCATACCGTCCCGCAGGCAGGCGCTGAACTAAGAATGAGCCGCTCTTATCAGTCATCACGCGGTTAATTTCGCGCTCGTCCTGCCTGATAACAACTGTGACGCCGGCTGGAGCCCCACTCTCAACTCGAACCCTTCCTTTAATACCGCCAGTCGAACGGTCCTGGGCCATTGTCGCGGCCGCCACCAGCACCAGAGTAACCGTTGATGCAAGTATCAATGCTTTAGATCTCATGGCGAAGTCTCCGGGCAAGAGCACTGAATCTATGACTCAGGAGGCCAAATTGTAACACGCATCCTTAGCCGCTTTTCGAAGCATCCTCAAATGCGAACTTTGATAAAGTTAAAACCGTTTACTTGATGCCGTTTATCATGTCGCATGTTGCCCTGGTTAACTTGTTGGCGGCATCCTACTAACTTCGTATAATCAACCCGATTGTATTTCAAATGATTTTCGCGCAGATTTATACAGGCTTCGACGCTCGATGAAAGTTTTGGCCATGGGCAGTAACCCCAACTTGAGGCCTTTCAAGGCCACAGTTCTAACCATTGTTGCGCTTTTTCTTAGTGTCCAAGGCCCGGTAGCTTCGCGCCCGCAAGACCCGTCCACTCAGGTTCAGCGCCCACGGCGTGTTTGGCCAGCGCAGACTCAGGAGCCCGATGATGTTCTGCGGATTGAAACAGATGTCGTTGCCCTCGACGTTACGGTCACTGATTCTCAAGGTGCACCGGTACGCAATCTTCGTAGAGAAGACTTCAAACTCTACGCGGACGGAGTTGAACAACCAATCGCATTTTTCCAGGTGGAGCGGAGAGCCGGCTCCCCCAGACCACTTGCGCTGGTATTTGCGTTGGACATCTCAGGCAGCATGACGGCAGAGGAGATGGGCCGTCTACGCAATGCGCTGCAGGCTTTCTCGACCAGCATTGCCGATCAACAAGCAGTGTATGCCGTAATGGCATTTGGAATGAACGTGAAGACACTTCAGAAGTTCACGTCGGATCCCACCGCTCTTGATCGTACTTTTGCAAAGCTTGCCCGGGAGCCGAGCGGCCTTTCAACCCACACCTACGATGCTGTTGACGACGCTATCCGGCTAATCGTCCGCCACGCCCCTCGTACTCGGGCCAGGCGCTTGATGAAAAGGGCAGTGCTCGTGGTAACGGACGGTTTTCCGGTTGGAGACACGGTCGCGCCCCAAACTGTCATTGAGAGAGCCAACGCCGCTAACGTAAGTGTCTATGTGGTCACACTTCCATCATACTCGCGGATGATGACGGCTTCGACTCAGACCCCCTTGCCTACACCTCTGGACGTAAGTGGATTGGCTGAGATGACCGGAGGGCGGAGCGTTTATGCAAACGAGGCGGATCATGAACCCCTCTTCCGCGCGCTGGCCGAGGAAGTTACTTCGGCATATGTTTTAGCGTTTTATCCGGCGGAAGAAGAGCGGCGTGATGGTCAATTCCATTCGCTCAAGGTCGAAGGACCACCAGGTATGACTGTCAAACAGAGCCGACCTGGTTATCAGGCGTCGGGAGGAAAAGGTCGGCAGGAGTAGCACAGGTTTTAGTCTGTTGTTGCCTGGTGAGTTTGCTCAGGCATTGACCGAACAGGCGGGGTGGAGATCACATGTTCGCCGTTGAGTTGCACGGATCATTGACCAAATGGGGTGGGTTGAGATCACAGACTGAAGGCTGTGCCACGTCTTCAGAAGTCGTCGTCGTCCTCGTCGTCGTCCAAATCTTCCTCTTCAACAATGTCCAACTCCACTGGATCGAGACCAACTACTTCCAGGGCTGCCCCGCATTCATCACAAGAAACTGTTTCGCCCTTATCCGTATCCATATCTACGTGGACGTCGGCATCGCATTCCGGGCAAGTTCCTGTCGGCACTTTTTCTACCTCCAACGCAAATATTTGAGGGGAGCGGCCCTCCCAGGACGACGAGGCCTCTACCTTGAGCAGTATCGGCAGGGCACAATCTAACTGCCGCTGATGGATTTTGCAACAGTCTTTTTTCCGTCAGCTCTTGTACGTTCCACAACGGAACCAGCTTTCGCGCGGGGGCGCCTGAATGAATCTGAGCGGCGGCCCGCTCCGCTTGCTACCACCGCTTGCCAGAACGCCCGCCGCACCGCGGAGGCCATCGAACTGTGGCTATTCACAGGTCTGTAATTGCCGGCGGTTCAGTATTGCTTTTGTGTTTGGTTAGCAGACGATGCGCATGTCTTTTACCCGACGGCTCCGGGCTTACGCCGTTAACCTTGAAGCTTGAGAGGTTGTTCTCATGAATATACGTCTGAGCGCTGGTATCTTCGTCCGCCTTCTCCTGGCTCTGCTCCTGGTTGCTGCGCCACTGAGTGCCCAGCGCCGAAGGCCTGTTGCACCCAAACCGGCGCCGCCTGCTCAACCAGTTCAGCCTGCGCTCACCTTTGAGACAGTCCTCGCTGCCGATAGCTACAGGGTCTACGGTGAGGTAAGAGGCGTGGGCCAACTACTCCGATCCGCTGGACTGAACGACATTCTGGATCCGGTAATGAAACTGGCGGCCCCGCCGAAAGAGTTTAGGACGATGGTGCAATTCCTTAACACTCACGCCGAAACATTGATGACTTCGCGGTTGATGTTTGCGGCCTGGCCATCCCGACCCAAGCTTCCTCAGGCACTGATCGTCCTCGAGTTTCCTTCCGCTGAGGATGCGCAGAAGTTTGAACCACAACTGAAAACGTTCCTTACCAAGTTTCTGACCCCACCTGAATCAGAAGGTCCGACGAGTTCAAGTTCGACGAAGAACGATGCTTCCGTGGAGAAGCCAATGGAGACGTTGTCCACGGCACCGCGTTACATTCTTAAGCGGTCAGGAGCGCTGGTCTTCATCAGCGATTCGCAATTTACGTTTAAGGCCTTAAGACCCATCGGCAGTAAGTTGCTTGCCGAGGATCAAAATTTTCGCCAGGTGCACAATCGGTTCGGCTCAGAATCGCTGTTTCTGTATTTCGATGTGGCCTCTGCCGAAAAGGAGCAGCAGGCGGCGATGCTCCGTATGCAGGAAGAGGCGAAGAAGAGGCAAGAGCGCGCTGCCGCCAATCCGACGCCCGAGGGGGTTGCATCAGGTAGTTTTTCAATCGAGGCAGTGTTGCCTGATGCGATGCCGGAAGTGGCTCTGCCCGAGGATCAGCCTCCTGAGAGCGCGGTGGGTCAATCCCAGCTTGAGTCGCAAAGTGGTTCGCCTCAGGGAATAGGTCCCTCCGGTCTAGCCCGGTTGGCCACCTCGCTGTTTTTTGGAACGCCGAGATGGCCTGAAGCAATTGGGGTAGCCATTGCTTTCGATGCTGACACCTATGCAATGCGCGCACTGCTCGTAAATAACCGTGAGATGAAAGGGAGTGCAATACCTTTTGCGCCGCAGTTGGTTTCTGGACCACCGGTGGTTCCTGAGGCAGCCACAGTATTGCCCGCCAGCACGGAACTTCTGGTGACGCTGTCACTCGACCTCCCGCTTGTCTATGAAAGCCTTGTAACGGCGGCTCATGAAGGCGTGACGCGCGGGTCAATTGGATCAAGCGTCAAGGCCAATCAGCCGGAATCACCGTTCGCCGCCTATGAAAAAATTCTTGGTCTCAATATTAAGGAAGATGTGTTGCCACTCCTGGGCAATGAGATTGCGGTGACCGTGCCGGTTAAAGCCCTGGGTGTGAGCGGGTCTCAATCCGTAGCTCCTGCCGGTGCGGAACCAACGGGTGAGGGAACGCCCGTGAAGACCGACCCGGCATCATCCGGACCTCAGCCGGTAATAGCGATCTCCGTAAAAGACAAGGAGGCTGTTCGCGCGTTGATACCAAAGATCATCGATGCAGTTGGCTTCAAGGGTGCGAGCCAACTGGCCCAAAGTGAGAAGCGCGATGACACTGAGCTTGTCACTTATGCAGATGCGGTCTCCTACGCGTTTATCGGCAACTTTCTAATTGTCTCTTCCGAGGCCAAAGCCGTTCGCTACGTCGTTGATTCATATCTCAAAAGTGAGACACTCGCGGGAAATACAAGTTTCAGGAACTATACCCGCTGGCAGCCGCGCCAGGTGTTGGGCCAGATCTATGTTTCCCCCACCCTGATGGAGAGCTATAGTGCATTGAGCAAGGACCTGTACCTGATCTCGAATGACGCGCTTCGCGATTTTCTCTCGCGGCTAAGTCCGACGCCCGAGCCGGTTACCTACGCAATCTCCGATGAAGGGCTGGGGCCGCTCCACGAGCTGCATATTCCAAAGAGTCTGGTGATGTTGATGATAGCCGCAATGGCCAAGGAGAGTAGCCAACCTCCGCTGGCTAGAAATGAAGCGATTGCGCAGAGTGCCCTGAGAATGCTCGCAAGCGCGGAGAGTACCTACCGTGCCACAAAGGGAGACGGAAATTACGGCACGATTGATCAACTGCTGGAACAGAACCTGATGACAAAAGAACTGTTACAGCAATATGGCTACAAGATCGAGTTAAGCGTGGCGGGATCCAAGTTTGAAGCTAGTGCCGTGCCGCTCGAATACGGCAAGACCGGCACGATGTCGTTCTTCGTTGATGAAACCGGGGTTCTGAGGGGCGCAGATCAAGGCGGTGGTTCCGCCACGGTGGCAGACAAGCCTGTGCAGTAAGAGCTAACCCAGGTTGTCGATCTGCACCGGCTCCACCTTTTCAGCCAACTCGAAACCGAACACTTTTGAATAGAAATATATCTCTGCATCCAGAGCACGCTTGATGTTCTTTGCTTGTCGAAAGCCGTGCTGTTCGCCTTCGAAAGGCACATAGGCAACGGGAATCCCTTTGGTGCGAAGTGCCTGCACCATCACTTCGGCCTGATTAGGTGGTACTACCTTGTCATCGAGTCCCTGAAAAAAGATCGTCGGGCACGAGAGCCGATCGATGAAATTGATTGGCGAACGTTGGAAATAGATCTCCTTCTTTTCCGGATAGGGACCGAACAGTCCATCGAGATATCGCGATTCGAATTTATGTGTCTCACGTGCCAGCAACTCCGCGTTGCTTACTCCGTAATGGCTGGCACCGGCCTTGAAAGTATCTTTAAAAGTTATGGCGCAAAGCGTTGTGTACCCACCAGCGCTGCCCCCGGTGATCATCAAACGGTTGCCGTCGACTTTCCCCTGAGACACAAGGTGGCGCGCTCCGTTGGAGCAATCGTTAACGTCCACGAGGCCCCACTGGTCCTTTAATCTTTCTCGATAAACCCGGCCGTAACCGGTGCTGCCGCCATAGTTCACATCCAACACAGCAATTCCCCTGCTGGTCCAGTACTGAATTGTCAGGCTCAAGGCTGTGGCGGCGGCTGATGTTGGGCCACCGTGGCTTTTCACAAGAAGCGGTGGACGCTCGCCGCCAGGCGCGCAAAAGTCTGGATTTTGAGGCGGATAATAGAAGCCGTGAGCAGTCAATCCATCGGAAGTTTGGAATTCGATCGCACGGGGAACTGAAAAATACCCGGCGTCAATATCCAGATTATTTGACCGGCGCAGCACCTCAAAGGATTCCGTATTGAGATCAAATCTGACAATCGATGGTGGCTCGGCAGGTGAGCCCGCGCGGAAAACTGCCTGGCCGGGCGCCGCCCGCATAAAAGTTATGTCAGTGTAGCTGTTGGCGACGGTCTTCAAGCTCCTGGTGCGAACATCTATCAGGGCCAGTTGGGAGATGCCGCGTTCATAGTAAGTGCAGACAATCCTGTCTACTGATTCGAAGGCATAATTGCTCAGTCCAAAGATCCATTGCGGAACTCCGAGTTCGGAGTTTAATTCGGTGACCGGCTCAATCTTTCCGTCGGCATTGCGACGGTAGAGATTCCACCATCCGCTACGATCCGATACGAAATAGAGAAGGCCGTCGGGGGACCACTCCGGTTGAAATATCGATTCCTTGATACTCCCGGCGACGAGATTCTTATTGTTAAGGGATCCGTCCGCCCGGAGGTCACCGGTCCACAGTTCAGTGCCATCCCAGGGCATCTGTGGATGGTTCCAGGTAAGCCATGCGAGTCGGGCGCCGTCAGGGCTAACGCGTGGTGATGAGTAGAAGTCGTTGCCCGAAACCAGCACTTGTGCGCTGTCATTCACACCGTCAAGTCCAATGCTCACGAGCGTGTTGGCCGCTTCGCGTCCGGCCACACTATGGTCTTCTCGCACGCAGATCAGTCTTCGGCGTTTGGCGTCGAGAGTAGCATCCGCATAACGCAAATCCGCTTCAGGTGTTATTGGAAGAGGCTCCTCGCCGGGAAACTGTTTGTAGAGACGCTGATCGGCGAAGTTTGAGAAATAGACCACGCCATCGTTTACAACATAATCGCCGCCGCCGTATTCATGCACGCGCGTACGGGCATTGAATGGCGGTGTATTAACATCCTTGGTGTCTCCCGATGCAGTACGTTGCACTATTACATTGCGGCCGCCTTCTGCAGGTCGCATTTCGACCCAGTAAACGTCTCCGCCGGCTATTGTTGGCTGACTGAGGCCGACGGAACCACTGACGATTAAGTCCGAGGTAATTGGGGACTTCCACGAGCCGTAAGGTGCTGTTCTTGGTGCAGGCATTAAGTTTACGTGTCTTTTATTGAAGATTATGGGCTAATATTGCAGATTATGGGCTAAATTCCCACCGAGCATGACCGAAAGTAACATAGCCCTCGATCCGAATTATGAGGTTCAACCGCTTTGGGAGAGTTTTGTTACGGTCACGTTAAGTCTTTGCAAGACAACTGCAACCTAAGGCTTAGAGTATGATTTAATATCACGCCATCGTTAATTCTCCATGGGAGAACTGAGATAAAGGCAAGGGCGTCGGTCTTGGGGGAGGTCGACGCCCTCTCTTTTTGTCTCCAAGGGCCACTCTCTCATATCACCCCTTCCACCAGGTTTAATTAGCAATCTGCGTAATCTGCGGACAGACTTCCTTAGCGGAGGTTAGACAATCTGTAAGTATCTGTCTAATATCTACACGCCGCCGCAAACTTTTCCGGAATCGCTTTTTGGCCGACCGTTTTTTCCTGGCAAAACCTACCTCTTAATCCTCTTATGATGATAACGTCATCAATAACTCTACTGCGCGCGAGAGCAATCCATTTACCGTCGGGCGAGTAATCGAAGTTGAAGATTTTGATCTGAAGGTTGGTTAACTGCACGGGGCACAACTGTCCCGCGCCCTTTAGTCATTTCGCGCCGTGGCCCGAAAAAAAATCCTGCCGACGTTGAATCATTCGCTCTCAGTTCCCGCTTTAAACAGTAGAGACGGCAATGTATGCCGCAAAAAGAGAAAAAACCATGAACGCGGGCCCGATGGCTCTGAATTTGATGCTGCCGGTCGAGTCGCGCAACACGACGCCGAACCGATAACCACACCGCTACACACCAGACGCTGACCGGTTTACCTGACACACCAGATAAGGAGCCGAGACGATGGTCACCAAATCTAAAGACAACACGAACCGCAAAAGCATGGTCGGCAAGCTAATCCTAAAGGAGGCCCATATGAGTTCGAAACACCAAGCCCACGTTGTTGCCGTTTCTCTTACCTTGGTCTGTTTCGCCGTTGTCGCATGGCTCGCTCCAACGGGCCACGCACAACTTCCCGATAAGACTGTCACTCCTAACAGGGCCGACGTCGGAATCAACAAGTCATTCTCCCAACAAGCGGGCGCCGGTCGTGGCAACTTGATGATGCCGGACTCCTCGTCGTTCATTATCAAACGAGACCCTTTCCGCGCCATCCGTCGCGGGCGACAACTCTTCCAGCGTAAGTACACCAAACTGCAAGGACTAGGACCGCTCTCCGGGGACGGCTTGGGAAACATCGAAACCACCTTCGCCATCGGGGCCGGGTTGGTTGATAGCTGCGCGGGCTGCCACGGGCGACCACGCGGCGCGGCCGGCTTCGGCGGCGATGTCGTAACCAGACCCGACAGCCGAGACGCGCCACATCTCTTCGGACTGGGCCTGAAAGAGATGCTGGCCGATGAAATCACGTTCGACCTGCGCGTGATCCGTCAGCAGGCAATCGAGGAAGCACGCCGGTCACCTCCGAACCGGCCGGTAACCAAAACCCTGGATAGCAAAGGGATCAATTACGGGTTTATCAGCGCCATGCGCCGGGGTAATCAGGTTTCGGTAGATACCAGCCGCGTCAGCGGTGTAGATACCGACCTGCGTGTGCGACCGTTTTTTGTGCAAGGCGGGACGATCTCAATCCGCGAGTTCATCGTCGGCGCATGGAGCGCCGAAATGGGGCTGCAGTCGGTGGACCCAGAACTCGCTGCGGCACGTAACGGCGGCATAATTACCACACCCTCGGGCATGGTGCTCGACGGCGCGAAGGATCAGATCGAGGGTCCGCCCGTGACAGAGGCCATGGAGGATGCGGACGGGGACGGGGTTACGAATGAGATCCCGACCAGCATCGTTGATTTCATGGAGTTCTACCTACTCAACTATTTCAAGGCCGCGACCTACGAGCAGAGCGACAGAGTGATCGCCGGCCGGCAGAAATTCCAGGAGATCGGGTGCGCCCAATGTCACATCCCTGACCTTCTGATCAACCGCGACCGCCGGGTCGCTGACCTGGAAACGGTCTATGACACCGAAAACGGAATCTTCAATAATCTGTTTGGGACAGCCACGGCCCTCTTCACACCGCACGATGACGGCAGCGGCTTTCCGGCGGTGAAGCGACCAGCCAATCAGCCGTTTCTGGTGAGGAACATTTTCACAGACTTCAAGCGTCACGATCTTGGTCCTAACTTCTACGAGCGAAACTACGACGGGACGACCGAAAAGAAGTTTCTGACAACAGCCCTCTGGGGAGTTGGGTCTACCGCCCCGTATGGGCACGATGGGCGCAGCATCAACCTCCGCGAAGTCATCCTGCGGCACGGTGGCGAGGCACAGGAAGCGCGCAATGCCTTCACCGAGCTATCGCCGGGGGACCAATTCGGGATCTTCGAATTCCTGAATTCGCTGGTTATCTTCCCGCCGGACGACACGGCTTCCAACCTTGACCCCGGAAACCGCGATGCGGTGGGATTCCCACAATTCGGACACGGTAGCGTTAAGCTCACCGTCCTCTTCAACAACCCGTCCGACATCGAGTGAGGTCACTTGTAGTCAGGTGAGTATGTAGCGGAACATAAACATTTAGGTAAGAAGCGGCAAGCAGGAAATGGCACTAACCAGCTAGCAGCGTTTTGTGTTGATTCGTGTGGTTGGTGGATCGTTAATGGTCCGCCAAACCCTTACTCAATTTGGGCCGCCGTACGCCATGTGAAAGTGCATTCCTTTTTGGCCGCCACTAAGCTCGACGCTTAGGTTGGCCGGGACTTGCCAGAGCCGCGAACCCAGCGAAAACGTTGACTCGTCCGGCGAACAGGGTAACAATTCGACACACCAAAATCGTCAGGCTCGGAAGGTAAACCTGTCATGCGTCGATCTCTCGTTGTCTTTATCGTCGTTGCGCTACTCCTCCTTTCCAATCTGCTGACAACTTCTGACGCGCAAACGTTTCGACCTGTAGTTCGCGGGAGGCGCGGAGTAGTGGCCGGTGGTCACCCGCTCTCGGTTGAAGCAGGTATGCGCATTTTGCAGAAAGGCGGTAATGCTACGGATGCCGGCGTGGCAACGATACTCGCTGCTTCAGTGATCGAGTTTTCCCACTTTTCGTTTGGCGGCGAGGTACCAATTCTCATCAAGATGAAAGGTAGGGAGGTAAGTGTTGTCGAGGGCATGGGCCCGGCGCCGATGAAAGCCACGAGGGAGTTTTTCGTCAATCGGCAAAAGAATGTGACCTCCGGGATGGCGACAATGGCGGGAGCCAAAACAGGAGCGATACCTTCTACCGGCCCCCTGCCGGCAACGGTTCCAGCGGTGCTGGACGCGTGCATAGTGGCGCTGGATCAATTTGGCACTATGTCTCTCGCTGAAGTCATACAACCTGCAATTGAACTCGCAGATAGTTTCCCGATAGATGAACTGCGGGTGCAGTACATCAAGACGCGCGCTGAGGTACTCTCACAGTGGCCTGATGCCAGGCGTATCTTCATGCCCAATGGCGAGGTACCGAAGGTTGGAGATATCTTCGTGCAAGCGGACCTGGCCCGAACGCTGCGTGAGATTGTAAATGCTGAAAAGCGAGGATCTCAGAGCACCCGGAACAACCGTGAAAGGCGTCACTTCGGCCTCCTGGCCGCGCGTGATTACTTCTACCGTGGACCGGTGGGCCGCCGCATAGGCGACTACATGCAAGAGAATGGCGGTTTACTCGCCGCAGAGGATCTCGCTCGCTTTAACGCTAGAGTGGGTACGCCGGTGAAAGCAGACTATCAAGGTCATCAAGTCTACAAGGCAGGTTTTTGGACCGCAGGCCCAGCCCTGGTTGAAACGCTTAATCTACTCGAAGGGTACGATCTCAAAAAGCTGGGCCACAATTCGCCAGATTACATTCACATTCTGGTAGAAGCCCTAAAACTTGCTCTGGCTGACAGGGATCGCTACTACGGTGACCCGGATTTTGTGAAGATTCCGGCCACCCAACTGCTATCTAAAGACTATGCTGCCTTGCGTCGCTCGCTAATCGATCAGCAACAGGCTTCCATGTCTCAGCAACCCGGCGATCCGCTCCACATGAAAGCTGTATTAGCTGGCGCGGTCCAGCGCATCGGCAGTGCTTCGGCACTTCCGGAGGTTGAGCGGGCCAACGACACGACCTGCGTAAACGTCATCGACAAGGATGGGAACCTGTTTAGTGCGACACCCAGCGGTGCCTGGCTTCCCGCGGTGGTCGCCGGCGATACCGGCGTGCTTATGGGCCAACGGCTGCAGTCGGCTTTGACGGATCCCCACAGTCCAAATGTTGTCGCGCCGGGCAAGCGCCCTCGCATCACCCTCACACCGACGGTGGTGCTGAGGAATGGCGAGCCTTTCATGGTGTTGAGCACTCCCGGAGGTGACAATCAGGACCAGGCGCTGCTGCAAGTTCTGCTCAACATTATCGAGTTTGGCATGAACCCACAGGAGGCAGTCGAAGCGCCTCGCTTTGATACTCAGCATTACGTTAGCTCATTCGACGATCATGAGTTCTTGCCCGGATCCCTGAATGTTGAATCGCGAATTGGTGAGAAGACAATCGCGGAGCTGAAATCACGCGGCCACAAGGTTAAGGTTCAATCCGACTGGGGCACACTTTCGGCGCCCACAGTAATCCTCTACAACCCGCAAACAGGGGTTTCCTCCGGAGGCGCCGACCCGCGGCGGGGAAGATACGCAGTCGCCTGGTAGAGCAGAAGGGGCAGCAATGTATGGCGGAAGACAAAAGACCAGCAGAGGCTGGCGAACCAGAAGAGAACGATGTCGGCATGAACGAGGACGAGATAGACCTGAACTTAATTCAGACTTTCCCGGCGAGCGATCCGCCGTCGTGGACGCTTGGTACGGATCACCAGGAAGAAACTCGGGCTAACTATAGTGGCGATGAAAATGAAGAGAACTAGCGGCAAGAGGCCCCGTATTTATTAATTAGAGTGCCGCTCCAGCTATTTGTGATCTGGTGGACTTATTAGCGACAGTACAGAGTGGTTTCGAAGGCAACGACATGCGGCCTGATGAGTTCTACCAGAGCGCGTCATGTCGCTCGCGAACCCCGAAGGCTTCGCGCAATTCGATGCCCCCGGGAAGGGTTCCCGAGTAAGTGCCGAACCAGTGAAGGTAGTCTGAGCGAACGACGAGAAAGTTTTCGTGAGTTTCAATTAGCGCTTCAGGTTGAAATCGCAGCGTGCCGCCCTCGGCAAAGGAGACCGTCGACAGGTCGTCGGCGAAAGTATTCGGCCCGACCTCCTGGGCATCTCCTTCGATCCAGATCGTGCGCTCGCTCTGCTTGAGAGTGTCGAACAGGCCCGTTATGGCATTGAAGGCGATAAGCCGGCCGTGTTGGTCCAACCCGGTCCCGGCCGCCCAACGCCATTGCGTGTGTCGCTCATGGTAGCCGGCGTTAATGTCGACGAACATCACGCCCGAAACCTGACTCGTCTTCCCTCCGTAACGCACAACGCCGCATGCCTCTCGAAAATAATCCTTGTGTGACCATATATAAGCACGGCCGGCGGGCCGGTAGACTTCGAAGTTGCAGGGGGAACTAACCGTCACATCAATTTCCGTATCGCCGTCGCGCACTAACACGCGATGCGGTTCAAATCGCACACGCCGAGTAAACCGATGTGAGCGCTCCCGGAACTGCGCTGCCTGGCGATCCCAAATACCCCAATATTCCTGTTTTAACGGCCCCACGCTGGCTCGCGCCGCACAGAAAGATAACTCGCCACTCCAGAAGGAAACGTAATGCCAGCGTTTTCGCAACTGGCCGGCGCGAAAAAGCGGCATGCGGTCAGGTGGTAGCGGCACGCCGCCTGGTCGGTCAACGCCATTGCCGCGATAGGGTTGGTCAATCGAGGGAGTTGTCATTGGCGCATAATACCTGATCGTGCAATAGGCAATTCATTAATCATCGCTTTGCGAAACCAGTTCGTCCACACCATCATCGTTTCGGTATAACGCCGGAATGAAAAACGTCAAACAAGAGATGGAAGATGTCCCGGGTCCCGGATCCTGAGGTGCAAGCCGCTACCGCCATTCGTCCCGAACGTCAGAGAAAGGGGGAATGCTTAAATCAAGTAAGCCCTCCCTTCTCGCTTATGCTGCTTTCTGATTGTATCCTGTCGCAAAAGTGGTTCAATGGTGGAGGGTATGTCGGAAGAAACGATTGAAGTAATTATAAACACCGGGTCGGGCACGAATGACAAGACAGACATGCGCTTGCGGCTGGCTGAGATTTTTGCCGCCGCCAATCGAAAGGCAAACGTCTCTCTGGCCCGGAGCGGTGAAGAAGTAGTAGAACTGGCGCGCCGGACCGCACGTAGCGACAGCGAAATAGTTGTTGCGGGAGGTGGCGACGGTACCATCAACGCCATAGCCGGGGCCGTAGTTGACGCCGGTAAGACTATTGGCGTTTTGCCTTTGGGAACTCTCAACCACTTTGCCAAGGACCTGGGCATCCCCTTAGACCTGGAAGCCGCCGCAAACACAATCATTGCAGGCCACACCGTGCCGGTAGACGTTGGGGAAGTCAACGGTCAAATCTTTATCAACAATTCAAGCCTTGGGCTTTATCCGCGGCTGGTTCGAGAACGAGAAAAGCACCAACGGCTCGGTCTCCGAAAATGGTCGGCGTTTTTCTGGGCGGCACTCACCGTATTACGACGTTACCCTTTTCTTTATGTCACGTTCAGTGCTGATGGCAGGGACTTTTCACATCGCACTCCTCTTGTCTTTGTCGGCAACAATGAATACGAGATGGAGAGCCTCAATGTCGGCACCCGATCTTGTCTCAATGCCGGAAAATTGAGCGTCTACATAACCCGAGAGACAGGCAGGCTGGGGTTGTTGCGTCTGGCCTTTCGGGCGTTTTTTGGAGGTCTGCGCAATGACAAGGACTTCATTGCTTTGTGCTCGAAGGAGATATGGATAAAGACGAAGCACCGCCGTCTCCGCGTGGCGATGGATGGTGAAGTGACGCTAATGCAGCCGCCGCTACACTATCGTATTCGTCCTTTGTCACTGCGGGTGCTGGTGCCCGAAGAGAATGCAGCGAAGTAGAAGTTAGTTAGAACTGATGCGTACGATCGTTCACATGTCTGACATTCATTTCGGCCGAACTGACCCGACGGTGGTCAAGCCCTTGATTGTCTTTGTTAATGAAAGGAAACCTGATTTGGTGGCTGTATCGGGTGACCTCACTCAGCGAGCACGCTCCTGGCAGTTTAAGGAAGCACGCGCTTTTCTCGATTCGTTACCTCAGCCTCAGATCGTCGTGCCGGGTAATCACGACATACCTTTGCACAACGTATTTTCGCGGTTTCTCAGTCCACTGGAGAAGTTCCGGCGCTACATAACCGACGATCTAAATCCCTTCTATCTCGACGAGGAGATGATGGTGGTCGGGGTGAATACTGCGCGCTCCCTAACGTTCAAGGGTGGGCGTATCAATGAACTTCAGGTGAACTGGGTTCGAGACAAGATATGTGAACTCAGCGATGACACCGTGAAAGTCGTGGTTTCACATCATCCGTTTGATCTGCCCGAGGGTCGTCACGAAAGCCATCTGGTGGGGCGTGCTCACATGGCGATGAAAACGCTGGCTGGTTGCGGAGCGGATCTGTTTCTCGCCGGTCATTTGCACGTTAGCCACACGGGCCACACCGCGACGCGGTATAAGATCAAGGGCCATTCGGCCCTCGTGGTACAGGCCGGAACCGCCACCTCCACGCGCAGCCGGGGCGAAGCCAATTCTTTCAATGTGATTCATTTGCAGCATCCCAGGATCTCGGTCGAGCGCATAGTGTGGGAGCCGGACACCGTGGGTTTCGTCTCAACTTCAACTGAGCATTTTCGTCACACAGTTGACGGCTGGGTAGGAGCTTAGACCCGTTGCAATGGATCGTCGCTTTGACGCACTAACAGCTTTCCTGAATGCGCGGTTATCGCGGGAGGGTTCTCACGGGCTACACCTGACAATTGGCGTACTGCTGCTTATTGGTGCCACCTCGATATTCGCTTTAATCGCTGTTGAGTTAGGCGAGGGCGGGCCTCTCACTCTCCTCGACGCACGATTCAGTGCCTGGCTTCGCACTTATCATCAGCCGGCAGCAATCAGGGCCATGATAATTATCAGTGACCTTCATTCAACGGTTGCGGTTAGCGTGCTGACGTTAGCGCTTGCGCTCTATCTCTTCCGCCTGCGGCACCGATGCTGGTTGATAACCGTGGTTCTGACAGTGTTCGGGGGCATGTTCCTTAACATAGTGCTCAAGAATATCTTCCTCCGAGCACGGCCTCAGTTTGACGACCCGATTCTGACCCTTTCCAGTCATAGTTTTCCCAGCGGTCACGCCATGGCAGCTACCTGTTTCTATGGGGTAGTGGCGGCGTTCGCATTCTGGAAGATGCGGGAGTGGCCCTGGCGTGTGCTGGCGATTACTCTTGCTGTGTTTCTGGTCCTGCTGGTCGGTTTCAGTCGTATCTATCTTGGCGCGCACTACTTGAGTGACGTGCTGGCTGCCATTCTGGAAGGATCGGCCTGGCTAACCTTTTGTCTGACAGCGGCCCACACTATCTGCCGCGTGCGTCATCGCGAGCGTCCATCATCCGCGGTTCTATGACGGCTCTGCTGTGACCAAATCCAGAAACTTCTTCCGGTGTTTTTCGTCAGGCATCAAACAAACCTCATACTTTCCGAAGACGCTATACCGATTGCGCGCGACCAGGTTATAGAGAGCATCGCGTAGTCTCTTCGGCAACACTCGCCCTACTCGGAAGAAACTCCACACGCCGCCAAGCCTGTCGAGGACATGCAGGATGGCATCGGACCTCGCCAGTAGTCGTTGCTTTGGCTGCCCGTAGTCCGCAACCACGTAGACAGTATCCAGGTCGACGGCATTGATGTCATGACGCTTCAGCGTAGATGCGGCAAAATTGCTTTGAAGAGACGCGAACCGGAGGTGATCTTTCGAATCACGCTTGAGTAAGAACTGATTGAGACCGTTGCACAACCCGCAAACCCCATCGTAGAGAACAAGTGTTTTGGAACTGGTTTCAGGCACAGTTGCTTCGAGAGTTAGGGCGCGATAATAAGTCTTAGGGTTCTACCAAACGTTTCTTAATATTGCGCTGCCACGATTCGTAGTTTCTAATGCGTCGCTTGGCCTGCTTGTGGGTGAGGTTCATCTCCTTAGCTACATAGCTGATCCGTTCCGAGCGATCGTTTTTCTTGTCCCGTGGATCGCCAGGCGCCTTTAAATAAAGCTTATAAGCGAACGTCCACTCCTGTTTGACCTCTTCGGTTGCCTGTGTTCCACGCAGTTCCGGCATCTTTACCTCTTAAGGGATTAAGTGAGTTGAAAAGCGAGATCGCGGCTGCTTAGTAACGCTTAGCTATTACTCAGCAATGCTCTGAGACGGTGTCGTTGAGCGGTACATACTAACATAGGGAGGAAAGGTCGCTGCAGCCTAATATCCCTTTCGCGAGATCTGCCATCGTTTCGGGTTCCCTGACTACCACTTGCGAGTGGGGTATGATGCCCGCCATGAAAAACAAACAAATCATATTGGCCAGTCGGCCGACTGGCATGCCGGCGATGGACAATTTTGCAACTGTCGACGCGGATGTGCCGCAGCCAAATGAGGGAGAGGTCCTGGTTCGTACTCTCTACTTGTCCGTGGACCCGTACATGCGCGGCCGGATGCGCGACCGCAAGTCGTACGTGCCCCCGTTTGCTGTGAACGAAGTTATGAACGGAGGCGTGGTCGGCGAAGTGATTGAATCGAAATCCGATGCTTTTAAGCCCGGCGACATTGTTTCCGGGCAACTTGGCTGGCAGCTCTTTTCGGCAGCCAGAGCCGGAGAACTGAGGAAGGTTGATCCAAACCTGGCCCCGGTAACTACCGCCCTGGGAGTCCTGGGTATGCCGGGCTTGACCGGTTACTTTGGACTCCTGGACATCGGTAAACCCCGGGAGGGCGAAACCGTGGTTGTCTCCGGCGCTGCGGGCGCGGTGGGTATGACTGTATGCCAGATAGCCAAGATCAAAGGATGTCGGGTCATTGGTATCGCAGGAAGCGATCAGAAGAACGAATATCTGGAGCACGAGTTGTGGGTCGACCGCACCATCAACTATAAGACGGCCAACGTGAAGGAGGCTTTGCAAGATGCCAGCCCCGATGGGGTCGACATCTATTTTGATAATGTGGGTGGTGAGGTTTCCGATGCGGTGTTGCCGTTCCTCAACAAGGGCGCGCGAATAATCATTTGCGGCCAAATCTCACTTTACAACCTCGAACAGCCTGATGTTGGACCGCGCCCTCAGCCTTATCTCCTGGTCAAGAGAGCTCTGATGCAGGGATTCATTATCACGGATTTCGCACCTCGCTTTGCCGAGGGGGTGAGTCAATTAGGGCAGTGGTTAAGCGAAGGAAAGATGAAGTACGCCGAAAACATTGTCGATGGGTTTGAGAATACTCCGCGCGCCTTTCTAGGTCTGTTTAATGGCGAGAACCTTGGTAAACAATTGGTAAGAGTGGAAGATTGATCTGTTAATAGTAAGCCGGCCGTCAGCTGTCTAATTGGGGTCTGTGTCTGTCACCTCTCTCCAAGCCTCTCCCCGGAAGGGTAAAAATGTGTCTCAGCTTTCTTCGCGTCAGCATTTGAGGAACCCCTCTGTGCAACGGGTATTCTGTTTATTCGTGCTCTTGATGATCTCGGCCGTCCAGGCAATGTCCGCCTCTGAGCAGTGGTCAGCTAAACTGGACGGACGAGTTCGCTTTTACCAGGCGACTGAATTGGGAGTGGTCGTGGCCGGAACCGAGAAATCGCTCTATGCGATCGATGGTGAATCGGGCGACATCCTGTGGCGGCGAAAGAATCCGCGACTGGACGAAACGGATGTGGCACCAGTGCCAGGGACAGACATCCTTTTGCTTACTATTGAAGATGGTAACAGGACGCGGCTGGAAGCTGCGGACATGGTTACGGGCGAGACGCTCTGGCGGAGCAACAAAGCGCGCGGTTCGGTAATGCAGATGGCGTTGGATCAAAATCGTCGCCTGCTTGCTGCAGTATTCGCCCGCGATGCACGCGGCAAGGCAGAAGACACGTTGAAGCGCAAGCCTGTCATTCATGTCTTCGACCTTGGCGCCGGCCGTGAGCTTTGGAAGCGCGAACTCGAGAGTGAAATCGAGATGATGCCCACGGGCTGGAGTGATAGCGGTGACGTTTCTTTCACGCTCGACAATTACCGGCCGCCGGTTTTTCTGGATGATCGACTCTACCTGTTTTACGAGGGCCTTACCTCGCTGGCAACAATGACAGGAAAAGATCGGAAGCGGGAGAAGTTCCGCATTAACGAAGAAGGACTGGCGCTGACGGAGGCGGATCCAGTCGGCGATGAACGCGCCATCTACCTTTCAGGACGGGGCCGGGTCAAGGCCATTTCGCGCCGGACTGGTGAAGAGATTTGGGAAACGAAAGATCTGGGGTTGAGCCCTGAGATGATCCTCACGGGCCAGGTCCTTTACGTGCGAACTGGGGGACAGTTTACCCGCCTTCGGGACGGCGAGACGGTTGAGCGGGGCCCGTATGGTGTGAGCGCGATAGATGTTGAAACGGGTAAAGTGATCTGGCGCCACAAAGGAGCCGACAAAGGCATTACCAATATAGCGATTCCGGATGCGGCCTCGCTTCTGGTTGCCGATCGCGATGATTTGATGGTGATTGATGCTGCGACGGGAAAGCGACGCTCTAAGATTTCTCACAAGGTGGAGAAGGCTGCATTCGTTGTGCTCAACGAGCGTGGGCAAGCAGTCGTGGGTGGACGGAATGAAATTGCGGGTTTCGATTTTGCGGCGGGAAGAAGTGTTTGGCGAGCGCGCCACAACCCACCAGGTCGCAGTCTGCTGCGAACTGTGGCTGCCATCACGGCGCGCGCTGCTTCACTTTATTTCCGCTATGGCGCTACAGCTACGACCGCGTTCCGTGGCGTTCGACTGCTGAACACGATTTCATCTCTGCGTTGGTCTGCCCTGGCAGCACACGCCACCCTGCCCAGTTTAACAAGCATGGCTTCAAACTATTCTCGCGAATACGCGGCCGAGCGATTTTCTTCGTTCGGTTTGCTGTCTGGCGCCCGCCAGGTTTCCTCTTTGCGCACGGACAGCTCGGTGGGCATGCCGCGGCCTTCGCTTGATGTCGAAGAACGTTTGCTTGAGCGGCTGGATCCCGCACACCAGCTGGAACGACTGTCTCGCTTTCTCTGGCGCCAGAGAAGGCTCGCCACGCTGCGCGGCGAGTGGATGTACTTTTACACGGGTTTGGCGAAAGGAAACGGCCTGGTGGGGGTTAACGTCAACACGGGCGTCGCTGAGCGTGCTGTTCGTCTCAATGGCCTGGACGAGCGGTTTATAAGTGACGAAGTTGCAAACTTGCTCTATACAGCCAGAGACAATCGCTTGCTTGCTTACGCTCTGAACGAGAAAGTGTTGTGGATTAATCCAAGTCAGAATCAAGGAAGCTCAAGAACGGTTTCGGTTAATGATGCGCTTCGTGTGGTTCCGTGGACAGGTATTGGTCGACCCTCTACGCAACGCAAGGAACGCATCGCCGCCCCTGTTCGTCCAGGCCAGGGTTTGCTGAGTTTCCTTAGAATCGGTGGGAAGGGCGGCCGATGTGGATGTGTGGTCCAGTGGACGAGCCCGGGACTGCCGAGCGGAACGCCAGGAACGGAATTCCATTGGCGCGCAGGTAGTTCATCAACATTTGACCTTCAGGCCCGTCTGGGTGAAGAGATACATCCATCGCGTTGCGATGATCCAGACGCCAGCGGTCGTGAATTGCTCCCTGACCAAATACGCCAACCGGCAGCTGTTTCTTAAAGGAATCGATGAAAAAGCGTTGCACCTTCCAGGCGTCCGACAACGCCCACGTGCCAGCACCGCTGTAACGAATGTATGACGTAGTTCTAACCAGGCTTCCAGGGCGCAACGGCGCTTTCGCCATCTGAGCCTCGGCCTCGGCCTCGAGCAGGGTTCCGGCGATCTGCTTGTCGGCGTCGATAATCTTCCTCCGGGTGTCGCTGACCATGTCCTTTGCGGCGGCGACGGCATTTTCACCATCGACGAGGTGGTTTCTGGGGATAAGTCCTTCAGCGTAAAGCTTTTGAGATTGAGCCAGCTTCCCCTCGGCCCTAATCACATTTCGCTCGTGGATTGCCAAAAGCTTCGCAAGGCTGCTTTTATATTCTCCGGTGGTCTTAATGAATTCCTCGCGGAGCTTCGCCAGTTCATTCGTGGCTCCGGTTTCTTTAGGTTTCTTTGTCTGGGCTCCAGCGCTCACTACAAACACGAGCGCCGTGCTAACAAGCAGCGCTAGTCCATATGGCTGAACCCTATGTAAAATTGCCAGAATCATCGATTCCCTCGCTACAGGCGCTACGACGGATGTTTTCAAAAAGTTTGATTTACCTGTAATAGCCCTACCAGCATTAATAGTGTATCCTATCAAACGCTCTGGACACTCGCTTACCGGCATCGCGCCTCGCCTTGCTCTTAGCGGGTTAATAGTGCATAGTGACACACGGTTAATCCTTCTCTCGCGCATCGACGGTGATGCGCCCCGCGCGTAAAGTCTATTTGGCGCTGGCGTTTTGGATGGTTCGAGAGCAGGCTGATTTCAACTTCAGAAGCCGCTCCATTAGAGCATCCGAAAGCCGGCCCTTCGCTCCTACCGTTCGACCGAAGCCAATCCGATTCGCAGCTTCTCTTTATTCCCCCTTGAGGGAAAGGTACATCTAAATGACAATGAAACTTTACGTAGGAAATCTCGCGTTCTCGACCTCCAGCCAGGACTTGCAGGAACTCTTTGCAACTGCCGGCACGGTCGAATCCGCGAGCGTCGTGGAAGACCGCGACACGGGACGCTCACGCGGCTTCGGCTTCGTCGAAATGTCTAGCAAGGAGGAAGGCGCTGCCGCTATATCCGAGTTTAACGGCAAGGAAGTCAACGGACGCAGTCTGACCGTCAATGAGGCCAAACCGCGCGAAAATCGCAGCGGTGGTGGTGGCGGACGTGGCGGCTTCGGTGGCGGACGCGGCGGCGGCGGCGGCTACGGTGGCAATCGTAGCGGCGGCGGCGGTGGCTACGGTGGCGGCGGCGGTGGCGGCGGCAATCGCGAGCCTCGATGGTAACGGACGAAACTCCAATTCTTCGAGTCTCCGTGGCGCATACAAGCGCCACGGAGACACGGAGATCAGAACATAAAATCAATCTGCGCTCCAGAATTAGACTGAAGCGTTCAGAAATAAGGAATCTATGAATTTTTCTCAACTGGGACTTGCGCCGGCACAGGTGCGGAGCTGCGAGTCTCTCGGATACACCGAACCAACGCCGATCCAACAACAGGCAATTCCTGTTGTCCTAATCGGTCAGGACCTAATCGGCTGTGCTGAAACCGGCACAGGCAAGACGGCCGCATTTTTGCTCCCCATCATTCAAAAGATTACGGAGCCCATTCAGGGCGCGACGTCGACCCGCAAGAACGCAGGGTCGGCAACGGGATCGCAGCAGCGCAAAGTGCGTGTGCTGGTGCTGGCGCCAACTCGTGAGCTAGCCGCCCAAATTGAAAAGAACTATGTCGAGCTGAATCCAGTCAAGGCCAATCGAAGTGTCACACTTATCGGCGGAGCTAGTATGCCGCGGCAACTTGATGCCCTGCGTCGCAGTCCGGCGGTGGTAATTGCCACGCCCGGGAGATTACTCGATCTTACTGAGAGGCGGGCACTTGATCTTTCGGGAGTCGAAGTGCTCGTCCTGGACGAAGCAGACCGTATGCTGGACATGGGGTTTCTACCGGCAATTCGTCGCGTGCTATCAATGGTGCCGGAAAAACGGCAGACGCTACTTTTTTCGGCGACGATGTCTCAAGAAATTGAAAAGCTTGCGCGTTCGACAATGCAGAGCCCGAAGCTGATCGAGGTCAGTCCTCGGGGTCAGGCTGCCGTAATGGTAGAACAGACGGCTTATCCCGTAGCCCAGGAGTCGAAAACGGCATTGTTGTTAGATCTGCTGGAGCGCGAACGATTCGAGCGAGTGTTGGTTTTTACTCGGACACGCCGCGGAGCCGAGCGCCTTTCGCATATCCTTTCAGCGCGCGATCATAGCGTAAACCGCATTCACGCGGATCGTTCACAGTCGCAGCGTGAGTCAGCGCTACGAGGCTTCCGCGATGGACGCACGCGTGTGCTGGTTGCGACCGACATCGCAGCACGCGGTCTGGACGTGGATCTCGTTTCGCACGTCATTAACTACGACGTGCCTTCCGCGCCGGAAGACTATATCCATCGTATTGGCCGCACCGGTAGAGCGGGCAATCAGGGCCGCGCGATTACTATCGTGACCCCGGTCGATGAAGTCTCAATGCGTGCCATAGAACGTCTGACCGGACAGGTGGTGAAACGCGTGGTTTTGCCGGCTTTTGGCGGAACTAATAACGGTATCCATAATAGCCGGTTGGCTCCTGCGTCAAGACGTGGCGCCAGGGTTTCGTCGCCAGTGTTTACGCGTTCATTTCGACCGCGTCGGGCGAGCAGATAGAACAACGGCAGTGATGAGTGATGAGGGAAGCGATTGTCAAAATCGCTGTCACTCATGCTCATCACCTCTACTCATAACCATCACTAAGCTAAAGGAGCAACCCGATTGGCTAAAGACGATCTGATTCCGGCTGAGGGCACTATCATCGATAAGCAGCCCAACGCATTTTTCAAAGTCCAGCTCGAAAATACCCAACACGTAGTACTCGCAGTCATCTCGGGCAAGATGCGCAAGAACCGCATCCGTATTCTAGTAGGCGACCGAGTGAGCGTTGAGATGTCGCCCTATGACCTGACCAGAGGTCGGATAACCTACCGGTACAAGTAAAGCCAGGAGGATTTCGTGGAGAAGCAAACATCAACCGTTGCGGAAAACGTAGAGAAGCCGGCGTTCGTCGTTGGCGAGCGCGTGGAAAAGTTCTGCATTAAGTGTAAGGAAGAGCGCGGACACGTAATCGCGTCGCTGACCAAACGCGGTAAGATATCGCGCGTCAGTTGCCCGAAGTGCGGCACGCTCGGCACCTTTAAGACCGGCGCCGCCTCCGGAACAAAACGCAAGCTTGATCCGGGCGCGCCCTATGATCAGACCCGCGCCTACCGCGCCGGGCAGACCATGGTGCACCCCACTTTTGGACAGGGCGAGGTGACGGCGCTGATTGAGCCATTAAAGATCGACGTGCTGTTTGCTGATCGCATCCGCCGCCTGATTCATGCGCAACCGGCCAACCACTGATTTCAGGGTGCTTCTGTAGAGAGCATGTAGACGGCAAACGAAGCTAACCAGTGCTCGCCCGCATAATCTCCGCTAGCTACATGAGCCAGGGCATGTTCGCCGTGTAGTCTTGCCGAGTCGGTTAAGATTCTTCGTGCCGGATCATTGCGCGACAGCGCTGTCGCAATGCTTCGCATGCACCAGGCGCGGCTGAGGTTCAGTCCATCAAGGTGAACCATCTTAGGATCTGCGGCGATCCGTTACTACTGCCGGGCGAAGCACTTGCCTAACTTTCCGCTAGTCAAACCAGGTAAAAAGCGATGAAACCAGCGGCGAAAATCCGCTCGGTTTAACACGCGCCGCATTAGATCCGCTTCAATCAGCGCCGGCGAGAAAAAGTCTTCACCGCCTGTCCTGGGGCTCCCGCCCCAGGCTTTATGCTTTCGCCACGCTTCGCGGGCTCTAAATCAATCGGCCGCCCGCGCGGGCCGGTTGATTCCTTAACTCCTTGACCTGGGTTCCGCTTCGCCCCATCAGGGCTCTATCCCGCCGCTCGCGCGGGCTCGAAGCGCCGCCGCGGGTTTTTTGCTATCCCAAAAGGTGGATGGCCCGCACGATCTGATCAGTTAACCGCGTGACTAACCTGCGTGACATTTGTCTTCTACCTTTTCCACCAGTTCTCAATAAGGCCGAAAACTCTCGCTGATCTGCTTCAAGGCGTGCTGCCTGGAGGATTGTCTGTTGCGTGAACGGCAATGGCATGCACATTGCCAAAGAGGTGGCAGGAGTTGAACATGAAAAAAATATTCGCAACCGCTATCTGTTTAGTCGCTTTGATCATCGCCGCAATGCCAGTTGGAGCGCAAACTCGTTATCGCGCGACAAATCGCAGGTCGGTTCAGAATAGTCGGCAGTACGACCGGAATAACAATGGTGTAAACCGTGCTGATGCGTACCGATACGATCGTAATCGTTCCGTATGGGACAGGCATCGAGACAAGATCACAACTGCAGGGGGCGCAGCTGGTGGTGCGATTCTTGGTGGATTGATTGGGGGCAAGAAGGGCGCACTCATTGGAGCGATCACGGGTGGGGCCGGGGCCGGCATTTATACCTACAAGATTCGCGAGAAGACTCGCTTCTAATTGTAATTCAGATTTCAGGTTTGGTTACTCAGCGGGTCAATTTGGACGTGAGTGGCCATAGTCGAAGCCCGGATGTGAAGGGGAGAGCACATCCGGGCTTCAACATTTGATCAGCCTTAACTGAAAGCCTTAACCTGCCAAACGCCTTGATCTTTCTGCTTTGGACAAGAGGACCCTCATTCGCTTAAATTATGTCATCGTCCTGGGGCTGCGACTATCCCAACGAGCGGCGGGGTTGCACATCGATGTCTGAGAGGAAACATGGAAAAGCTAAAACGATCGTTGCCAAGCTTGTTCTAATACTCTTTGGCATTTTTCTTGGTGTCTCTATTGCCGAAATTGCGTTGCGTATTGCGGGCTACTCCTATCCAGACTTTTTTATGCTGGATGAGGCTCGAGGCTATGCGCTCCGACCGGGGATGGAGGGCTGGTTTCGCAAGGAAGGCGAGTCATATGTCCGGATTAATAGTGATGGTCTGCGCGATCGCCAACATACAAAGGCAAAACCGGAAAACACGCTCAGAATAGCGGTCCTTGGAGACTCCTATGCGGAGGCACTTCAGGTTCCGATGGAACAAGCATTCTGGGCGGTCATGGAAGGGGAGGTGCGGGGATGCGGATTGTTTGCCGGCAAGGAGATTGAGGTTCTCAACTTCGGCGTCTCGGGCTACGGTACGGCCCAAGAACTGATAACCTTACGGGATCACGTCTGGGATTATTCACCTGATATCGTCCTATTGGCGGTCACCACGAGTAATGACATCACTGATAATTCTTTACAGTTGAGGCGGCGGGTTCAGGCGCCGTATTTCTTTTATCGCGATGGAGTCCTGATACTCGACGAGTCATTCAAGAATTCAAAGGGATTCAATTTACGCCAATCGATCATAGGACGAGCAGGTGACTGGTTAAGCAATCACCTGCGTGTAGTGCAAGCCGTTCAAGAATCATTGCGCGGCCTCAGAATTTTATTCTTGTCTTGGAGATCCCAATCAGAAAATCACTTTCAACCACCACAATGGCCAAGCACTCGGAAGGCGGATATTGTTGCCAAATCCGTTGAGCTTGGCACGGACAATGTCGTTTATCTTGAACCCGCCAATCCAGTTTGGAATGACGCGTGGCGCGTGACCGAGGGTCTAATTGTCGCAATGCGCGATGAAGTAGGCGCCAGAGGAGCGAAGCTTGTAGTCGTCACTTTGAGCAATGGGCCACAGGTGCTCCCCGAGCGGCATGCGCGCGAGGCATTCATGAAACGGCTTGTGATAGACGACCTCTTCTATCCTGATAATCGCATCAAAGATTTATGCGTAAATGAGAGGATACCTGTTATTACGCTAGCCCCGGACATGCAGGATTATGCTGAAAAGAGCAAAGTTTTTCTGCATGGATTTGGGAGTGACATTGGCAATGGCCATTGGAACGCGGTTGGCCATCGAGTTGCGGGTCAATTGATCGCGCGAAAACTATGCGAAGGGGTCGCCAAATAGCGCCAGACGCCCGGTTCTGTTACAAATAGTACCCACCACCCCAAGTTGGCTGCCCGCTGGGGGCACCGCCGGTCAACTAACTAGATTCCGCCGCGGAGACTTCGAATGCATTACTACGACAACGTACTCGGCCTGATCGGTCGGACACCACTGGTCAAGCTCAATCGCTTGGCGCTGGGGATTAAAGCGACAGTTCTGGCGAAGATGGAGAATCTTAATCCGGGATTCTCAGTGAAGGATCGTATCGGCGTCGCAATGATCGAGGCGGCGGTGCAAGAAGGCATCCTCAAGCCTGGTGGAACAATTGTCGAAGCTACTTCAGGCAATACTGGGATCGGACTTGCGCTGGCGGCTGCGGTAAAGGGTTACAAATGTATCTTCGTGATGACGGACAAGGCGTCGGTGGAGAAGTCGCGTTACCTGAAGGCATTGGGCGCCGATGTCGTGATTACTCCGGTGTCGGCAAAGCCCGGAACACCCGACCATTACGTCTCGACCGCCAAGAGAATTGCTTCGGAAACTCCCAACTCGTTTTACCCCGATCAGTATTCCCATCCAGCGAATCCTGAAGCTCATTACCGCACCACGGGGCCCGAGATCTGGGAGCAGACGGAAGGAAAGATCACCCATTTTGTTGCCGGAATAGGCACCGGCGGAACCATTTCGGGCACCGGAAGGTTTTTGAAAGAGAAGAACCCGGAGATCAAGATTATCGGAGCGGACCCCTATGGCTCAGTTTTCAAGACCTATAAAGAAACGGGAAAACTGGTCGAAGCCACCCCTTATCTGGTTGAAGGAATTGGTCAGGAGGTGATACCGCCGAATGTGCACATTAAATACGTGGATGATGTAATCAATATTACTGACCGTGAGTCTTTCGAGATGTCACGCCAGTTGGGACGGCTGGAAGGTGTTTTTTGCGGAGGCTCGACGGGAACAAACGCAGTGGCCGCCTTGCGAGTGGCCCGCGATCTGGATGCCGGCGCGGTGGTCGTCTTCATAGTCTGCGATACCGGCGAACACTATCTTACCAAGCACCATTCAGACGAGTGGATGAAGGAGAAACAGCTGCTCGAGCCGCAGAAGATTAGTGCAGGTCTTATTAGCGGCACGAAGGGAAATGGCGCGCCCGCAAGTCTTGTTTGGGCGGCGCCAGCGGACAAAGTAGGAGATGCACTTGGCAAGATGAACGAACTTGGTCTGACGCAAATACCGGTCTTGGAAGACGGAAAGCCGGTCGGATCACTGCGCGAGAATCGCGTGCTCGCAAAAGTCGTCAGAAATCGTGAACTGCTGGAGTCGCCGGTTAGCGAAGTGATGGAGGCAAGTTTCCCCTCGGTGGACGTAGATGCCAGTTCAAACGAGGTCACGCGCCGTCTTCAAAGTAGTCCGGCAGTGCTGGTGGAAGAGTATGGACGCATCGTGGGCAT
>JBPCIQ010000007.1:0-13435 GCA_051006135.1 Pyrinomonadaceae bacterium | reverse complement strand
GAGTTGGATCGATCACTCTGGTGGGAAGCTGACTATGCCGGCACCAGCTTCTTGACCCGAGACAAGATCGGCAAGCTGCAGTTTGGTTCGAAGATCGTAAACTTCGTCGCGGATCGCACGCAACGGGCTGGGCTGGCTACTGTCGGTTACGATGATGAAGGCGTTCCGGGCCAGCAATGGCACTTGATCAAGAACGGTGTCTTCGTTGATTGGCAAACGACGCGCGATCTCGCTTTGATGTCCCCTAATAAGAGATCGTATGGCTGCTTACATGCTGACAGTTGGGGCAGCATCTCTTTTCCTCGCATGCCAAACATCTCGCTGCAACCCGCGAAAGAGAACACAACCATGGATGATCTCGTCGCGGGCGTCGAGAAGGGAATTCTCATCTACGGCGACGGAAGCTATTCAATCGACCAGCAGCGCTACAACTTCCAGTTTGGCGGCCAGACATTCTGGGAGATCAAGAACGGAAAAGTCGGCCAGATGGTACGCGACGTCGCCTATCAATCGCGCACGACAGACTTCTGGAAGGCTTGCGATGGTCTGGGTGGGCAGGCGACTTATGAAATCGGTGGCAGCTTCAATGACGGTAAAGGTGAACCAGGACAGTCAAACGCCGTCAGCCATGGTTGTCCAGTCGCGCGTTTTCGTAAGGTCAATGTCCTCAACACGGCCGCTGGACCTGGCTGATTTGTCTGGGGGGAGAATCACGATGCTACTAACAGAGCAGGAAGCACGACAGCTTACGGAAAAGCTGCTCAGCTACGTCAAAGCTGATGACGCAGTTGTCACTGTCGGGAGCGAAAACTATTCGCACCTGCGCTTCGCGGCGAATGGATTCACCACCAGCGGAGCACGCGAGAATAAAACCGCGAACGTCGTGGTTTGGATCGACAAGAAGCGCGGATCATCCTCAACTAATGAAGTCGACAACGAGTCGCTCAGAACCATGGTGGCACAAGCCCAGGACCTTGCCCGGCTTTCTCCGGTCGACCGCGAATACCTGCCGACGCTTGGTCCACAAACCTACAAACCAGTAGGTGGCTATGTGGAAGCAACCTCAAATATTTCCCTCCAGCATCGGGCGCGGGAGATAAACGATGTGATTGCCAGGTGTGAAAAGGCCGGAGTGATCGGTGCAGGCTTTCATCAAGCGCGCGGCTCTGCAACAGCTTCGGCCACCAGGAATGGCAACTTCAATTATTCACGCTCTAGTCTCGTGAGTCTTTCTACAACGGCGCGCACTCCCGATGGCGGTAGTTCCGGTTACTTTCTGCGCAACCATTTTGATGTCGCGAGGCTCGATACTAAACGAGTTGCGCGAGAAGCCGTTCGCAAAGCGTTGGAATCTCGTCAACCGCGCACGTTGGAACCAGGAGTTTATACAGTGATTCTGGAGCCACAAGCAGTTGCAGATCTTCTATCGGGTTTTGCCTTTGGTTTCGACGCGCGCGGCGCGGATGAAGGTCGCAGTCCTTTCTCCGCCCCAGGCGCGAAGACTAAAGTGGGCCAGCAAATCTTTGATGAGCGGATCAATGTCTACAGTGATCCATGGAATGCGGAGTTACCCGGCTCCCAGGCTGCGCAGGGCGGAATCCCCGCCGAAAAGATCTATCTGGTGCGTAACGGGGTGTTGGAGAACCTTATCTACTCGCGGTACTGGGCAAAGCAAAAGAATAAGGAGCCTACTCCCGGACCGGTGAACAACATTATGGAAAGCTCGCAGCGCCCAGCGTCAATGGAAGAGATGATCAAAGCCACGGACCGAGGGATTCTGCTTGGGCGCTTCTGGTATATACGCAGCGTTGATCCGCGCACTGCGTTGCAAACCGGGTTGACGCGTGATGGTATTTGGTACATCGAAAACGGCAGGATTCAGTATCCTGTGAAAAACTTTCGCTTCAATCAAAGCCTCATGCAGTTACTAGCGCCGGGTAATGTCGAGATGATCGGCGCGTCTGAGCGTGTGGGCAGTGCGGAGGCGCAAGGTGGCGCATCTGCTCTACTTCCTGCGTTGAAGATACGCGAGTTTCATTTTACGTCCCAGTCAGAAGCTGTGTAGCACACGGTAAGCAGGTTTGGGCGAGTTCCTTATTGGTTCGCTTGCGTCGCTCGTTTAAGAACGACTGACGCACATGTGCAAACTCTTGCTCCAATCCAGCCAAGAGAGTGGCAACCGCTGCCAGCGAACCATCCTGGCTCATCTCTTCGACTGCTTCACAAAGCCGTGCTGTGCGAGCGGCGCCGAGAGTCGCACTGCTTCCCTTGAGGCCATGCGCGGCTCGCCGCAGGGAGAGCGCGTCACGCTGCTCCAGCAGCGCCGACATAGCAGCCAGGCGGCGCGGCGTATCTTCCAGGTAAAGATCGATAAGCTCTACGATCAAGTCTGGCTCACCATCTACCTGGGCTCCCTCAAGGCCAGAGAGCACTGTCATATCAACCGCATCATTCACGCTATCGGTCATGCTTTTGCCAGACATAATCTAGTCCTCTCAGCTTAATAGAATTCATCCGGCTTTTGCGCTCATGCTGAAGAGCATGCCCAAGGTAGTTTGCAATTGCTTGGTAGTGAAGGGTTTTGAAAGGAAAAAGGTGGCGCCCGCTGTGAAGCTGTTCGTCATGACTTTGACATCCCGTTCGGAGGTAATCATCATCACGGGAATCTTGATCAGACGCTTTTCTGTGCGCATGTAGCGAATAACGTCGATCCCTTCAAGATACGGCATCATCATGTCGAATATTGCTGCCCTAAAATTTGAGTCTGCCTGGAGGATGCGATAGGCCTCTCGGCCATCGTTGGCTTCGATCGGCGTGTATCCGTCCTTCTTGAGGACCGAAGCGACCAAATGCCTGATGACCGGATCATCATCAGCCACCAAAACACGAGTCGAGACTTTATTCTTTGTAATTGACATTTTCTCACATCGTCCTTTCACTGAACGGCTAATGACTCGAAGTTCTCTGCCAGAAAAAGCTTGACCCGTTCAAACTCTGCCACGACGTGCGCGTTCAGATGCGCAGACCCTGCCAATTGATTTTCTCGCCCCATTCGCTCCAGCTCGCGCAGATGATCTACTACCGCAACCATGCCGCAATTTGCGCTGGTGCCGGCGCAGTTGTGAGCGATCCGATCTACCTCGCCCGCATTCCCGGAAGCAATGGCGGCGTCTAGTTTGATTAGGTTCCCCGTCATTTCCGTGCGATACAGATCAAGTACTTCAAGAATCTCTTCTGGATCGTCCCCCAGGGCTTGGTGCAGTCGGTTCAGATCCACCGGTGCGAGTGCAGGCTCTGGCACTTCAACAGTTAAAACGTCTTCGCTGACACCGAAGAAACTCTCAAGCACCCTTGCCAGTTCCTCCTGTTTGACTGGTTTGGTGATGTGATCGTCCATGCCCGCGGCTATCGACTTTTCACGATCGCCGGCAAGCGCGTGCGCGGTCATGGCGACGATTGGCGTATGTTTTGCAGTGCCTTCCAGTCGGCGTATTTCTGCCGTCGCTTCGTAGCCATCCATCTCCGGCATCTGGCAATCCATCAGCACCAGGTCGTACGGGATGCGGCTCAACGCTTCGACTGCCTCGCGACCGTTCGCTACCGCGTCAGCACGGTAGCCCAACTTCTGCAACTGCCGTACGGCCACCTTCTGATTCACGATGTTGTCTTCGGCAAGCAGAATGAGTTTGTTGGACAGTCGCTTTGTCTCCTGCAAAGTGTGTTTGGTAACAAGATTCGAGGCGGCGACCGAGGACGATTCTCCTACGTTGGCCGCGTTGCTCACCACAGTCGTCAAACTGTCGAACAACTGAGACTGCCGGACTGGTTTGGTTAGATAGGCCGCAATGCCCGCTGCACGAGCCGTTGCTGCATCTCTCTGCCCTCCAGCCGAGGTCAACATGACCAGATGCATTCGGGCAATGCTGGGATCAGACTTTATCGTGCGCGCCAATTCAAAACCGTCCATACCTGGCATCAGCAGATCCAAAATTACCAGATCGTAACCGGCGCCATTGGCCGCCGCATTCTTTAGCAACTCCAACGCTCGCGTTCCTGAGTCAGCCTCGGCGTGGATCATGCCCCACGAACCTAGTTGGTGCGACAAGATCTTTCGGTTTGTCGCATTGTCGTCAACTATCAGCACGCGCAGATTCTCGATGCTTTCGATCTGCGGCGAGGCCAGGGCGGTTCCTGCCGGCTGCTTTTCCAATTTAGCTGTGAACCAAAATGTCGAGCCTTGTCCCGGCGTGCTTGTTACTCCCATTTCCCCGCCCATCATTTCGACCAGTTGCTTTGAGATCGACAGGCCCAAACCGGTACCGCCGTATTTCCGCGTCGTTGAGCCATCGGCCTGCGTGAATGGCTGGAAAAGTTTCGCCTGTGCAGCTTCGCTAATCCCAATGCCGGTATCACTGACCGTGAACCGAATCGTCAGTGTGGTTTCGCTTTCGTTCTCCTTTCCAGCGCGCACGATGACTTCGCCCTGCTCGGTAAACTTGAGAGCATTGGCAACCAAATTGGTGAGCACCTGCCGTAATCTACCCGGGTCGCCACGCAATCCAATCGGCACGTCACGGTAGATGAGCGAGGCGAATTCAAGCTGCTTCTCCCGGGCCTTTTCGGCCAGCAGTTCGACCGTCTCTTCGACCGCATTGCGCAGGTTGAAATCGACCACCTCAAACTCAAGTTTGCCGGCTTCAATTTTCGAGAAATCGAGGATGTCATTGATGATAGTCAGCAGCGCGTCGCCGCTTGAACGAATGGTTTCGGCAAAGTCGCGCTGATCGGCGTCGAGTTCAGTGTCGAGCAAGAGGCCCGTCATGCCGACTACGCCGTTCATCGGCGTGCGAATCTCATGGCTCATGTTGGCGAGAAACTCTGATTTTAATCGCGCCGATTCGAGCGCCGCATCACGCGCCAGCTCCAGGTCGACTTCCAGTTGCTTCCGCTCGGTAATGTCGCGCGCCACAGCCTGAAAGCTAGGGGTCCCTTCATCGTCGAGGATTAACTGCGCATTCTGGCCCACCCAAATCTCTGTACCGTCCTGGGCGATAGCGGGGAATTCAAAATAGGAAGTTTTAATCCTCTGTTTGAACTGCCGGTCATAAAACTTCATTGTCTCGCGCTGGTAGTCGGGCCGCACGAGTTCAAGGAAATGAAGCCCGAGGAGTTGCTGCTCCGACCGCTGCATGTATTTGGCGGCGGTAGGATTAACGAAGGTAAAGCGGCCTTCCGCATCAGCTCTGTAGATAATGTCGTTTGCGTGGTTGACAATCTGCTTGTAGCGATCTTCACTCTTCCGCAGTGCTCCTTCAGCGCGCTTGCGTTCGATCGCCAGGGCAATCTGGCCACCTACCGAGGTGAGAAACTCAAGGTCACGAGTCGAATAGGCATCTTTCTCTTCATAGTGTTGCACTACAAGTACGCCAATGACCTCAGCCGGAGTGCGTAAAGGAACGCCTACCCAGGAAGCCGGAGGTGTGCCGATCGATTCGATTTCACATTGAGCAACTAATTGCTCAAAGAGCTCATTTGTCATCAATATTGGCCGGCCAGTACGAAACACGTGGGCCGTCCGACTCTTTTCCAGTTTTTGCGGCGGCGGCGCCTCGTCGTGTTGATCGACAAAGAACTGCATTTTGAACAAGCCCGAAGTCTTATCGTGCAGGGCGATAAAGCAGTTCTCGGCCTTTAGTATTTTCCCAAGAGAGCTATGGACAATGTGCAGTAGTTCGTCCAAATTGGCAGTAGCGCTAACTCCCTGCGTAATTTGGAACTGCACCTGTTGCTCGGCTTCAATGCGTGCGCGGTCAACAATTTCACTCCGTAACTTTTCCAGATGAGATTGTTTCTCGCGCGCCACCGCCTCCATTTGATTCTTGACCTTGTGCCCATACGTCATGGCCGCGCCAACCATCAGAAGAACGAATCCGGCGATCACGTAGTCGAACTTCCTCAGTGCATCAGCCGAATGCAGTTCCTGTTTGAAGAGCTTCTCCTGAATCAAGCGGATATGCTCTCGCAATGCAGCTGTTGAAGCGAGCACGTTGGCGTACTTCTGATCCATCGTCGCCATGCGCCGGCCGGCCTTTTCAGGTTGATTTTGCCCGAAGTAAGAGAAGATTAGGTCTGCCTCGTTTGTCATCTCCGTCATCGAAGTCTTGATAATCGCTAAATCTACCGGAAGCCTTTCGACATCCGCCTGAATTATTTCCTCGCTCTTCACACGGATTTGAACGCTTAACTTCTCTTCGACGGCAGCCAGGTGTAAGTTGAAGTCCTGGAGTGCCGCTCGCATCTTCCGCGACTCACCATCTACGTCGTGCGAATCGAATACATTATTGCCTGGCGCGTTGACAGCGCCTGCCAGCGTCGCGAGTTCAGCATTTTCATTCCCTCGTGCGACCCACTGTTGGTTGACCTCGACGGAGTGATTGTAAATTTTCAGGATCTGATGACTGAGGAAGAGACTACACAAGACGACCAATACGTCGAAGCCCGCCAGCACGTAATAGACGCGGTGCCATTTGGGCGCCGACGATTGTCTTAAGCCAGCCGCATCATGACGAGATTTAAGATTTGGTTGCATAAGATTTGTTTGAGGCTGATTAATTGATGGTTGGCCCTTGATTCCTATTTCATCTACGGTCACGTAGGCAGCCTCGGGGGAATGAGCCATGAAGACCGCTAACTATCCGATCGTGGCGAGCAAGGACAATGCGGACGGATGAAAGGACAATAAATCGGTAATGCCGTTTGGTGGATCGGACCGGGCCACAACGGGGCAATTTGCTCAGCTTGTGGAGAAACAACAAGGCATAAAGCAGCACTCGTGCGGAAAAGAAGGATCCACACCAACCTTTGGAGGTTAAGGCACTTTCCAGGCCAGAAGACTCATCGAACAGTACGCCTCGACCCAGAAGTGGCGGCCCGCCGGCTGCCAGCGCAAGCTCGCGAAACCAGTCAGGGGCGGGATGCCGTTTTCCAACGCCGGGGGCGCGCCAGTCGCGGTCTCGGTGCCGCGTACATAAGAACTGTGTGCGGAGAAATCCAGCGAGCGCGTGAGATGAAGCATTAGGACCGACTGGTGTGTCAATAGCAAAGTTACTTGCTAAAGATTGTCGCCGAGAATGTGTCTGATTTCATTTCAGTTCCCCGGCCTTGCTCGCCAACATGCGGAGCATCATCTGCACCTGAGGTGGCGTGAAAGGCTTGGGCAGGAACACGCACGCACCCGCCGCGACGCTCTCATCCCAGACCTTTGGATCTCGCTCAGCGGTGATCATGCCTACTGGTATGCGCCGCAACCGTTCATCTGCTTTCATATAGAGGATCAAGTCCAGGCCCTGAAGGTGCGGCATCATCATGTCAAAGATGGCGGCGCTGAACGTAGCATCCTCCTGCAAAGATCTAAGCGCCTGCCGGCCATCCGCCACCGACACGGCTTGATAGCCTTCCGTCTCAACGATAGCGGTCACCATCCGCAGTGTTAGTGCATCGTCGTCAGCGATGAGAATCCGGCGACGCTCCGCAGGAACCTGCGCTGGAGTCGTTACCTCAATGGCTGCGGGTGAAGGTTGAAACTCGCCAGGATCGCCTCCGTGCGCGCTGACAACCTGCGCCAGCAAACTCTTGTCGCCTTCTGTCAGACCCGTGAAGCGCAGGCCAAAACCCATAGGGTAATCTTCATTGACGAGTTCACCCTTCAATGACACCCACGGTCCACTCGGCAGATGCACTTTGAATTCAACTATGTCGCCCAGCGACCTTCCCTGCACCCTGCTATCAATGAAGCAACCATCCATGCTGATTTCGCTCATGCGCGCATCCTGTTTCCCCGTCGAACCCTGCAAGACAACATCGAGCGATACGGTTACGGGTACGTTTTGTCCCGGTGAATCCGGCATTACTGTTACTCCTTTCCAGGCAGCTATCATAAACCCAAACCGTGAGGATCGCTTCCTTCATCGATTGTAAGTTGGAGTAGGCCCGCGCAGATCTCTCCAAATTTCATCACAGCGCTCTACCACTTCGGGCGCCAACGGGCCTTCCGCCAAAGCAGCGAGATTCTGTTGCAGTTGCTCGATTCTTGAAGCCCCCAGAATGATGCAGTCGGTCGGCGTGTGATGCATGAGCCAGTTCAGCGCAAGGCTGATCAGCGAACGACCATTTGTTTCCGCGAGCGTCTGGAGTCTTTCGACGGCAGCAAAATTCTGCTCGTGCCAGTAGCGATCCTGATACATAGCGTTCTTATCGAATCTTGTTCCTGGGGTAATCGCAGAACCATGGTGCTTCCCCGTGAGAAGTCCCCCGGCAAGAGGATTGTAAGCGATGAGGGAGACGCCAAGCTCCTTCGCCATTGGAATAAACTCCTGCTCGATCCCCCGCGCCAGGAGGTTATACATCTGCTGGGCGATGACGGAGCGTTTGTACTTCTTACTGTCAGCCAGACAGAGCATTGCTCCGACCTGCCAACTGGCGTAGTTAGAGGTGGCCGGATAAAGGACCTTGCCCGACTTCACCAACTCCTGCATCGTTTGAAGCGTCTCTTCGAGAGGCACGTCGTAGTCAGGCTGGTGCAGATAGTAGATGTCCAGATAATCGGTCTGAAGGCGCTGCAGGGTCTCATCCACTGCCCTTATGATCGCAGCTCGCGAGAGTCCAACCTGGTCGGCACCTTCGCCCATCTTCCCGCGCACCTTGCTCGCTAGAATGATCTTCTCTCGCTTGCCGCGCAGAGCTTTTCCTAAAAACTGCTCCGACACGCCCTGATGATACACATTCGCGGTATCGAAGAAGTTGATACCCTGCTCCAGGCAATAGTTGACCATGGTTGTGGCCAGGGCTTCGTTCACCTGGCTGCCGAAGGTCATCGTGCCGAAGCAAGCGCGTGAGACGTCCAGGTCGGTCCCTTTGAGATTTCGATAATTCATCTTTTACTCCAGAGATCTTCTTTTGGTTTTTAGGTGAGTGCGCGCCTGGCGGCTCCCATCGGCTGCAAACCACGTGGCCACAGACAAGATTATGCGCAATTTGAACTGTAATAGTCACCAAAGCAAGCAAGGAACTACTGGTGCAGTTTGGTTACCCACTCGTGCAGCAGTGACATGAGGTCAGTACCACCGCGCGGTAGCGGGTGGTATCGAGAAGAAGGCAGGTGATGTTAGGTGAAAGTTGAAGACACCACGCGGCAAAGAGAGTGTGTGAAAACTCGAACGCTTGATTACCTCTCAGGTTGGGAAGGTGGGCAAGCGAAGCGCGCCCGCGCTCCAGCGCTGGCGCATCTCGAGTTTTCACCTACCCGCTATAAAGCCGGTGGTATCCGCAGGGCATGCTTGCGTTTTCACCCATTCCCTAGAGAATGACGATGCACAATTGATTGCCGTTGCTCTTCTACTTCTCAACAGGTAAATAGGAAAAACTTTGCGACTTCGTTCCTTCGCCGCCGTCGATGCTGGCGACGAGAGAGCCATCAGAGTTTTTCCGATAAACGATTCGCTTGGGAAAATCGGGGGCTGGGTTTTCGAAAACGGCTTCCTGCCCCGAGAGGCGTGTAAGCTTGAAATCGGTTCCGGGGCAGCGAGCTTTAGGGTGTGCAACATAGTAGATTGCATCGGCGCGGTGTTCGATTCTTAGGTACTCGAACTCAACAGTCTTGTCGCCGACAATGGTCCGGCTCATACCAATCAGCGAGCCGCCGGCAGGAGCACTCCAGTGTTCTTCAACCTGGGCACGCTTTCCCGCCGCGGTCTGCCATTTGCCGGCAATCCAGGCGAGTTCAGCAATCCTGGGCGTTGGTGTGGCAGCCGGATTCTGCATCGAGACTCCAGTTGACGAAATGATTACTAATGCGCCTGGCAAAGCCAGTATCACCATAGTGCGAAACAATTGTTGTGCGTTCATATGTAAGAATCTAATCCAACTTCAGGCAGGTGTATTGGAAAAATCCGACGTACGGTTTTTTCGCATGAAGGATTCTGTCAGAGAGATCGAATGCTCGAAGAGTGAAGCAGGAGTTTGCCGGGCAAACTGCTGAAAGTCACGAATAAGGTGGGCCTGGTCGTAATAGCCGCAGTTGGCGGCGATGGCTGCCCAACTCAAGTCATCTCGCTGTACGGCTCGGAAGACTTGCTGGAATCGCACGATTCGACAAAACAACTTTGGCCCTATCCCGACATCCCGCAAAAACCTGCGCTCTAGCTGGCGGCTACTAACACCGGCAGCCGTAGCAAGCGCATCCATTGATACTTGTCCGCCGCGGTGGACAACAGTCGCTGCCAACTCGGGAAGCCACGACTCGCGCTTGCAACCGCGCACTCGCTCGGCCAGTAACTTCTCCACCGCGGCTATCTTGAGCGACAGGGAAGGGGCTGCCTCGACGCGGGCAACGAGGTCGCGTTCGAATTCGCTGGTCAGTGCCCCTAGAGCGAGAACGCGGTTGGTCAGTTCTTGCATGGGAATGCGAAAGAAAGGAACGGTCCCACCGGGATGAAACCGTATGCCGAGCAGTTGCACTGATCCTGTGGGAGATATCAGAACTGGGCGAGTCATCTGCCCGACCAGGAGGTTTCGGGGCTGACGTTCTTGCTGGCCGTTGTCCTTGTGTTCCTGGAAATGCGCGCCAAAGTTCAAAATCAGCTCGACGCAACCGTCGGGAAGGATTGATTCCGGTTTGATGGGTTCGCTAATGCCATCATTTTCGAGGGTCCAAAAACACTCCACGAATTGGGACATGGAGTTGGTTGGTTTAATTTCGCGGTAGCGCATTTAGACAGACCTGCGAGCGGAATGTAATCTGACTTACGTCGCTGCCGGGGCAGGTGGGCCGACCTGGCAAATGTCTTAACACATTATCACGCCACAGCTAGTTCCCAGACGATAGTCTCACACACCGCCGTGTCCGACGGTTTGCCGACCTTGACCCGTCCCTTCTTCGCTACCGTCTGGTCCGTGCTCTTTTCTTCGTCACCATGACTGGTCTCCTTTATGGTGTGCCTCAGCGCTTCGGCTGGGGTTGTGTTGATGCAAAGGCGTGCTGGCGCGGCGATACTACCATTCGCCGCGATGCGTTCTATGAAACCCGATGATGTTTACCCACTATTCATCTACTCTATGTAATCGCTTGCAAGCGCCTGTTGCGACCGTGCGGCGTCATCGAGCGCCACCGGAGCTTCAAGCCCCTCGCCCCAACTGAGGAATTCATCGAAGGGCAGGTGAGGAATTCATCGAAGGGCAGGAGCGGGGTGCGAAGAGGAAAAATCTGACGGCACAGTTCCCGTGATTCGAGTATTGCGATCCGATTCCTAGTCGTGAGCGGCTAGATGTCGAGCAAATCATCGGGAGTGTGCCTGTCAGTACCGCCCTGCGGCGGCAGGCTGTGTAAAAATCCATTCTTATAAACTAGCGAAACGCGGACAGGGTAAACCTCCCATCCCAGGGCGACTGGTTCAGATACCCTCTCAACAGATCGTCAATCGCCTCGTAAGGGCTTTCCTCTTGGTCCCCCTTCGATGTGTGCTATCGCCCAGGCGAAGCCACTGATGCCGCTGTAGAGGGATAGTCCCAATGGGGGGTCACAGCTTCAACGGCGCTCACTGCGTGCACGCGCCCGGCGCAGTGCAGCCGGCGGTGCCCGTGGGTGCCAGCGTCTTCGGTCGAATCGCGATGCCGCCCTTGACCTGCTTTTTCTCAGCTGTCGTCAGGTTTTTCACGGTCTCCCTGTTGACCTTTAACTTGCCGACCTTAACCTGCCCGGTGCCTTTTTTCTTCGCTACCATTGTGATGCTCCTTTTAGGTGTGTGAAGTGATTGAGAATTGCCGCGGAAGGTCATGTCGCGCGTAGGAAGAACGAGAGCATGTGGATCGAACCCTTCCAATGGCCGCATTGTATCACCAACTCTGGCATGTTCAACTGAAAGTACGTACCATGCCCGCTCGACGGTTTTATGGGCGCTGGGGGATCGAGACCAGCAGCATTCGGTCCCACTCCGGCGCTATGTCTGTAGTAGCGGCAAGCAGCGCCAGTGCGATCCCTGCCGCTCCCATTAGGATCCCCGGATCGTCGGCCCAACCCCCAGTGCCGTCCTCTTCGGGGTGGTAAGCGGAAAAGCCGGCGATGCCCTTGCCCGGACGCCTCAGCTCGAGCGTGCGCTCGAACCAGAAACGCGCTCGCTCTTTGAAAAGCTGGTCGCCGGTCGCCTGAAACATCCTGTTATAGATGTGGCCCAGACCCGCAGCGCCATGGCAAAGACCGGCATCAATCACGCCTGCGGTCTCAGCCGGACGTATTGCGGCGCGCCGCGCAATGCTTATCGCCTCATCCTCCCAGCCAGAATCACCGACTGAGCGCGCCGCGAGCAAGAGCGCCGCGGACAAACCGGCGTCGCCGTAACACCATGCGACTCTGCAGCTGTTGGATTTTACGCCTGGCACTGCCCAGCTGGAGAAGGTTGACTCAGCGTCAGTCAGCTTCTGACTCAGCAGCCAAGCAACCGCGCCGTCGAGAAGCGGCCGAGCCTTATCGGAAGCAATACCGGCAGCGCAGGCCTGACCAAGCATCGCGATCACGCCGGGGACGCCGTGCGCGAGTCCCAGGTTGTAATAGCCTTCGGGACACTCTTTTCGCTGATGCGGCGGCAGCAAGTCGGGTGGAGTCAACCAGGTGATACCATCGGGTTTACGCTCGGCAGTCTGATCAAGATGGTGAATCACGCGCTCCAGGCACTTAACGGCGGCGGGACGCGGCAGTCGCTCAAGCGCATAAACACCGAACCCAACCAGACCAACGATCAGGTCATAGTCATCGCTCCATGATGACTGCTGCAAATAGTCTTTCAGTACCTCATCAATCTCCCCATTTACGTCGTCGTCAACCGTATCCAGTAATTGTTCCTGGAGATGCGCGGCTGCCCAGGCAACGCCGGTAAAGCCGCCATAGAGAGAAGGTCCTATTTGCTCTTTTGAGACGGCTTCAATGGCCTGGGACAGGAACTGCGCGGCGTTCTCGTCATCAGCGAATCCGGCCCGAGCTAGATAAGCGCAGAGAATGGCAAGCCCAGCCGTTCCGCCGGCCAGTGAGCAGTTATCAGTCTCCGGCGCCGAGGGATCTGGCAGAGCACCAACGATGTCATTTAATGCGGTGCGGGCACGCTCGGCAAGCGGGCCATCAAGGATCGGACGCCAGGAACCGCGCGACATTTCTGTTTGCATAAGTTTAGGTCCGCTGGCAGGAAACCGGGAATGAAACGATGCTTAAACAGAGTCTTCTTGGCCGCTCGGAAAGGCTTGAGAACGCAAGACATCACTGCCCTTTAGTAACGACCTTCGCAAAATCATGCAAGCTTCTTCACTGGGACCGAGGGCGTCTCGCCCGCAACGAGCGCGAGGCTAGCGAACCACGGCACTTAAGCGCGTTGCAAAGTTAGCGGCTGACGGC
>JBPCIQ010000006.1:0-5279 GCA_051006135.1 Pyrinomonadaceae bacterium | reverse complement strand
AGTCGTGAACTCGCCCACGCTATCGCCCGGCCGCACGCCGATCTCAAGAAAACGCTCAGTGCCATCGAACACGTCGCCGAAATCGAGAACTACGACGAAGCTGCCGTCGACGGGCGTGACGTCTTCGTGCGTAACGCTCGGTCCCTGCTGCAACCCGGCGTTATCGAAGAGCTTAAACTCGAGGTCGTAGAGGCCGTTGGCGAGGGCACCGCCGTCCGTCAGTCGCCCCTGGTACGTGAATGACGTTGTCTGGGCTGAAACTGCTCCGAAGATGACAAGGCACAGCAGCAGTGCCGGTAGCGAATGGTTGATAACTGGGCGAAAGATCCTGGGCATGATGTTAGCCTTCCAAAGTCCCGACAACAGAAGCACTAGCCGGGAAGAGTGTTGAGTAGATTAGGTAAGCACTTGCGTTGGCATTAGATGTTCATAGCATCAGGCTACTCTGGCGAACAGCGAAACGGGGATGACTAGAGTAAACCTTGATGAAAATCGACGCCTTCAACTGCCACCTGTTACTTTTGGCTTGACTGACCTTCTGCGTAATAGTGGCGGGCAAGCGTCAAACGTATCGCAAGTTTTTTCGGAGGGTTGCGTGCGACCAGGATCCTTAATTTGAAAAGCTCATCGAATCAGGATTTGCGAACCAACCGGAGATTCTTCTCAGCGGCTGATACCAGCCAGCACACGCGCTTCGTAGTCGATTTTGCGGTTCCGGCTAACGAATTCCAACTCCAGCGTGATCCTCTCTCGCGGGGCTAAAATCCCATCAAAACCAAGATCCGCGACGACGTAAGGGCTGGCGGGAAGCGCGCAGAACGTTGTGCCGCTCTGATTGACCAGCGTGACGTTACGGCTCAAGTCATCAAGTACAAACGAGAGCGGTCATAAATGTAATTGATCCCACCCGGCGGCAATGCGTCGCCCGCATTAAAGAAAGTGAAGCGCGCATCACGGTAACGTGCCACGCCGGTATTGAATCCGATCCAGATTTACTCGCGCGGTGTTCGCCGAACGAACGCGCTAGATTGTCCTTGAGCGAAGGCAGGCCCGGCGCACTCGCTAGCTTGCTCAAGGTGCGGCTCGCACGGTCCCAGCGGGCGAGGCCGAACGCCGAGACCCAGATGTTGTCGCCAGAGTCGGAGAACAGCCGCCACACCTGATTGGCTGCCAGTCCGTCCTTCATTGGTATAGATGGCAAGCGGTCGCGCCGTCTTTATGCGCGCGAAGTTATCTGACGCCGGGAAGCGGTAAAGCCCGGCGCCACTGCCGAGCCACCACTCGCCGTCGCGCGTCTGCACTGCGGCTTGTTCGAAAACCCAGCCGAAGTCAAAAGGGATGTCCGGCTTGAACCAGCCGAAGCTTTGGCCGTCAAAACGTCCGAAGCGCGGGAAGAATGTATCGGCCCCGGCGCGCAGCAGGTCTAGCTTTGCGCCATCGAAGGCGGTGGCACGCTGGTCTCCGAGAACGGAACCTCTGAAACATACTCCGCCCGCTGAGTCCTCGAAAACTGAGCAAGAGGAGGCAAGTACACTTTGCGCGGTCTGCATTCTTCGGTGATCTTGTGGGCATAAGATCAGTCATTCTGCGGCGGTAAAGGTTTCGAGTTGACCAGATGCGAGGGTGGTTAATGTAGTTTATCTAAGCTGACCCGTGCAAGGTGCGGGTTCAGGGTAGTGGCGCAGTTTCGTTTCTCTCATTAGCACGACTTGAATTAGAATTGCCGTCTCATACTCGGGGCTCTCTCCGTTCAGACCATCTGCGTTATACTCTCGCAAGTAGCTTTTGGTAGAGCGAGCCCGTCTAAGAAAGGAGCCTCAGTCGTGCAACCATACCGCGCTATCCGTTTATTCCTGCTTTTCATCATAGTGGCAAGTTTACCAGCGATTGCTGGGGCCCAATCGGCTGCCCATGTGCTTGAGTGGGAAACGCTGCGGCCAGAGGGTGAAGAGTTCACTATCCAGATGCCGAAGAATTCCACCGCCGAAACGAGTAAAGAGCCTTATCACAAGATGATGCTCAATACTCGCCTCTACCTCGTGTCTAACCCTTCCGGTGGGGTTTTTGCGGTTGTGTCCATGAGCGGAATAAAGGCAAATCCGGCGTTGTATTCAGAGATGGAGCGGCTCAACTCTTACGTCGACGCCTTTAAGCATTGGTTTCCTGCGAAGATCCGCGGCAAGAGCGCTGTAGCTAAGCTGACTCTGCTCGGGAGTAAGACAATGAATGGTCATGCCGGACGTGAGTATAACCTGACGATTGGTGACCTCTCAGGTCCGGCACGGGTCTACGCCACCAGAAAGCGTTTCTACGCCATCGCGGCTCTCAACACAAAGAAAGAGGAAGCCCTCAGCGAGCGCTTTCTCAGTTCTTTTGAGCTGCCGGAAAAAATCACGGAAGCGCCAAAGGCTGTCGCTGCGCAAAGGGTCGAGAAACCAGAAGAACCCAATCCACCTCAGGATAAACCGGTACCAAAGTCCGACCTCCGGTCCCAGCCCGCGGAAGCAGCAACGGAAACGGCAACCGAAGTGAAGCCTGGTGAAGCCGGGTCACCTACGGAACCGGGAAAGCGAAACCCAATTTCCGGCGGCGTATTAAACGGGAAAGCCATCAGTTTGCCCAAGCCTGATTATCCAACGGATGCTCGTACCGCTAAGGCCGCGGGCACTGTGGTGGTTCAGGTCACGATCGACGAATACGGAAATGTAGTCTCAGCAAAGGCCGTCTCAGGTCATCCGTTGTTGCAACAGGCTTCGGTCAATGCCGCGTTGCAGGCAAGGTTCTCGTCAACTTTCCTGATGGGCGAACCCGTGAAAGTGACAGGGGTGATTACCTACAACTTTGTGCAGTAGCCCTTGCGCGGAGCGGTGGGAGGAATTCATTTTTTGCAGTAGGCACGACTGCGGAAGGTGCGACGGATTCGTTTTCCATTTGTCATTTTCCATTTATCAGTTTCCATTGGAAGTAATGACAATTTCATTGCAAGCGAATGACAACTGAGAAATTAGAAATGGAGAATAATGGAAAATGGAAAATGAAGTTGCTCGCCCCCCCCCAATGAACAGAACGCTAAAGCGACTGGATTCGATCCACCAGAGGTTGCTGGAGACTGTGAGTCCACTTAATGAGCAGCTCTTTGCGCATCCTCCCTCAGAGAATCAATGGAGCATTTCGCAAATCGTGCATCATCTGAGTCTCGTCGAGGAACGCGTGATTAGCGAGCTGGAAAAGGAACTGGTCAAGCCTCCGCGGCAGCTTGGCTTTCTCCGAACATTACTTCCTACTTCGATCGTTGCGTCTCGACTAATTCGCGTGAAATCTCCAAAGGCTGTGATTCCGCTAAACGCGCCAGGAAAGGATGCGAACATCGCCAAGTACAACGCGGTGCGGAACAGACTCAAAAAACTGTACGCAACGCACGGCGAGCAGCGGTTCAGGCAAACAGTCTTCAAACATCCGTTTCTCGGTGAGATCCATGGCCTGGCAACGATTTCTTTCGTCGGTTATCACGAACTCAGGCATCACAAGCAGATTCGCGAAGTGCTGAAGAAGCTCGAGAAGAATTAGCCACAGATGGACGCGGATAATCGCAGATCAGAACAAAAACAAGATTGGAATTTGATTAAGTCTTTTGTCTTGATCTGCGCTTATCCGTGCAGATCTGTTGGCTGGTCTTTTGTGGGCAAAACAAGCTTCGCTCGAATTCACGGTAAATTTTTGGAGTCTTAGATAAAATGTCATCTCAAGTAGTCACCGCACCGGCCTGGACCATCCCGGAGTTTCTCGAGGTTAACAACGGGCGCCTCAGCGTCAACGGATCTGATTCGTTGGAACTAATTCGCAAGTATGGTTCCCCCCTCTTTGTCTTCTCTGAACCGCGCATCCGTTCGAATATTGAACGGCTAAAACTCGCTTCAGCGGCGGTCGAACGACCGATCCGCTTTTTTTATGCGTCGAAGGCAAATTCGAACATGGCCGTGCTCAAGACCGTGCTCGACTCGGGTATTGATGTGGAGGTCAACAGCGGCGGAGAACTCTTCAAGGCACTCCGCGCGGGTTTCAAAGCCGAGCAGATCATTTTCAACGGGACGAGCAAGAGCGACGATGAACTGGACGAAGCGGTAAGCGCGGGTATCCACGCGATCAACGTCGATTCGGTTTATGAAATCCAATTGGTTGAGGAATCCGTCAAGCGGGTGACAGCGAAGAAAGGTGGGCCGCCAAAACCTGCACGCATAGCTCTGCGCCTGGTGCCGGAAATCGGAACTCGTTCACATCTCGGTCTGCAAACTGCCTTGCTCACGTCCAAGTTTGGCATCTCGTCTTCGGAAGTGCTGCCGGCGTTTCGTCGCGCGTTGCAGAATCCTAATCTGTTGCACGTGTGCGGCATACACATTCACGTGGGGTCGCAAACCCCTGATGTTGCGCCCTTCGCGGAAGCCTTCCGCAGCATGTGGGAGCATCTTGTCACGATTCATCGCCAGACCGGACACACACTTGAACATATAAATCTCGGTGGCGGTATCCCGGTCAACTATTTACGAGATCGCTCGCAGGCGGATCAACTTCCCGAACACGAACGCGACATGCTCGGCGCCAACCTCGAGCCAGCTACCGTGCTGGTTGAGGCTTTGCGCGTGGCTCGCGAATCTGCGCGCGCCGCTGACGCCGAACATCTGCTCGAGCGCGTGACCATCCTGCTCGAGCCTGGCCGCAGCGTGATCGCAGACGCGGGTTTAGTGCTCACAACCGTTTTGAATATGAAACAGCGCCCTGAAACCGAGGACGTGTGGCTGCTGACAGACGCGGGCTACAACCTCATGCTCTCGATGAACAATTACAAATGGTATTACCACACCATCTCGGCCACGCGCGCCGGCGAACCCCACGAGAGTGATTACAAGGTTGCCGGTCCCCTGTGCGATTCCGGCGATGTATATTTTGATATCGAGCGCTGCGGCCGTCTGCCCGACTACCGAAAGCTTCCTGCCAAAGTTCAACCCGGCGAAATTCTCGCTCTGCTCAATAGTGGCGCTTACTCGCTGTCGCAGATGTTTCCCTACAACGGTCGTCCGCTTCCCGCCGCGGTCATGACCCATAAAGACGGAAGCGCTGACATGATTCGTCGACGAGATTCATACGAAGACTTGTTGACTGGTGATATGTGGTGAAGCCGGGATCAAAGACTGAGACCCGTCACCTTCCTCGTAGGGGCGTCCCTTCCGTGGGCGCCCCTTGCTACCGTGACCGCGGGCGCCCACGGAGGGACGCTCTTACAG
>JBPCIQ010000005.1:0-6227 GCA_051006135.1 Pyrinomonadaceae bacterium | reverse complement strand
GCGCGGCTGGTAAACCAGGCGATCTGGTTGCGCAGGAACTTGATCACGCTTGGACCCACATTTATTAAGATCGGTCAGGCACTGGGTACGCGTGGTGATCTGCTGCCGCTTTCCTACATCAAGGAACTAGAGACTCTTCAGGATCAGGTCCCAGCCTTTCCCAGCAGTGAGGCTTACTCGCGAATTGAAACGGAGCTCGGCCGCAGTCTGCACGAAGCCTTTGCTGAGATCGATGCCGAACCCATCGCGGCTGCTTCCCTGGGCCAGGTCTTTCGTGCTCGCTTACACAGCGGCGAGGAGGTCGCAGTAAAAGTTCAGCGGCCTAATCTGAAAGAGATCATTAGCTTCGACATCGCAATTCTCTACCGGCTGGTGAAGCTAACAAACCGCTTCTTTCCCCGCGCAAATGAAAATGCCGACTGGGAAGGAATGCTACGTGAGTTTCATCTGACAGTTTTTGAGGAGATGGATTACGCAAAGGAGGGACGTAACGCGGATCGGTTCCGATACAATTTCCGTGAATGGCGAGTGGTCCGTGTCCCCAAGATTCATTGGTCGCATACCAGTGCGCGCGTGCTCACGATGGAGTTTATTCGCGGCACGAAAGTTATCGATTTGGAAGGGTTGCGCGCGCGTCGCATTTCGCCCGTCAAAGTCAATCGGCTACTCGTTCGCACTTATTTGAAACAGTTGTTGGAAGATGGCTTCTTTCACGCCGATCCACACCCCGGCAATTTGTTGGTGATGGATAGCGGCCACCTGGCGTTCTTCGACTTTGGCATGGTGGGCCGCATCACGCCAAAGCTCCAGTACCAGATGATCGATTCTTTTTTCCACGTAGTGGAAAGAGACGTTCATGGCCTGGGGCAGGACATAATCAACCTCAATTTTCTCAAGCCGGGAGTTGATCCCGAAACAATTCGCCCGATTGTTGAGGGACTCTTCACGCACTATGTCAACTTGAAACTTGGCGAGGTGAACTTCAAAGAATTGACTTATGAACTCGCGGAGGTAATGTACGAGTACCCATTCCGTCTGCCCGCAAACTTCACCTATGTTATGCGCGCGCTAATGACGCTGGAAGGCATCGGCATCGTCACCGATCCAGGATTCAGTTTCTTTGAAACCGCGAAACCCTACGCGAAGGAGTTTATGCTCAAGCGTGAAGGACGCGTGTTCCGGAAGTTGATCTTCGACAAGCTAACAGGTCGCGAGAATGGCAGCGATCGGATCCAATGGAGTAAGGTCTGGAAGTTGACTAAGATGGCGGCGGGCGCCTACTTGGAAGCTCTAAAGTGACATTGAGGCCGGTCGCGTAGAGCGCGATGGTAAACACTGTTAATAATCTCAAGATAAGCTCAAGAATTCCTCAACCCTCCTAAGAGAAGCTAGCCTCGTCAAATTCTTAAGTAAAAGGTGGGCAATAGCGATCAAAGGCACCCTATTGCTCGATTACTTCGCCGCTTCCGGGAGGACTGAGATGATTTCTGCTAACCGATCGAAAAGTCTTATCGAAAACAAGGGGTTCTCCAGCAAGTCAAATAAAAGTAAATCAAGGAAACGGAAGAGCGAAACTTCTTGCAGGTTCCGCCTAACTGCTCGGCTGACGACGCATAGAGTAACCGCGACTCTCTATGCACTGGTCGTTTTGATTTTCGCCTGGAGCATCCTTTTCAGCCCACCTTTGTCCGCGCACGCTGCAAACCCTGCCACGGGAACGATCAGCCCGACAGGGCCCGCAGTAACATGGCAAGGTCCGCTCACGGGTGGGGCATGCGCGAATGAAAGCAGCTGTGTCGAGGGCGCAAACTGCGACACCTTCAAGTTGACACTTTCAGGAACGGAGAACGATTGGGCAGGTAAGGTCGTCAACATAAACATCGAATGGACGAATCCAGCTAACGACTACGATCTCTACATCCATAAGGGCGAGAACTGTCCTGCGACCGGCCCGTGTGAAGGCCCTGTTGTGTCACAAGACGGCAACGGCGCACCAAGCACCAGGGAAGTCGGGAGCATCGACCCCAGCTCGACCGGTACGGGCGTTTATCTCGTGCGGCTCGTAATCTTCTCTGTAACCCCAGGCGACCCCTTTACGGGAACTGCGAGTGTCGGGCCCGAGCCTCCGGGAAGAAAAGCAACTTATCTCAGAGGTGGGATGACGTTCAGCCCGAACGTGACAGTCAAAGCGCCCGTCGCACGTCGCGACGGCGAACCGTCCAACCGTACAGACAAGTTCGGCAATCACTACACGTCAGCTATTCGCGGCGTGCCCGCAGGCGTTGATCTGTGGTACTTCGATCTGCGTCCGGGCAGCCCTACCTATGACCCTTACATGCGAAACCCCATCTATCGCGGTCAGCCCGATTCCTTCACACAAGAAACGGCAACAGCGCTGGGCGCGGACGGGGGAGGCGACGTTGATCTCGCTGTTGGCTTTGACAGCAATGACCCGTCAGCGCCTCCGGTGCTCGCGTATTCGAGTCTCGTGGCAGCCAACATCTCAACCGGCAAATCAACCGATCGCGGTGAGACATTCCAACTTAACCCCGCAGGCAACGCAACTGGGGGCGTTCCCACGGACGATCGCCAGTGGCTGGAATTCTACGGCAAGAACACCGTCTACATGCTTTACCGAACGATCGCGCCGACGATCGCGCAGGTGCAACGCTCAGACGACGGGGGCTTCACATACGGGCCGTCGACCGTGGTCGGGACTATCGGCCAAGTCGGCTTCATTGACGTGCATCAGGCATCGGGCACCGTGTACGTCAGCGGTAGCACGGGCCGGGTCTGTGTCGGCAAGCCGTCTTCACCGACGGTCGCACCGTCAGCGTACACTTGTACGCAGGTGGCCGAGGTGAACGAGAACGCGGCCAATATCTTTTTCGTTGTCAAAGTTGCGGACGACGGACGCAAGGACGCCGCCGGAAATAATGTTGGTACGGCCTACGTTGCCTACTCCAACGGCTTCAAGACCTTTATGAGACATTCGGTGGACGGTGGAACGACATGGAGCCACCGGGTTCGCGTTAGCGACGGTTTAGATACGCGGACCACCCTCTTCCCATGGATCGAAACGGGACCAACACCCGGCTCAGTCGGAATTGTTTGGTACGGCACGACGGAAGCGGTCAATAACGACAACGCCGACTGGAAGGTCTTCTACGCGCAGAGTTTCAACGCCGACGAGGAGATTCCAACCTTCCGCCAGGTGACGGCTAGCGACCATTTTATTCACGCGAGCAACATCTCGACTGGCGGCACGCTTGGCACTGCGAACCGCAACCTGATCGACTACTTCCAGGTCTCTTTCGACCCGACAGGCGCCGCAGTCATCAGCTACACCGATGACCACAACGACTCTGACGGGCATACTTACGTGACGAGGCAGACAGGCGGGCCGAGCATTAACAACGAAGGCGCATCGACCGTCCCGCCAGCGGTAGAGGGAGCTAATTTACCGCCGAGGCCTGCGCCACCAGCGGACGGCGCACAGGTAACAGATTTCGCACAGGACGTGCAAATCGGACTCCTTGGCGTGCTGCCGGTCAACGACGCGCTCGATATCCTATCGGTCAAATACTCTTGCGAGAGTGCGCCAAGTGGACCCGTCGTCGTCGCTACGATGAAGGTATCTGATCTCTCGGTCGTGCCGCTGGGCTCAAACTGGCGTATGAACTTCGCAGCCAACGCCCCAGATTCGCGTCTAAGTCCCACCGGGGACTACAGCTTTGGGCTTCCCGACCGGGGAGACCAATTTTTCGTCCGCGCTCAGACGCCGGCGACCTCAACTACCGAGCCGTTTGCGTCGGCCAATCAGTTTACCTTCGGGACGGTCCAGCGGGGCTCTGACGGCGCGCTCGCATACACCACGCGTGGCGACGCCGATTCGGGTTCGTTCGATACTGTCAATAAGACGATCATTATCAAAGTCTCGGCCAGCAAGCTCAATCAGTTCGTGACCAAGGGTCCTGCCGTCGGTACCGGCTCAGTTCTTTCAGGCTTGCGCGGTCAGACCTTTACCATTGGCGCGAATGCCAAAACTGATATCACACGGGGCGGCACGCTTTTCACGATCGACCGCTGTGGGTCAGGAAATGGCGGCGGCGGCGGTGGCGGTCCCAAAGATAGAGATAAGGCCTTCAAGGTCACGGGCAGCGGCAAGATTCTAGGTAAGGTCGTCAGCTTCCAAATCAATGTTGACGATCTGCCAAGCGGCCGGTTGAAGTATAACGACAAGGAACAGAACATCGATCTCGATTCGGAGAAGATCACAGGGTTCACACGCGTCTTGGAGAACAAAGTGATGTTCACCGGGGAAGGGACGGTAAACGGCCTCAAGGTGATGTTCACCGTTGAGGTTGAAGACAATGGCGAGCCCGGGACAAACGACAGGTTCAAGATCGTCATTACCGGCGCAGTTAACTCGACGCGCGAAGGCACTCTTACGCAGGGGAACATTCAGTTTCACAAGTAGTGAGGATGTGAAATGAGAAGTTGGTCTTCAGAAGTTCGTCAGGCTGGCCTCCGAGTGGGGCCGGCCCTGCTTTCCTGCATCGTAGTTTTGTTGTTGCTCCCTTCGTCCGCTCTCGCACAAAAGAGCACGAAGATCGGCCCCATTGATTCTCTCCTTGAGGTGCGGATCGGCGCGGCTCTTGAAAATGCGCGCGCCGCTCTCAGTCAGCTCGGTACTGGCGGTGGCCGTGACACTCGCGATGGAGGACGTAAGGAGGCATGGACCTTAAAGGGCACTGACTACGCCACTTTGGCTTTCAAGACCGACGGCAAGGGAAAGGTAGTCTGGGTGAGCGCATTCGCACGTCCTGGCAAGGAGATCTCTTTTTCAAATCTGGGAGATCTCTCGAAAGCTGCCCGCGCGGCCGACTCACAAGCGATCTGGAACATCGAGACGCCGCAGGGAGGTTATCGTTTGGTCGCCAAGGGCGCTAACGGTAAGGCAAGCGTGGTATATCTGCTGTCGCTTACCTTTCCGGAGGTTCAGTGACCCGAAGATCACTAGTTAAATTGATGCCAAGAAAAGGGGTCTGAGAACGGTTTCTCAGGCCCCTTTATCTGATGGTCGTGCTTCAAGACTACTTTGAGAGCTGGCCACGCACAGCACCATCGGGAAACTCTGTGTTATGAACATTAACGTAATAGTTTGCGGGGTTCTGGATGATGTCTTTAACCTTCTCTTTATCCAGATCAACGCAGCCTTTTGAGGATCCACTGGCGGGCGCCTCTAAACCAACAACAACAGGCCCCGCCACATCAGCAGCTCCCGTATGAATGTGAGCAGCGGTCGCCGTGCCGATATTGGAAACAGTTAGTTCATAGCAGACCTGGCCCTTACCATGGTTAAGCGTAACCTTCGCTGTACCCGTGCCGTCGGCATCACCAGGTCCGGGTACCTCGGCTGCTCCAGTCAGCGTAGAGGTGAGCGGACGCCCTCCGTGTTCATCCTGTTGTGTGGCTAAGACCAAACTCATCGAAGCTAGAACGAGCGAGATCGTAATTCCTAAGCGCAATTTTCCCATTGTCGTCCTCCTGAACCTGATATTAAGACCCAGAATCTTAACTCCGGGGGTTTGTTATTATGTCTGCCAATCTCGGAAAGATGTTTTCGGAAGCCTTTAGATTATGTTTCATTTCTGTGACGTTGGTAGAAGAGGTTTTCTTCACATGATCCATGCACGCCACGCACTCAATAAGTTTTACAGAGTCTCCGGCGTAAACCGAGACATTTAGAATGCTCTCGCCTACCCAAAACAATACCAGCGCCGCCGAATAGAATTTGGTCAGATATAAGAAATAGGCAACGAAGAGAGCCGGCATAATCACCTGAAAGAGGGAGCCTCCGGCAATCATCATGAATTCTCCGAAGGGGCGGAACACGAAGTGGCCGGCCTCGTGAATGAGCAGATTAACGCCGTCTATCAAATGCCACTGGGAGGGATCATAAGCGCACCAAAAGAAATAGGCACTGGCGATGACCGCTACGATTAACTTAAGCGGATCCTGGTTCATCAGAACTGACTCAATTCTCAAAGACGAACTTTAGCTTAACCGATTGTCTTTGGTGGACCGACGTACCGTCTGGGCAAGGGACGTTGGTATCCCGCGCGGTCGCAGACCCCGAGCAGGCACGGAAGCAACTTGCGCGAGAACCGGGAGATCCTGCGACCACCCAAGCCGGCACGCTTGGGTCGCATCGAGAAGTCTAA
>JBPCIQ010000004.1:0-60568 GCA_051006135.1 Pyrinomonadaceae bacterium | reverse complement strand
AGCCATTGCTCCCAGCACGAAAAAGGTCAGTGCAAGCCTCTTGGGTCTCTGCATTTTTTGCTCCTTTGGATTGTTTATAAAGGAAGAGGTTTTTCTTGATTTTCTCGTCTTAACCGACACTTTTCGTGCGGTTGTGTTGAGTTAATCCTATTTACGGCCATACGTCCGTATTCGGATGTTCATAAGTCCAAGGCCTCTGAGGGACCCACGAAAATTCTCGCCCACTGCGTGACAGCCACTTTGATTGTTGTGGTTTTTTACCCTCGGCGTACCCAGGAATCTCAGGTTTGGCTCCTGATCTACCACAGTGCGTGCCGCCTGTCACTATTTACTCCATACCAGACTCCGTTAGAACACAAATATCAGGAGGGAGCGCGTAACCACAAACGAACCTTGGTCCCTCGGCGCACGCGGGTGCCAGCTTCCGGACTTTGATTGCGAACGCGAGATTCGCTATTCCGGCTGTCACCCTCAACTACTTCGTAATCGAGGCCCGCAGCACGGAGTTGCCTTACGGCCTGCTCGAACGAATACTGGCAATACTGGCTTCCGTCGTTATCCGTACAAAGCGACACATTTGGGACAGTGACCAGGCTGACAACGACAACGAGATTGAGACGTGTCCCTCGCGGCACCACTTCACCGGGCCTTGGGGATTGGTCAACGACCGTGCCTCCAGGCTGGCGGCTTTCCACCTCCACTACATTGCCAAGCGACAGACCATCAGACGTGTAGTATACCTGCCCAATATTCCGACCGATATAGGTAGGCACCGTGACGGGCGGGATGGGAATTGCAACAGTCAATTCCACCGAGCATCCCGAAGGTATTTGTCTTCCCGGATCAGGCTTTTGTCCGATGACGGTGTAGGGCGCCGACCGATCAGTTTCACGAGTCTTAACGTTGGCTCGTAGACCTATGCTATCCAATTGCTGCTTTGCGACTCGCTGGTCAGCTCCTTTAAGTGGCGGCATCGTCACTCGGTTTTCGCCCGGCGCAGAAACGTAGACAGTCACCAGAGTGCCCGGCGGCACCTTTTCACCACTTGGTGGTTGGGTGAAAAGAACCCTGCCGGTAGCCTCGCATTCTGCTTGCTCCCTAAGCTGCCCTTGCAGGTTCTTTTTCCTCAACTCAGCCAGTGCTGATTCCGGCTTGTCGCCCTTCATGCTGGGAATAGTCACTGGCTTGCCGCCCACAATGGGAGTAGGGGTGACGTTGGGAGTTGGCGTCGGAGTAGGCGGTGTAAATGTTTCTCTGGGCGTAGCTGTCGGCGTTCGCATCGGCGTCGGAGTAACTAAAGGTGGCAAACCCGCTGCCACGCGCTGTGCGTTAGCCGCTTTCTGTCCTTGCAGGAAAACTTGACGCTCAAGCTTCTGATAGGTTCGGGCATAATCTGCGGCCAGGATTTTATCGGTGTCGGCCAGCGCCACAGCCAGATAGTAGTGGGGATCTGGTTGCTCGGGTCGAAGCTGCGCTGCCTGCTGATAGGCCTTTATGGCGTCCGACTTCTGACCAGCAGACTCCAGAAGATTCCCCAATCCAACATGAGCTTCTGCCATGCCTTTGTGCAGCCTCAGCGCCTGACGGTAATTCTCCTGCGATTTCCCGAACAATTGCGCCGCATTAGTTCTGTCACCTTGAGAAAGGGCTGTTTCTCCTGCGCCACGGTAAGTGTTGCCCAGACCCTTCTTCGCAAACGGGTATTGCTGATCAATGTCTGCCGCGCTTCTGAAAGAGCTCTCAGCCAATCGATACTGACTAAAAGCCTCTTCGTTGCGGCCCTGTTCCTTGGCTATTGCGGCATACTCTAAATAGACCTCCCCAATGTTTGACTGCGAGACGGCCTTCACCGTCGCTACCATTCCAAGCGGGCTGCCCGCCTGGGGACTCCGGGCCGCGGAACGGTCGCTGGCTCTGACCTGTGCTCGTGATCGGCCATGGTGTCTCGTAGCGGTATCGGGCGATACCTGGAGCGCTGCTTCGTAACTAACTCTTGCCCTTTCGAGATAGGTACGAGCACTAACATAGTCACGCTTATCACGCGAAACTTTCGCGCGATCCAGGTAAACATTTCCGAGCGCATTTAAGGCCCGAGCCGAGCCTCGATTGGAAGCAGTCGCTCTCCTTATAACCTCTTCGGCTTTATCAAGGTTTCCTGCGAGGCGGGATGCCTCACCCAGGTCGGCAGCAAAATCCGGGCTCGATTGATCGTAAGCCGGTGCTGCTCGCTCATAAGCGTCGAGCGCTTTTGCACCATTTCCCCAATCGGCGTAAACATCACCAACGATCTTGTAGCCGCGCGCATCAGCTCGCATGATCGCATTCATCCGCGCATCGCGAAACTCCTGCTGCCTGCTGGTCCACGCGCGGAAATGTGGGATAACTGATTGCGCTGAGTATTTAGGCTGTCCTGAAAGGATTACTTCATTTGACCACTTAACGGCGTTGCCCACTCGTTCGTCTGCCGCGGTACTCGGGGGAGACAGAACGCCGTCTCTGTTCAGAACTACTTCCTGGAGCCTGCGAGCAGAAACCTTCGTCTCACCACCCTGAGTTCCGGGGTTCACGCTACCTGGCCGGGTCACAACGCTGACGGAAACTGGCAACAGCAAGCCCGCCAGATCGCAGGATTGGTCCTGACTGCAATCAAGGCAGCGAGCGACAATATCTCCCTCATAGTTACGCACGGCGAGATTTTGGGCATCCATCTGGATAGCAAAAACGATCGAGCGCGATTGGCCGGCGCCGATCTCAAACCGATCGGCACCCAGAATCTGAAACCATGGAAGGCTTCGCGGTCCATTAATCTCATACTGATGGCCCTTGGCGCAGCGATTAGGGAAAGTGAAGGTGTTCTGGATCGTAGTAGTCTGTCCTGCGATCGCCACGAGTTCGAGCTTCTTCTGTGGTGGTTCGGTGGGAATGAATGAGGCCCTCGTGAACGACGGGAGAAGATTTACTTCTGGCAAGCCTGCCCATGGAGTGGTTGTCCTATCTTCCAGAGAAGCCAAACCCTCCTTCTCCACGGAAACCTGACCTTCAAGGACGGTGATTCTGTTAGTTCCGTCTCCCTGAACGATTAGCTCATATTCGGTTCCCTGGACACCGAGTTTTACTTTTTCCGTCCGGGTCGCGAACGCGCCTTTGCAGCGGACAAGAATTCTGCCAACCCATGTGAAGATCGAACCTATACGGACGCGCGTGTCGGCGTCTACCAGGACTTCGTTATCTTTTTCCGGGACTCTGTCCAGAAACAGCATCGTCAACTGTGCATTGGGGCTAGTGGTAACTTCATCGCCTGTGTACAAGCGCATACCGGACTTGCCGGGCTCGTCGCCGCCACTCGCGCGCGTTACTTTCACTTCAGAGAGGGCGGCGTCAATCTTTTGTGTTCCACTAACCAGAATGCTTTTAACGAGCGCAATGGGCTCGCTTGATTGCTGTAGTACAGCTGGACGTGCGGAGACTTCGGCGCCCACTGATGGCTGAAAGAATTGCGCGGCGAAGAGAAAGATGAGAGTTACAGCGAAAAGGCATCCGGTTGTTAGGGCGAGGTATGGTTTGTTGCGCAGCATGAGGTGCCTCCTTTCAGGTCCACTTGAATCCCAGTCTGGAACGCAATGCGCCGACCAGAAAATAAGAGAGGAAGAGAGCGGCGATGTGATAGGCCATATTGAACAACGTTCGTCCAAACTTGTAAGCGAGAATTGCGATGAAGATGTAGAAGACGGTAACGACCAGGAGCGCAATAGGAATAGGCAGATTACCCACCAGTGGCAATTTCACCGGAAATGTGTAGCTCGTCCATTCACTGAACCGAAGCGGCAGCAATGCTCCCACAGAGATCATCAGCACAATAATCAAATAGTGGTAAACCAGCACAGGCGGCTTGATATAGATGTGCAGGAGAATATTGGATACTGCGTTAGCGAGCACCTCAACTCCATATCTTTTCCCGCTGGGGGTCTGAAAACTGTCTCCGGCCTGATATCCGACAAAGACAATCTTATTACTGAATTTACTTAGATAGTCTGGATTTTTTAACTCCGGATAAACGTCGTGGTAGAAACTAACCTCTCCCTCTTCCTGGCTTCCCACCATTTGTACGAGGAAAAGCAACGCGTCGCTAACCGGAATTGATTCGATGATCTGCCCTTGATTATCTCTTACTCGAATCTGATCGTGGACCGGATTGTAGAAGTAGTTTACTTCACGGTCGCGATAAGTAAATCGTTGAGTTGCTTCCAGTATCAGAGATGGCACAACCGGTTGATCCCGGGGCTCCCACTCTGAGCCATCCATCGCGTGTTCGGCAAGTTTTACTTGCCATATATTAGTGGCACCAATAGGACCTCCGGCATAAGCAATTCGCCGCCGGTTCTTTTGTAGCGTTCGAAGTGCCCGCGGTGTGTATTGTGATTCTCCCACCCGCGGATCCAGCCCCATTAGGACTACAGTTCCTCTTTCTTCAGCTTGAGTAATGGCCTTCGCCAGGTTCTCGTCGTCGGGAGAATCTTTGTCAAACCACATGTCAAAGACGACAACCTTAGCTCCAGCTTGACTGAGGGCTTCGACCAATTCAGCATGATACTTGCGATGACTGCTTTCGGCCTTGCCGGAGGGCGGAGTAAGCTGGGTGTTCTCATCCACGAGGATCAATGAAATATCCTTGACGTCAAACTGCTTATCCAGCTGGGTATCAAGGCCCGAAACCATCTGGTGCTGTACATAACTGTCTATGCCCACCACATCGAAGAGCCTGAGCCAGGCTAACAAGAGAACCAAAACGCTGAGCAAGAGAAGAGCCGAAATGAGAATGTGCCAGCGCCACTGGCGCAGCCTCGGATTCACTCGCTTCTTCGAAGCTGGTTGGGCAGTTGTGCCCTGCCGCGGTGCCGCCTTCTTTTTTGCTTTCCTCGGCGGCAGAAATTCTCGAATAGAACGCTTCACTAATGTTTGGTTCTTTTGCCCCGGTGGATCCGCTATCCGATCCGCGGGTGGATTCATTAATAGAGTGAGTAAAGCGGGCGTAATGAGGCCCAAATCTATTTCGGCAAATAAAGATTAACTGGAATTTGTCTATCCCTCGGTGCGCAGGACAGCAAAGAACAATTCAAATGTCGTGAGGAAGTTGTCCGCAGAGAAGCTGAGCATCTCAAACCCGCACGACCAAACAACCGCTAACACTCCGGCAGCTTACCCTAACACTCGATTTCCCTGCAATGGACAACGAAACTGTACTCCTGATTTGACGTCTAGCGCTTTGGCTTCGTGAATGGTCAAAAACGATCCACGAATTTACACGAAAGTGCACGAAGAAAGCTTAGTGTTGGTTAGTGTCATTTAGTGGATCGGTTACTTGTCTTCTTAATTAGGACAGCTCCGGGGAGAACGGCCAGGGCTCGAGAAGAAATCTAGGAACCGCTGCTGAGGTAGATCGGTAAGGTAGGTGATTGGACGCCGCTTTCCGGTTCTAACGTGATCGCAAAGCCCACAGCTTTGAGTGCCTCGGCCGGGAGTTGATCACTTAGAGTGCCGGCACCTGAAGCATCGGTGCTAAATACTTTTCCTGGTAGAGCCTTGCCGCCGGCGAGAAACCAGAGCTGATAAGCCTTCCCGGCGGGAGGCGGCGGCATGCCTTTCGCGAGCAGGACTGCGAGTCCACTCCTATCATAAGCAATTGTGGCATGTGCGTTCGGCATCACGCTTGTTCCTGTTAGCTCGGCCACCCGCGCACCCGGCGCTGCCACAACTTCAATTGCTTCGCGCTGACTAATAAGTTGTCTTTCGGCATCCTGGACCTGATTAGCAAGCCGAGCCAGTTCCTGTCTGGCTTGCCTGTTCTCTCTCCAGAGGACAAAAAGCGAAGCCAAGAGAGCCAGGAAAACTAACCCAGCCGCAATCGCACCCCATGTTTGTGCGGCCGTCCAGCGGGTCTGCCGCTTCTGAGGCAGCGAGATCACGTTCGCGCGCTCCGCTTGGTTCGCGTCGCCTCTTCCTCCATGTCCCGACTCTCTTGCGTCAACTCGAATGGCTTCCAGAATACGCTCGCGCACTCGCGGAGATGGCTCAAAAGGCTTTTCTTGCAGGGCTGCAAAGGCCAGGGCCGCCGCCGTGTCTTCCCACTCGCGGAGCAGGGCGCGACATTCGGCGCAGGTTTGGAGATGCGCTTCGGCCGCACGCGCGTCCTCTGCATCAAGCGCGTTTAGCGCCTGTGCGGGCAACATCTCATTGTAGTCTTCGTGGACCATCCTGCTTCCTACTTACCTGATTCTCTCGTCCCTCATAAGCCGATAATTGCTACCGCAAAGTCTTCATCTGATCGCCCAGTAGTTCCCGGAGTTTAATCATGCCCGAACGCATACGAGTCTTGACCGTTCCCAGAGGCGTACTGAGCTTTACGGCAATCTCCGATTGTGTAAGACCATCAAAATACGCCAGCTTCAAAGTTCGCCTTTGCTCTTCCGGAAGCTCTGCCAAGGCCTGCGCCATAATCTCCCTCTGCTCCGCGTGCCAGGCGTCAGCGACTGCGTCCGAAGTTTCATCCTTTGCGTCCCGTGTTGCGGATACTGCGAGGCGCTGGCGCGCCGCCAGCAAACGCAGGCGGTCGATTGCACGACTGCGGGCCAACGTTACGAGCCAGGTGAAAGGCCGACCACGCTTCTCGTCAAAATCTGCTGCGCGTCGCCACACCTGCAGGAAAACCTCTTGTAAAACATCTTCCGCTTCTTCGCGGCTGTTCAATATACGGGCGAGCAAGCCAAACAGGATTACGCGGTAGTGGTCGTAGAGGCGCGCTAACGCACCCTCATCACCGCGTGCGACGGCGTGAAGAAGTTCAACGTCCGCAAGTTGTGCTTGTTCGGGTTGCACTCCGAATGACATTAGGCCCAACTAAAATGATATACGGGGCGCGAATGATAACAAGATTGCATCCAGGCTTACAGATTTCCTGGACCATGCTTCTTGTTATTGCGGAACGCGAAATACAAAGAGTAATGACGGTGGACTATGAGCAATCCTTGGGCTAACCACGATTAGTGAACTACTTAGCAGGCTGCTGAAAAAATAAGAACGATCCACGAAATAACACGAACGGACACGAAAAGAATCCTTAGTTCGAGTTGTTTCGTGTGCTTTCGTGGATCGTCTTATGCAACCTGAGAATGGCTCACCTTTTTTCAGTAGTCCGCTAGGCAATGGTAATCTCTGGCGTTAGGTAAACGTCCTGTATCGCATTCAGCAACTGCACACCCTCCGTCATAGGACGTTGAAAAGCCTTGCGACCGGAGATCAGACCCGTGCCGCCTCCGCGTTTATTAATCACGGCAGTGCGCACTGCTTCGGCCAGATCACTGGCGCCCTTTGATTCGCCGCCCGAGTTAATCAAACTACAACGGCCCATATAGCAATTCAGCACCTGATAACGGACCAGATCGATCGGGTTGTCAGTAGCGAGTTCATAGACCAGCTTGCTGGTCTTGCCATATGAGCCACCCAACCCTTTTTCGACCGTCGTGTAACCGGCGTTTCGGTCTGGAAGCTTCTGCTTGATGATATCCGCCTGAATCGTCACTCCGAGGTGATTCGCTTGCGCAGTGAGATCGGCTGCAGTGTGCATGTCGCCATCGGCAGTCTTAAACTTTGAGTTGCGCAGATAGCACCAGAGAATGCATGCCATGCCGAGCTCATGAGCATGAGAAAAAGCTTCGCCGATCTCGGTGATCTGCCGCGTTGATTCATCTGAGCCAAAATAGATCGTCGCCCCTATCGCAACCGCGCCCATGTTGTGGGCTTCCTTCACAGTGCCAAACAGGATCTGGTCAAACTTGTTCGGCAACGTGAGCAATTCGTTGTGATTGATTTTTACGATAAAAGGAATCTTATGCGCATAGCGTCGGGCGACTACGCCCAGCACACCGAAGGTCGAGGCAACGCCGCTGCAACCGCCTTCAATTGCCAGCTTCACTATGTTCTCCGGATCGAAATACTGCGGGTTGGGGGCAAAGGAGGCGCCGGCGGAGTGTTCGATGCCTTGATCCACGGGCAGAATCGAAACGTATCCGGTACCCGCAAGCCGGCCATTATCAAAGAGGGTTTGCATTGAGCGTAAGACAGCAGGCGAACGATCCGAGTGAGTCCAGACGCGATCAATGAAATCCGGACCTGGAAGATTGAGCTGTTCTTTGGAGATTTTCTGCGACTTATGATCGAGCAGCGTGCGCGCGTCTTTACCCAAAAGTTCCTCGATGCGGTCGAGGGACGTTGCTGCTCGTTTGAGTTCGGTAGCCATTGTTCTCTCCTCCTGCTGTGATGGTAACTTAGGCTTGTTTTGACTGAAGCAAAGGTCTGGCAGTATAGCACAAAGCGAAAGCGCGCTAGCCAGTCCAAAGCGGATCCCGAAGTCGGTTGGACGGGGCATGAAAACCAGCTAAATACGGCCCGTTACACACGACTTGAACCGCAGTTGCTTGGCTGCCTGATTAGACTCAAGACTCTTCCAGCTGCGGTAAACTTGCTGGGGCTCATGGGCTGATCAACCGTCGTGCTTTTATGGAAGTTAACTGGGCAAGATCTTATTACTCCATCAGGCTGCCTTGATTGATTCTTGAAAGGCGTTTTGCAGCCTCACACCCACGCTGCCAGAGGTCACTGAATATTGCCGGAAATCAAAAGTCGTGACGATCGCCACGCCGACGCCTGCTGAGGTCAGGAAGATTTTGAACCACCAGGTGGTTGTCCGACAAACTTTTCAGTTTGTCGATGAGGCTGGCCCCGCAGTCTACTTTTGGCGCTAAACGACAAACTGTGAAGTTTGTCGGACATTTTCACTCCATGCTGGCCGAGTGGCTTCAGTCTTTAGCTTTCGGGAAAGAGAGTGGCGCCAGACGGCTTCGAGTTCACTGACGGCCGAATCGAGGACTTGCTCTCCGTTGGTCTTGATGCGAAGCCGATCGCCACCGGCCTGTCCAATAATCGTGAAGGGACAACTCAAGCGCCCTGCGATTTCTTCAATGTCGCTGCGCGAAGATTCTTCGAAGCTGACGATGATGCGGGAGGGCGATTCGCTGAAAAGCAAAGCTACAGCCGCAAGCGATCCGCTGAGCTCGACCTCAGCGCCAATTTCTGGACGATTTAATGATGAGAAGCAACATTCAGCAAGGGCGACTGCGAATCCTCCGTCGGAGCAGTCGTGCGCTGAGCGAAGCAGGCCCGCCTCCGCAGCTTCGAGACACGTGGCCTGCACAGCGCGCTCCAGATCCAAATCAATATCCGGCACACTGCCGCCCGCGATTAATGCCTCACTTGAAACACCCTCGACAGTCACCAGATATTCGCTCAGCGAAAGATCATCGGCAGTCACGCCGAGGAGAGCTATTACGTCTCCGGCTTGATTCAAGCCCGGCTGGACCACACGATGCACGTCTTCTACCAGTCCAATCATGCCGATCACGGGAGTTGGCAGAATGCCACGGCCTTCCGTCTCATTGTAGAAAGAGACGTTGCCGGACACTACCGGCGTATTGAATGCTTTACACGCCTCGGCAATGCCGTCGATCACTTCGGAGAACGACCACATCACTTCTGGACGTTCGGGCGAAGCAAAGTTGAGACAGTTAGTAATGGCGAGGGGTCGAGCGCCAACGCACACTACATTGCGGGCCGCTTCGGCAACAATTAACTTCGCACCTGCGCGAGGGTTCGCAGCGCAATAGCGGCCGTTTCCATCAAGCGTCATGGCCAGTGCCCGGCGCGTTTCTTTTACCCTCACCACGGCGGCGTCGGCACCGGGCAGCACGACGGTATTAGTTCTTACCATGTGGTCGTATTGCCGATAGACCCAACGCTTCGAGGCAATATTTGGGGACGCAACAAGCTTGTGCAGTGAATCGTTGAAGTTTTGATCTTTGTGCTTTGTGCTTTGTACTTTGTCGGGTTCGGTAACTAATTCCCCAGGGCTAAAGTCTTGGGCCTCCGGCACAGACTTTGGACTTTGTACTTTGGACTGTGGACTAGGGGCCGCCATCGGCCGTTCATATTTCGGAGCTTCGTCCGTAAGCAGGGAAACAGGAATATCCGCCACGGTCTCGCCATTGTGGACAACCTGCATTCGTCCACTATCACGAACGCGTCCAATCACAACCGCATCAAGATCCCATTTGCGGAAGATATCAACGATCTCGCGTTCGCGGCCGGAATGGGCCACGATCAGCATTCGCTCCTGCGATTCGGAAAGGAGCATTTCGTAGGCGGTCATCGCCGCTTCGCGCTGCGGGACCAAAGATAGATCAAGTTCGATGCCGGTGCCTGCGCGCGCCGCCATCTCGCATGAAGAAGACGTCAGACCGGCCGCGCCCATGTCCTGGATGCCTGCGACCGCGCCGCTGCGCATGGCTTCAAGACATGCCTCGAGTAGCAATTTCTCCAGAAACGGATCACCAACCTGGACGGTGGGGCGCTTTTCCAGTGCCTCCTGATCAAACCCTGCCGACGCCATCGTGGCACCGTGAATACCATCGCGACCCGTTTTAGCGCCCACATAGAGAACAGGATTGCCGATACCCGTTGCCTTGCCAAAAAAGATAAGGTCCTCACGCACTAGTCCCAGCGCAAAAGCGTTTACAAGAGGATTAAATGCGTAAGCATCGTCAAACGCGACTTCGCCTCCAACAGTTGCCACGCCAAACGCATTTCCGTAATGCGCGATGCCGGCAACCACTCCGGCGAGAAGTGATCGATTGCGCCGGCCATATTGAGGATGGTCCAGCGAACCAAAGCGCAGACTGTTCATAGAAGCAATAGGGCGTGCGCCCATGGTAAAGATGTCGCGTAAAATCCCTCCAACGCCGGTGGCAGCGCCCTGAAACGGCTCGATGAATGAAGGATGATTGTGCGACTCGATCTTGAACGCGGCGCACCAGCCGTCCCCGAGATCAACCACACCTGCGTTTTCACCCGGAGGGACGATCACACGCTCACCCGTGGTAGGAAGACGTTGCAGATGGATGCGGGACGACTTGTAGGAGCAGTGCTCCGACCACATCACCGAAAAGATTCCCAGTTCAACGAGGTTCGGCTGGCGGCCTAAGAGTGCTTTGATACGTTCGAACTCTTCTTGCGTGAGGTTATGAGCGGCGACTACATCAGGGGTGATCATAAGACGGTGATGAGTGTTCAGTGATGAGTGATGAGACGGAAGTAGGCGCTCGACTTTCCTGGGCTTTTACTCATCACTCATTACCCATCACTCATCACTTTTTCCATGCTACTACTTATTGCCTACTAGTTTATCGATTGCCGCACGCAACTCGAGCGGTTTGATCCGACCGAAGCGTTTATAAGCAATCTTGCCTTGAGAGTCGAATAGAAACGTTGCGGGCAGCGCACCGTGCCATTCCGGGTCCACGGCACTGAGAGCCACATCCGGGTCACTCGCTTTCAATAGATATGCCGGCATAGTGGCGCGCATCTCTCGTAGAAACGCCGGCACAGTCGTCTTGATGTCTGCGAGATCGTCCAGCGACACGGCTATAAAGTCGAGCCCCTTTTTGCGGTACTGCTTATCGATCGTTACCAGCTCGGGAAATTCTTCACGGCAGGGATCGCACCAGGTGGCCCAGAAGTTAACCAGCAGCGGTCGCGCCATTTCTCTCTTCAACAAGCCCTGCAAAGCCTTAGGGTCTATTTCTAGAACCGCGGCCGGCAGCTTCGCAGCGCCGGTCTTACGGGATTGAGCAGGCGCCGCGAAGCTTGAGATCAAAATGGTGCTCAGGCTGGCTACAATAAGAAAAAACGAACGAGTGTGATTCATCTTTTAGGAAGCCCGCTTAATCGAGCAACCGAAAGCGTTTGCGGTGGTTTTCGCAACTGGTTTACCCGCCAGCGTTGCGTCAAGTGCGTCGCGCAGATCATTGGCACTGACCTGAGTGGCATCCTTGGCATTGTCAATGCGTCCGCGGTAAACGAGCTTGTTGTTAGCATCGAGGAAATAAGCCTCAGGAGTAACGGATGCGCCGAGCCGGTCAGCAACCTTGTTCCCTGGATCTTTGAGGACCGGGAAGGTCAACTTGTGAGTAACGGCATGGGCCTTCACTGCCTCGCCCGACTCAGCGACGTTTGCATTGATGCCGACGACGTTAATTCCGCGCGCTGTGTACTCTTGCGCGAGTTTCTCCATCCGCTCGTTATAAGCATTTGAGACCGGGCATTGCACGGCGACGAAGATCAGCACGGCGCCATTCTTACCTTTGAGCGCGTTCAGCGAATGCTCTTTGCCGTCTGCATCCGGCAGCTTAAAATCCTCGATGATGGAACCAATTGCTGCGGCGGCAGGAATATCAGAAGCGGCTCCGCGTACGCTTCCAGTAACGACGAAACCCGCAATAACAAACAGAGTCGCGAGTAGCAGTGAGAGAGTATTTTGCTTTTTCATAAGAGAAGGAACTCCTTTCAAGAACAGTCGAAATGAAGCGACAAGGTTAGCAGCGGTAACGGGGCGTGGCAAGCTAGCAAGGGTACTCGGTAATGCCAGTGGTTTGTTGCCGGCCGCCTAAAAAGGCTTATGCTTTCGGAGCCCCCGTCGATTAAATTAGGAGCAAAAGCGATCCACGAAATAACACGAAGTAACTCGATTAAGGCATTCATTTCGTGCGGTTTCGTGGTTCGTGTTTGTTCTTCAGCAGCCTGCTGAAGGAGTCTGCGGAAAAAGCCATCGGCTCTTCTCATTCATACGGAACCAGTTGCTGTCCAGCCCTTGTTGGGACTAAGCAACGTGAGTTTCCAGTGATGGGCAGCCGGGGATCAGTCGAAAACCTTATCGCGCGGGAATTTTTGTCTTAGAGCGATTGCAACCAGGGCTGTCAGGATCAGCGTCAGCGCGGCGGAGAGCAGGCAAAACTGGCAAAAGCTGCCGATCACGAAAGCTTGCAAATAGAGCAGCCAGAGCGTGGTGAGGAACATTAAGGTCACGAGCGCGATGAGGAGCTTTGCAGCCAAGTGGTAGCCAAACGCCGCTAGGGTTGCGAGGCTGAAGGCCATGAAGTAGGAGGCAGCACCAATTAGCGCGAGCGGCACTCCACGGACCGTGGCGTAAGGACTACTCAGCACCTCCGAGCAACCGCTGAGTATCATGCAGCGCACACTGCGACCTGATATGTGCTCAACGGTGAGATAGATTGCGTCAGCCAGGCCGAGCAACGAAACCAGCGCAGCCGCGACGTAGAACATTGCCACTCCGCTTCCTTTGAATGAAACTCGAGTCTGCATCACGGCTTTGCCGCTTGATGTGAGGCGTTCACTTTTGGGCGCCGGCGAGCTCAACGTTGATTAGAACCCGTAGTTTTTCGGGAGCGAGCGACTCGAAAGGCACTTCGCGGCCGTTGAGGAAGACAGTGGGCGTCCCTTTTACGCCAAGCGCGTGGGCGCGTTTTCCATCCAGAAAGATTCGCCTCTCGACAATCTCGTTCGTGTTGTCCTTCCTGAATTGCTCGAGATCCAATCCAATCCGGGTAGCGTAGCTTTCGAAAATGGGCCTCACGTCAAACGCGTCGTGCCAGGCTTTCTGGTTTTCATAAAGCAGGTCGTGCATCTCCCAGAACTTCCTCTGCAGTCCCGCAGCTTCGGCTACGCGCGCTGCCGCGAGCGCATGAGGATGAGTGGGCACGAGTGGAAACTCGCGAAAGATTACTTGCAGGCGCGGGCCAAACTCACGTTCCATCGTCTTCAAGACAGGATGCAGCAGAGCACACGGCGGGCACTCAAAATCGCCAAACTCCTCAAGTGTTACCGGGGCATCCGGGGGGCCTATCGTATGTGGAGGTAGAGCTCCGGGTTCGTTCGAGGCGGAACGATTGGCGGTTGGAGATGCCGAAGATCTGGCGGCCGACGGGGCAGTAGAAGCGGCAGGCGATTCGGCCGGTGTCCGCGTCAGGTACCAACCGGCTCCTAGCGCAACGACTAGTACCAAAATAATGATTACAAACGGTAGGTAACGTTTCATCGTGTTAGCAGTCCTAAGCGGGTTTCGTGGCTCTAAACCACGTAGATCATCAAGAGCATTCTCCTTCTACGTGTTGCGGGAAATCTAACGCTCATGCGACAGCAGCCAGCGTGGCTGCCAGTGAACGAAACATTCCCTGTCCGTCGCTTGAGCCCAGCAGGTCTTCGCACGCCCGCTCGGGGTGCGGCATCAGCCCCAGCACGTTGCGTTCGCGATTACAGATGCCGGCGATGTTATCGCGCGAGCCGTTTGGGTTTGCTGCGTCCGTCACATATCCAGTTCGGTCGCAATAATGCAGCACGATGCGTTCGTCGCGGCTTAGTTCAGCAGCCGTCGCATCGTCACAAACGTAGTTACCTTCAGCATGCGCGATCGGGATTCGCAGTACGTCCCCTTGCTTCAACTCGTTGGTAAAGGGTGTGTCAGAGGTCTCCACCCGGACAAATACGTGTTCGCAGATGAAGTGTAGTTCACGATTTCGTATCAAAGCTCCGGGAAGTAGGCCGGCCTCGCAAAGAATTTGGAAGCCGTTGCAAATTCCCAACACGAAGCGGCCGCTGGCGGCAAACTTCTTCACCTCATTCATGACTGGGGAAAACCGGGCCAGCGCGCCAGCACGAAGATAATCGCCGTAAGAGAAGCCCCCGGGAATGATTACTGCGTCGTAGGAGGCGAGATCGGTATCACGGTGCCAGATAAAATCTACAGGTTGGCCGACGTGCTTTGAGATCACGTGATAGGCGTCGTGATCGCAATTGGACCCGGGAAAAACTATGACGCCGAATTTCACGCTTCCTCGATCTCCACGCGGTAGTCTTCGATGATTGGATTTGACAACACCTCTCGCGCCAGGCGCGTGACTGATGCCCGAGCTTGATCTTCCCCTAGCGCGTTTTCGAGCGCTATCTCGAAGTATTTACCCTGGCGAATATCTGCCATTCCGCTGAACCCGAGCAGTTCGACGGAGTGCTGGATTGCCTTGCCCTGAGGATCGAGCACGCCAGGTTTTAGGGTCACATAGACTTTAGCTTTCATCAGGTTTCGCTCTTCCCAGGCCATACTAAAGCAAATTGTTGCCTGATGTGTAGTGTTAGCATAATATCTCCGCCCGTCGTGAAAATGATTTTGGCTGCGTCAGCCTTAGAGATGGCGCACAAGTAGGAAACATTAGGAAACAGTATGCAAACCCCGCCAGTTGGACAACAGCGTGACGAAAGCGCTTATGCAGCGCCACTTCCACCATCAGCGGGTAAAGCAGGGACTGGGCTTGATGCCAATGTTGCAGCGGCAATTTCTTATATCTGGATTGTAGGGCTGATCTTCTTCTTCCTGGAGAAGGAAAACAAATTCATTCGCTTTCACGCCATGCAATCAATCCTGTTTGGCGCCCTATGGTCCGTAATAATGATCGGTCTGATTTTCGTTGGCGTGGTTTTTACTTTCGTTGGGGCCGCTATCGCCGCCACCGCCGGAGATCTTGCAGGCTCTCTCTTTGGCATACTTATTTCGCTGGTTTGGCTGCTTATCTGGCTCGTGCCGGTAGCATTATTTGTGGGTTTGATTCTTACGGCAATCAAAGCCTATCAGGGCAAGTTCGCTAAGCTCCCGATAATCGGCAACCTCGCCGAGAAAATCGTGAACAAATAGCGCGGAGCCGTGGCACAAGTAACACCCGAACGCTATTGTTCTTCGGATGATCCTGAGCCGAATACGCGCTCAAAGATCTCATCAACATTTTTCAAATAGCTCGTTACTGACAATGTGCTCTCGATCTCTTGGACTGACAAGTGCGCCTTGATGTCCTCATCGGCCTTGACGAGTGTCTGAAAATCTTTGCCATCATCCAACACCTTCATCGCATTTCGCTGCACCCATTCGTAAGCCGTTTCACGTGCAATGCCTCTTTGCGTTAGGACCAGGAGGAGTTGACCGCTGAAGATTAACCCCTTAGTTGCCTGCAGATTTTCGAGCATCCGATCGGGATAAACGACAAGTCGGTCGATCAAGGAAGTTGCTTTGTGAAGCATATAGTCGAGCGCGATACTTGAGTCGGGTAACACAACGCGCTCTGCTGAGGAGTGTGAAATATCGCGTTCGTGCCAGAGCGCAACGTTCTCCAAACCTACCAGGCTGTTTGCTCTCACGACCCGGGCAATGCCACAGATGCGCTCCGAAATGATTGGATTTCGCTTATGCGGCATCGCGCTTGAGCCTTTTTGGCCCGCCGAAAAATATTCCTGCGCCTCACGCACCTCTGTTCGCTGCCAGTTACGAATATTGAGTGCAAACTTGTCGAGCGAAGAAGCGATAATTGCGAGCGTGCTGAGATATTCCGCGTAACGGTCGCGCTGAATGATCTGTGTGGATATTGGCGCGGTTTTCAGACCGAGCCGAGCGCAAACCTTTTCTTCGACTACGGGGTCGAGATGGGCGAAAGATCCCACAGCACCACTGAGCTTGCCAACCGCTACGGCATCTCTGGCATGAATCAAGCGCTCCCGGTTACGGCGCATTTCGTCGTGCCAAAGCGCGAAAGTATGCCCAAAGGATGTAGGCTCCGCATGAATACCATGGGTGCGACCAACCTGCGGCGTGTTTTTGAATTCGAAGGCCCGTCTCTTTAACACCGCCATGATCGCAGCGATCTTCGCTAGCAGGAGATCGCAAGCGTCGCGCAGGAGCAGTGCGTTAGCAGTGTCGACCACGTCTGAAGAGGTGAGACCGTAGTGAACGAATCGTGACGCTGCGCCAATGGATTCGGCGAGGTTCGTGGTGAAGGCAATCACATCGTGGTTGGTTGTTTTCTCGATCTCATTGATACGCTCGACGGAAAAGTTGGCACGGGCTTTTATCTCCTGCAGAGCGTCTCGCGGAATCGTTCCCATCTCCGCGTGAACCTCGCATACGGCAAGCTCAACTTCCAGCCATTTCTGAAACTTGTTTTGCTCAGACCAGAGCGTGCCCATTTCTGGCAAGGTGTAGCGTGAAATCATAAGTTATCCACAGATTACGCCGGACTAACTAAGCGCGGTCGAGTTCACGAAATAGCGCGCCAGCAGCCACCGGTGATCCTGCTCAACAAGCGTGAAAGTCTCCATACCCACTGCTTTTTCGAATTTCGTTTGATAGGTGATGATAAATGCCCGTCCCTTCAGCGCGCCGCCCGAGTTCTGTTGTTCGCTTGCGTAATGGAGTCTTCGGCTTTCAACGTTCCCGAGCTTTGTTCGAAGCGTCTTAAAGACTGAAATGGTCTGTTCAAGCGATGAGTCTTTCCTCCATAAATCGGAGGCTTCGTCATGAATCTTTTCGTAACGCTCTGCGGCAATATCCTCACTGAGAGAGTTAATCACTGTCTCGATTTCAGGCGGAATTCCACGCGACGTGGGACTGCTGCCGCACGCGCCGATCGAGAGTGAAGTCAGTCCGATAACCAGAAGTTGAAAGAAGCAGGTGAAACGAAAACTACTATGCCCAGCGATTACAGCCGGTCGGGCACACTCTGTTTTGAAGATGCGCCCTTCACCCGTCATCCCTTTTATCAAACTTCGATCCAGGGCGTCGGTTCCTTTGGGAATGAAAGACTAATCCGCGTTTCCAATGGGAACAGCGGCGAACGCTCCTGGAGAGCCACCTCAGCGGAAATCTTAGCCAGATAGGGATTGTTAGCCCGTTGCGAGAGGTGAGCAAGAACGATGTGTCTGGCAACGCCATCAAAGCCATCTCGCAGCCAGTCCGCGACATCTTCGTTGGACAGGTGTCCGACCCGCGAGAGAATGCGTTGTTTGAGGTCCCAGGGGTAAACGTCGCAAGCCTTCAACATGTCACGACTATGGTTCGACTCCATTACGATCGCCGCGCAACCACGCAATTGCTCAGTAATCAGAGTAGTGATATGGCCAAAGTCCATCAGCGTGGCTATTTTGACGCCCCGGTGCGTAGCCGTGAATCCGAAATTATCGACAGCGTCATGAGGGATGGTGAAGGGATGAAAATCGATCTCCCCTATGCGGAAGTTTTTGCTCGATTCGATCTGTTCCACGCGGTCGGTAAGCGCGGCCAGTCGCTTACGCGGCTCGTCGTCAGCGACGTTCAGACGTTCGCTAACATAGGCGTCGCAAGTTGTTGCGGAAATATAGACCGGGCAGTCAACCGATCTAAGCAAGACTCGCAAGCCGCCAGCATGGTCGATGTGTTCGTGGGTGACCAGCACGCCGTCAAGGCGTTGAATATCCTCTCCCACGAGAGCGAGCCGGCGGGCAATCTCTTTGGCGCTTAAGCCGGCGTCGACAAGAACGCGAGTGTCGCCCGCGACGATTAGAACCGCATTGCCAGTAGAGCCGCTGCCGAGGACGGTAAGTTTCATCAAGAGAAATCTGCCATATAAGAAGAAGCGCAAGAGCCACCGAAACTATTCAGACACGCGATGTCGATACGACTCAGGTTCACCGCTTCGAATAATCAGTGTTCCGCCCTTATCTTCTGGTGAAATTCACATCAACTCTGACGGGGCCAGTATAGATCATCGGTAAGGAACTATGGCGGGAAAAAAGCTCGTCGTGCATTCTTTGGGGAAGCCAACTTCAGATTTCAAGACACGCACGTTCCACTTTAAAACCATTGAGGTTTCCCAACGCGCCGAAGGCAAGTGTTTCCGTCTTAAAGAATGTGCGCGCGACGTGTTGTACGTCTGCGGAACTGACAGCTTCGATTCGCTTGATAATCTCGTCTGGCGAAATGCGGCGACCGTGGATGATCTGCTGCCGCGCCAGAGCGCTGGCACGTCCGCTCGAGGACTCAAGACCCAGCAGGATTGACGAGATTGCCTGGTCTTTTGCCAGTTCCAGTTCCTCATCAGCAACGGTCTCGTAGACCACTCGCCGGAGCTCTTCCAGTGAAAGCGTCACCACCTCATGCGCGTGCTGCGGCGACGTGCCGGCGTAGATCGTGAATACTCCGACGTCGGAGAAGGTGCTGCCACCGGCGCCGACTGAGTAAGCGAGACCGCGCTCTTCACGAATTCTTTGCCAAAGGCGACTAGAGGTGCCGCCGCCAAGGATTGAAGCGAGCAAGCTCGCGGAATAACGCTCGTCGCTTCGGGCGGTAGGCCAGGGCGCGGCAATGATCAGGTGGGCTTGCTCAAGTTCTTTCTTCTGTTCGATCAAAATAGGCGATGCAGGCGAGGGAGCGGTATCGGCAACGCGTGGTTGATAGCCATTTCCCATTGCTTTCTGACCGGCAAAGGCATGCTCTACCATCTCCACCAATTGGGAGTGCGCTACATTACCAGCTGCTGCGATTACAAGATTGAGCTGCGAGAACTCGCGAGCATGAAAATCGGCGGTTATTTCGTGATTGAACGAAGTGACGGTTTCTTTCGTGCCTTCAATTGGCCGGCCAAGTGGGTGATCGGGGAAATAAGCGGCATTGAAGAGTTCGCCTAGTAGATCCTCGGGCGTGTCCTCAACCATTTTCATCTCTTCCAGTATGACCTTTTGCTCGCGCTCCAAGTCCTGCTGGTCAAATCGAGGATAGGAAATGATATCGGCAAGCAGGTCAACCGCTTCAGGCAGTCCGCTGTCCGCAACCTTTACGGCGAAGCCAGTCATCTCATGAGTCGTATAAGCGTCGAGATTGCCCCCCAGACGGTCGGATTCAACGGCAATATCGCGTGCGGAACGGCGTTTTGTCCCCTTAAAGACGGAATGTTCAATAAAATGACAGATTCCGTTTAACTCGGGCGACTCGTGACGTGAGCCGCAGCGCACCCAGATCCCGGCCGTTACTGACCTCAGACCCGGCATATGTTCAGATAAAACAGCGATGCCGTTTGGGAGTTTAGTTGATTGAACGTCATCTATCATTGAATATCCTGCTAATCGACCAGAGTTAGGACGAGCAATTTGGCAGCTGATTGGGATCCTAACATGCTGGAAACCGCCCGCAAAGCGGGCGTAAAGGAGGCCTATTTGCTTGACAGCGCTTCGACTCTTGGCGGAGAATGACAGCTCAGTCGGTGGTTCGGTAAGTCTCCTGGCCAGAACCCGTTCGCCTTTCCAGTGTTAAGTTGTTCCTTCTGTTTTAAAAGCAGAAAAGAACATTGGAGAGCCCTTCCCACTCGGTGCAGACACACAGGTGCCGTCTCTTGGCAACGGCCGCTACCTGTGGCGGTTTCCACTCGGAGGTTTTGCAATGAAAAGAGGATTGGGTTTATCTCTGAGCCTGGCTGTGCTTTTGCCGCTTTATGCTTTCGGCTCCTCTACGGCAATCGCCGCCAAAGGAACTCTTGCGACCATCAGCGGTTCAGTCAAGGACGACAAGGGCAATCCACTGGCTGGCGCTGTCATTTCCTTGCTCAAAGCAGGCGCGGACCAGGTAATCAAGCAAACGCATACTGGCATGGACGGCCGCTTCACCGCCAGGATTTCCCCCGGGCGTTATGGCATCAGAGCATTTGCTGACGGTTTTAGCGAAGTTGTTTTTGCTTCCGTTGAAGTTCGCGCGTCTCAAGAGTTGGTTTACCGTTTCAACCTCGAGCCGACGGGCTCTGGTAAAACTCTGCCTGAGCGTCGCAAGGATCGCGAAGACGTCCGTTGGGTTTTGCGTTCCTCTCAGACCCGCCGCTCAATTTTCCAGGCGCAGGAAGGTGAGGACAGAGCGATCAAAGCCGCACTTGGAGTGGAGAATGATGCGGATGAGGCGACTGTAGCGGCGGCTAAAGACGAGGCTGAATCTTCGGTAAACAAATCGAAAGGCAGATTAGTCGGAGCCGTTGAATCATATTTCGCAAGCAATTCTTACGGCGCGCCTTATGGCGGTCTTAATTTTGCTGTTTCCACACCAGCAACAGAGCACGTTGAACTGATATTTGCCGGGCAAACAGGCATAGGTCCTGACGCCCCTGAACGCCTCGAAGTCACGAGTCATATCCGGGTAGGCGAGCAACACCAACTCGGTGTGAGTGTAGGTGGCATGCGATTAGGCAAGTCCAGTTGGTCCAATAGTTTAGATGACCGCTTAGCGGGGCAATTATCCGTTCGAGCCATTGATGAATGGATTGTTCGCGATGGAGTAGTGATTGTTCTGGGTCTGGATTACTCTCGCTTCATAGGAGCCGGCGGAGCCCATACCATTTCACCCCGGATTGGAATTCAGTTCGATGTCAACTCGCGTACGCGTCTCACCGCCGCCTATGCGCCCGGAGGTGAGGAAGGCAGAGTGCAGAGTGTCGCAGGCTTTGAAGGCGAACAAATAACTTTCACAGATTCCGGAAATCGACCTGTTGCCTTCATTGACGGAGAAGCCGTGATGGAGCGCAGCCACCGGCTCGAATTCGGAATCGAGAGAGTCCTTGATAATAACTCGAATATTGAGGCCACAGCTTTCCTGGACACGACTGTAGGGCGCGGGGTCGGCCTGCTAAGCACGCCACTTTCTGCATTCTCAGGAACAACCGGGGTAGCGCTAATTAATGTCGCAAATCAGCAGGGCGCATCACGGGGAATGCGCTTGGTCTACACGCGCCGGCTGCGCGGCAGTTGGACAACCTCGGCTGGGTACTCATTTGGGCAGGGGCAGAGCTTATCTCCGGACGGTTTTGCGAGCCCTGGGGAAGTTTTCAACAATGGGTTCTTCCAGACGGCCGCCTTGCAACTCGGAGCTGCCTTTGACACGGGAACTCACGTGCGCACGGTTTTGCGGTTCTCGCCCCAGGCTACTGTTTTTGCCATTGATCCATTTGCAGGCAGACTGGCGGTTTACGACCCGTCATTGAGCATCCTGGTGACGCAGGACCTACCAAGCTTCGGCCTGCCGGTTAGGGCCGAGGCAGTGATTGATGCGCGCAACTTACTGGATACCCAGTTAAGCACAGACAATGGAGAGATACTTACGCAACTAGCCACTGGACGCCGCTCGCTGCGGGGCGGCATCTCCCTTAGGTTTTAGAAGAGGCGAGGCGACGACGACGAACTACAAGGGGCTGGCAGTTATCCCCCAAGTTCCCGCCTCGCCGGTTTTTTGTTGACCCCACCTAATCACGTTTCTACAGAATCGTGGAGAAAGTACGAGATTTTGGAATATGCGAAGTGCGGACGCTCAAAAGCCGGCGTTTAACTAAGCGGCGGGAGAAACTGAGAAGAGCCCGACAACTCAAGGTATTTTGGTCCCGTCCAGCTTTTTAGAAGATACTCATCGCACTCTCGGGGCTGAAAGCTGTCCTGCCGAACGACTTAGGAACATACCTTGCTGATGACTCTTGGATCGAGGTTCTAACCACCGTTAGAGCAGGGAATTGTGAAGAGATCGGTACTTACAACTGGAACCTGGTTGGTGCTAATCGGGGCAGCTCTGCTGGTCGCGGCTGGGGTTCTCAACTTTGCTCAGCGTGCGAAGCGCGAAACGCCCCCTTGGGACGGAGCTAGATGGACGGACACCAGGCGGGGAATTATAGCGGAAACTGTGGCTGCGCATTCCTCAGGAGCCAGAGCCCGGTTGCTTCCTGGGGACCGACTGATTGGCATAAGCCTGAACGACAGCAAGTATGACGAAGTCGTCCACGCGAGAGACGTTCAGATGTATCTGGACCAGGCACGAATCGGGGGGGAGATACACTACCTTATCGAACGGCCCACCTATCCCGAAGAGAGTCGTACTTACTACGCAGATATAGATAGTTTAGACGCAACTCATACTTGGACTCCGCGAGATCTCTACATCAATTTAATTGGGCTGGTGTACCTCGTTGTCGGCTTCTTTGTCCTTTTCAAGCAAGGTGGGCGCGCGCCTTTTGCCCTGCATTTCGCCACGCTCTGCCTGGCAGCTTTCGTTTTTCATTTCTACACCCCGGTCGGCAGTTATCGAGATCTGGATCTAGCCATAGCGTTTCTCAGGAATGCCGCCTTCATTTTGTTTCCGCCTCTCTTTTTGCACTTCTGCTCTCTTTACCCTTCCAGGCAGCAGTTGTTTACCGATCGTCGCTGGCGCGCTGCATTGCTTTACGTACCCGCAATAATTCTCCTAATTCTAAGCAGCTTCGTTTTTCTGCGTGACGTCCTGAACCCAATCGTCCCCTTTCTGCGGCTCGCCCCCGGCGTTTCCGAGTCGTTCATCGGCGTGTTCTACAAGTTAAGTTTCGCGCATTTCGTCATCGCGCTCTTAATGAGCGCCGCTTTGCTGGCCCGGACACTGATCAACGCGAAGAGCGCACTTGTTCGACAGCAGATGAAATGGCTGGTGTGGGGTTCTCTGTTGGCCGTGGCGCCTTTCACTTTACTTTATGGGGTCGGCTATCTCTTTGGTGCGCAAAGCGACCCGTGGCTGACAGACGCGGCGGTCTTACCATTAATGCTGATTCCGCTTGCGTTTGGCTATTCAGTGGTCCGCTACCGCCTGATGGATGTTGAGCTGGTAGTTCGTCGCGTTTTTGTTTACGCACTGTCGACGCTGGCGATCGCGATGATGATTGGCTCAGTGGTCTATCTTGCCGGTCTCTACGCATTAGGCGGTGACGAGAGTTTCAGTTCAGGTGAGATCACGCTCCGGGTGGTAGTCGCCATCGTGGCTATGGCAGCAATCGTGATGATTGCAGCGCCCGTAAAGAACCTGTTGCAGGAGCGAACGGACCGGCTGTTTTATGGCGAGCGCTACGACATGCGTAACAGCTTGCTTGATTTTGGTCGGACGCTTTCCGCTACCACGGCGCTGGAGCCGCTCCTGGATTCCCTGGTTAGCCGGCTGCAGGAAGTAATGAATGTTGGACGAGTAGCCATATTCGTTGAGGACCAGGATCTAGTGTCTGGATATCGGCTCGCGCGCGCTGCAGGGCTCGAATCTGAAATGATAGTTCCCCCCGACTTTCGCGAGATGATCCGCGTGCGCTCGGCCGAGAACGGAGTCGTTCGAACGGATGATCTCGATCTCGGCCCTGAGACCGCGAGCTTTGTACGGCGCGCACTGCACTATTACGTGCCCTGCGTTGTGCGAGGCCGTATGGTTGCGGTGATTGGGCTCGGCCGTTCTGTCGACGGCGCGCTACTTTCTTCGGAAGACGTTCAAATCTTGCGCACCGTGTCGGGCTACGTGGCAGTCGCGATCGAGAATAGTCTGCTTTATCAGGAACAGCAGGCACGCGCCTCGGAATTGAAGCTTCTGAAAGAATTTAATGAATCGATTATCGAATCAATCAACGTGGGGCTGGTGGCGGTAGATCTCAACGGTAGAGTGACGCGTCTCAATTCGGCGCTCGAGCACATTCTGGACCTGAAACGAGACGAAGCCATTGGTAAGTACGTTGATCACCTTTTCTCAGAGGATTTCGCGGACACCCTGCGGCAGGTACTGAGCAATGACCGGTGGCGGCTGAAGGAAATTCGCAATATCTACAAGATTCACACTGCCACGTGCGCGGGCCGTCCCCTCGTGCTGAACATTGCCATTGCTCCATTACAGGATTCTCAAGAACAGACAGGAGCCCTCGTTGTAGTGGAGGACGTGACCTCGCGCATGCGTTTAGAGGAACAGTTACAACAGCGCGAAAAACTCTCTTCCATTGGTCTGCTTGCCGCGGGGGTAGCCCACGAAGTGAACACGCCGCTTACTGGCGTCTCGTCTTACACTCAGATGCTGCTCGGGATGTTCGCTGAGACCGATCCCAAACATGCGCTGCTGCTAAAGGTCCGGCGTCAGGCGGAGCGCGCAACCGATATCGTAAACAATCTCCTTAATTTCTCGCGCACGGGTGACGCAACAGAGTTTGGAGAAGTCGACATTCATCGAGTTCTCGATGACACGCTGCAACTGCTGGAGCCGCAACTGCGTCGTAACCAGATCGAGATTGTGCGCGCGTACGAGGTCGATTCACCCAGGGTGTTCGGTAACGCCGGCAAGCTACAGCAGATTTTTACAAACCTGCTACTTAATGCTCGCGACGCCATTCCTGATGGCGGACGCATCACGCTCTCCACAACCACCACTCAGGAAGATTTGCTGGTGATCGAGGTTACTGATAGCGGTATCGGAATCGCGGCAGAGAACGTTGCAAAGATTTACGACCCCTTCTACACCACCAAGGGCGTGGGACGCGGTACGGGGTTAGGTCTCGCCGTGTCCTACGGAATTATTCAGGAGCATTCCGGTCACATCACCGTCGAAAGCACCCCCGGGCAAGGCACAACCTTCCGCATTACTTTGCCGACCGCGCATGCTCGTGCCCGTCTGCAAGCAGTTGGCGACTAAGCCAGAAGAAAGAATCCGCGAGGCAGAGCAATTCGGCACCTGACCGTTTTGCTTGTGCCTTTTGTTTTATGTGATGTTCTCGCCTAAACTAACTTCACTTTGAAGACAGAAAGACGCATGGCGAAAAAAGGCTCGGCACTAGTCGTAGATGACGAAGAGATCATGCGTGACGTCCTGGAGACCCTTCTCTCCGCGGCAGGATACCGGGTCGAGCTAGCTAAGACTGGCGAAGAAGGACTCGAGTCGTACGGACGGCGGGCCCACGACGTGGTCCTCCTTGACGTCTCGATGCCTGGGATCGGCGGCCTGCGTGCATTGGAAGAATTTCTCCAAATGGATGCCGAAGCGGTAGTTGTCATGATCACCGCCTACGCCACCTTCGACACGGCAGTTGCTGCCTGGGAACGGGGAGCTTTCGGATGTATACGCAAGCCATTCCAAAACGAACAGATTACTGCAACTGTCGCGGCTGGTATTAAACGCCGGCGCAAGGAAGAAGAGCGTCTCTCGCTGAGACGGGCAATGAGCCGTGCGGTTGACCGCGGAGCGATTGTTGGCCGTTCAGACGTGATGCAGGAGGTTTTTCGGCTGGTCGAACAAGTGGCGCCCGCCCGCTCAACTGTCCTGATCACGGGCGAAAGTGGGACCGGCAAGGAGTTGATCGCAAAAGCCATCCACGAAGCAAGTCCGCGCGTAGGTAAACCGTTTGTTACCGTCAACAGCTCGAATATACCTTCCGAACTGCTTGAATCAGAATTGTTTGGCCACACGCGAGGTGCCTTCACAGGAGCCGTGGCGGCCAAGAAGGGTCTGTTTGAGATTGCCGACGGCGGCTCGATCTTCCTGGACGAAATTGGCGATATTCCACCGGAAACTCAAGTGCGCCTCCTGCGAGTCATTCAAGAGCGAGAATTCACGCCACTTGGTGATACAACTCCCCGTCGTGTCGATGTGCGGATCATTGCGGCAACAAACATCGAGCTGAAGGAAGCAGTAAAGCAAGGGACTTTTCGCGAAGATCTCTATTACCGGCTTGCAGTGGTGCCGATTGAGTTGCCGCCTTTGCGGGACCGCCGCGAAGATATTCTGACGCTGGCCCAGCATTTCATAAATAAGTACAACGAAGAAAACGCAAGGCAAGTGTCGGAACAGATAGCGCCTGATGTGTTGGCTCTGATGGAGGCTTATTCCTGGCCGGGAAACGTCCGTGAACTGGAGAACACCATAGAGCGCGCTGTTGTGATTGCTCCCAGCAACCATGTGACGCGCGAATGCCTGCGCGCGGAGATTAGCGATCCGCACTCGATCGCCGCCAGCTCGCACGAAGGCGCGAGCATGAATGCAGTGCAGGACATTGGGCGGGGGGTAAACTTCTATGACGAGGTACGACGTTTTGAAATCGATCTGATCCGGCGCGCCCTGGTCCAGACCGGAGGGCACCAATCGCGCGCCGCGCGCCTGCTGGGGATGAATGCAACAACGCTCAATTCGAAGATTAAAACGTATAACATAAGCCTGCGGCCCTAAAGCGTGAAGAATGAGCACAGGCCACAGATGAACATCGATACGCACAGATCAGAGGGAACCAAATCAGAAGGAACCGAAATGAAAGCACCAGGATAGCGGTAACGGTATTCTCAATCGCTAGTTCTTTATCCGTACATTTCCGTGTTCATCTGTGGCGGATTTGTTATCGCAAATAGAAGGGAGGTCGGGGTGAGAAGACGCGATCTTGATGGTTGCCCGATCGCCGGCGCGCTACAGATGCTCGGCGACAAATGGACTATGTTAATCATTCGAGATCTCGCAAGAGGGCCAAGGCGCACGATGGAACTACATAGCAACCTCGATCCGATCAGCAGTCGTACTCTCGTCGGGCGCTTGCGCGATATGGAGAAAGACAAGCTGCTTGTGCGCATGGATTATGGCGGGAATCCCCCGCACATTGAATACTCGCTCACCGAACGCGGCGGCCTGCTCTTGCCGCTACTAGACGCTTTGCGTGAGGCGGGTCAATCCCTCGCATGTAATGAATGTCGGGACCGAAAGAGACGGCGCGGCCAATACTGCGCAATCTGTCCTCATAATCTTGAGGCTCCTCGACCGAGATCGATTTCTCCGCCAGTTCGGTCGCCGCAGCGCGAGCGAGATGATTCGATCATATTGTTGTAACAGTCTCCTAGTCTCCCTGAGCGGCTGCCCCAGTCTTATTTGGTACGATGTGGCCGTCAGGAGTGATGATGGCTTCGCGATCCGCGGTGACGTGCTCGCCCTCCATCGTGACCTCATCTCCGGTAGGCATAACGATGGGAAGGTGATCCAGGAACCTCTCCGAATCCAGCGCCGCCATGCAGCCCGTACCGGCGGCGGTAACAGCTTGGCGATAAACAGAATCTTGCACGTCGCCGCAGGCAAATACTCCCGGGATATTTGTGGCGGTTGAGTGTCCCGAAGTCTTAATGTATCCGACTTCGTCTGTTTCGATATGTCCTTTGAATAATTCAGTGTTTGGCTTGTGGCCGATCGCGATGAAAACCCCTGCGCAGGGAAAGTCACCCTGTTCGCCGGTTTTCACGTTACGCAGCTGAACGCCGGTAACTCCGTCTTTTTGATTTCCTAGAATCTTGTCGACAGCCGTGTCCCAGATGAATTCGAGTTTATCGTTGGCGAAAGCCTTTTCCTGCATGATCTTCGACGCTCGCAGCTTGTCGCGTCGGTGAACCACGTAAACGCGCGAACCGTAACGCGTCAAGAACGTCGCTTCTTCCATCGCTGTGTCGCCACCACCGACCACGACCAACGGTTTGTTGCGGAACGCCGGCAGTGGGCCGTCGCAGGTCGCACAGGCCGACACCCCATGACCACCCAGGCCATCCGGAATCTTGGCTTCACCGGGGATTCCCAGCCACTTTGCCGAAGCCCCGGAAGCGATAATCAGAGTTTCGGTAGTGATCACCTGATCCTTGGTATAAAGCGTGAAGGGTCGCTGTTGGAGTTCCACTTTGGTGATCCACGCTTCCAGGAATTCTGTGCCGAAACGTTCGGCCTGCCTGCGAAACTCAGCCATCAAATCAGGCCCCTGAATGCCCTTGGAAAAGCCAGGATAATTTTCTACGTCGGTCGTGATCATCAATTGCCCGCCTGGCGACGTCTGCTTCTCAGCGTCCGGAGGAGCGTCAATCAGAAGTGGCTTCAGGTTGGCACGCGCGGAATAAATAGCCGCGGTCAATCCGGCTGGTCCGGAACCAATGATCACAACCTCCTTGTGGAGCGTTTCTTTGCTCATTGAGCCTCGTTTGTGTAGATCAGGTGAATTTGGAATATTGCTACTAACCGCATAAGGTATAGCCTTTTCTGTTGAGCGTATAGTATAACTACGGATACAAGAGTAGTCGAACAAGGGCTTGCGGCCTTACAGATCCGCGCAGCCCGGCATACAGGAGAGTCTGGCAAACGCTTGAAAGCCGTCAGCAATCCGCAAACGATTCAAACAGTAGCTGTGGTTGGGGCAGGAACGATGGGCCACGGTATAGCTCAGGTCGCTGCGGCCGCCGGTTACCGCGTCATCCTCCACGATGTCGATCGTGACACTCTTGCTCAGGGAATACGGTCCATCGAACGCAACCTCGCCAGGGGAATACAACTCGGCAAGCTCACGGAAGCGGATCGCGAGCAAACTCTCGATTACATTCACGGCTCCACACATTTGGAGAAGATCTCAAAGGCGGAATTGATTATTGAAGCAGTGCCGGAGAAACTGGAGTTGAAACAAGCCATACTTCGGGAAGCGGAATCACTCTCGGATCAGCACTTTGTCTTCGCGTCTAATACATCGTCGCTTTCGATCAGCGAGATCGCAAAGGCTTCCGAGCGACCCGAAAAAGTAGTGGGAATGCATTTCTTCAATCCAGTTCATTTAATGCGCCTGCTGGAAATCGTGGTTGGCAAGGCCACCGGCGGCGATACCGTGGAGACAGTGCGCGAGGTTGGGCGCCGCATGCGCAAAGAACCGATAATTGTTAACGACGTGCCCGGGTTTGCTTCGAGCCGGCTGGGGGTGGCGTTGGGGCTTGAGGCGATGCGCATGCTCGAACAAGGCGTGGCCAGCGCAAGCGATATTGATAAAGCAATGGAACTTGGCTACAACCACCCGATGGGCCCACTGAAGCTCACTGACCTTGTGGGCCTTGATGTTCGCCTTAATATCGCAGAGTATCTACACCGCGCACTCGGTTCCGAGACATTTCGTCCGCCAGCGGTCCTGCGACGCCTGGTGCACGAGGGAAAATTGGGCAAGAAGAGCGGCGAAGGTTTTTACAGCTGGAAAGAGGGGAACGAAGATGCGCGTTTGGCGCATTCTTCCTGAATGTGTAGATCGCTTGTGCATATGAGCACATCTTACAACAATGAGGAGCGGCGGTTTGCTTTGCGAATGGCGCTGCGTTTGCCGATCGTCATTTCTGGACGCGCGGAAGATGGCTCCGCATGGAGCGAGCCCACAGAGACGGACGATATCTCGACATCGGGCACACTTTTTCACCTCAATCAGAAGGTAAACCGCGGTGAGCGCCTCTATCTGCGGGCCCATCGCCCTGACGGCGCTCCGATCGAAGTGACTGCAATGGTTGTCCGCGTGGCGCCGGCAATCTACGGCACGGCCCGAGTCGGGGTCCAGATTGCAGAGCCCACAGAAAACTGGCTGCGACTCTTCGTCTCCTGGGTAGCAGACGAACAACCCACCTCGTCGGATCCAGACTCTCCCTCATCGGAATAACTTTACGGCACAAGACGCCAGTTGTTTGTCGGCTGAGTAGGAATGGTTTTGTGACGCTCAACCCAGTCAATGATCAACTCCCGGATCTCCGCGCTAGATCGATAAACAACGGGCGTACTTTTATACATCGTATATCCGCCGCCCCCGTTGACCCGGTAGTTATTGGTAGCAAGCTTCAGTTTTTGATTCGGATCTATTGGCTTGTCACGGAAGCGAAGATTTTGAATTCGTTGCCCAAACGGTTTGGTGATGTCGAGAACGTAAGTGACGCCCTCCGCGATGTCAAAGTTGTAGGCAGGAATTTTTTCGTCTACCAGATCAGCAGCGGTCTTTCCTGATTCATAAGCTCGAAAATACCTCGCCGAGTGCTCGAGCGCATCTCTTAGTAGCTGGCCCGTAACTTCCAGCACGACCAGGGTGTTCTCATAAGTGTAGAGTCCAGCAATGTCCCTCACCGTCACCGCTCCTTTAACGATGCGCGCATTGGGATTAAAGCTCGCCACCATTGAAACGTCAGCGCCGCCTGTTTCCAACTGCACACGTTGTATCAGATCGAGAATTGCAGTATCACGAAAACGCGCATCCCTGGCACTTAGTTCCTCTGCCGACTCACCGATCACTCTGGAGAGCCAGCCTTGTGTTTCTCTGTCATAAGGTTCAGCAATCTTCAGCGACTCCGGGTCTGCCTCGACCTTGTCGTCCACAGGAATGGTGCGCGCGGACTTTGCGTAAACGCGCCAGCGATCACCATCTTTCTCCAGGTAAAAATCCGCGCGAGCCAGATGACGACCCCAATAGTTTGCCTGAGTCAGCATGACATTATTCAAGTAAAGCGAGGGCACGTCACGATGAGTATGGCCCATGAAAATCGCGTCTACTCCGGGAACCTGGGCCGCAATTGTCAGTGCCCTGTTTTCATTGGGCACCTGTCCGGGATTGATTCCCCCCGTGCGCAAGTCTTCTTCCAGGCCCATGTGCATAGCGATCACGACCACGTCGGCACGCTCTTTCTCGCGCAGGACGGTGACCCACTTCCTGGCTTCACTGACTGGTTCACGAAATTCCAGCCCGGCGTAGTTTTGCGTGTTTTCCCAGTTGGGGATGCCTGGGGTTGTGAGGCCGAGCACGCCGATGCGCACGCCGGAAACTTCTTTAACAATGTAGGGTTGGTAATGAGTCTGATCGGTCCCTTTGTCATATGTGTTCGCGGATAACCAGGGAAACTGCGCTTCGCTCCGGGCCTTCCCCAGCACCTGCAAGCCAAAGTTATATTCGTGATTTCCCACCGTCATTGAGTCGTAAGAGAGCGCACTCATCGCCAGCATCATCGGGTCGGGAGGCTTGTTATTCTTTTTGTTGTGGTAATAGGCGAGTGGCGTTCCCTGAATCGTATCACCTGAATCGACAAGCACCAGATTTGGATTCTCTTTCCGTGTGCGCTTAACCAAGGTGGCGATTTTTGCGATGCCGCGGTTGTCCGGTGTGTTTGTGTAGTAATCAACAGGAAGCAGATTCCCATGCAGATCAGTTGTTCCAAGAATGGTTACATGTACTCGCTTGGGTGGCGTGGTTTGGCCAGCGACTACAAGACCGGTAAGCGCAAAGATTGCCAGCGTTAGCGCGAGCGCGGTTGCGCATGAAAGGAAGGAAGGCCTTCTGCTGGTTTTTATGTCACTGGTTCGAAAAAACTTCGGCCGCCGTGATCTCATTGATCCTTACCTCGTAAACCCTCTTAAAATTAGCGCGTATAAAACTAATCTTGTCGCGATTCTCAAAGTAGATTCGCCCGTTCTGGACAATCATGAACGCCGGAGCGGAAAGCTTCTGCGGATCAAATTCAGGTGTTGACATGGCGTGGGAAGCTAGATCCAATCGCGCGAAACGTTCCAGATAGTAGCGAGCCACGGCGGGTGTTTCGTGTGCAATTGCTGCACGGCGCGGCGCGTTATCGCAGACGAACTTGATCGCCTCGCGCAAACCATCATCGTAAAATTCATCGTGCGGGAAATAGTATCCGGCTCGTCCCGCGCCCAGGGCATTGGTGTATAGTGCGTAATGTGGACGGTTTGCATAGGCGGTCCAGGCGGGTAAAACAAGCAAGATCAAGACTAGAAGCGCGGAAACCATGAGAGGCGCCTGAACTTGCACCCCACGCGAACTGCCCGCCTGGGGATCCCGCTCTGAGCCCTTGACAAAAGAGGACAAGAAACCTATCCCCGCGACCGCTCCAACTGCTGCAAGCATGTAAACGGATGGCATTAGTGAGAGCGTGTAACGCATCCACTTCGCCCCGACGAGCGAATAAGGGACGATCCAGAATAGAAACATAAATAGCAGGAAAGCGTGGCCCGGATGACCCCGTCGCTTAATTGAGACGATAAGTCCCGAAATGAAAGCCGCCACGACAAGAAGCGGGATCTTGATCGCCATAAAGAGAAGGTAGAAATAGACGGGTGTGCCCCAGAAAGGAGTGGCTGACATGGTGTTTTTATAGAGCCGATCCCCGAAAAGATAACCGGTATGGACCAGGAGGCGCTCGCCCATATAAGCATTCAGGTATTCCCACACCTCTGGTATCAGTAACGCAGGGTTAGCGATGATGAAGGCGACCGGAAGCAAAAGGTAAAAGATCAGCGGTGTTTTGCCACCAGGCTCACCAGGCCCAGCATTGCGGACGTGAAACCAATGATGATAAAGAGCGTTGAGGCCGAAGTAATGGGGAAAATATTTAGAGGCTAGCATGAGTCCAAAAGAGATGGAGCTCAGGATGTAATTCTTCCGGCGCACGGCCACGTTTCGGGGACTCGTCTGCTTTGCTCGCAGATAGAAATAGAAAGCGAAGAGCATGAAAAACACCAGCAGGGTGTCTTCCTTGCCGACGCGATTCATAGTGATCGCGTTAATTCCAAACGCCCAAAACCCGGCTGCTAATAATCCTGTCCAGCGATCGAAGAAAGCTGCAGTCAGCAGGAAAAGCGGAATGACCGTCAAGGTGCCCACTATTACGTTTGGAAGGCGAAGCGCAGTTTCCTCGCTAATCGGCCTGCCGCCCCGTTTGTGCCAGGCACTTGCCGCCTCCAGGGAAGCGAACATTAACGCTTTCATGATCATGGGGTGCTCGGCATTCGCGGTGATGTCGCCGCGCCTGTACGCGCGCACGGCATCGAGCTTGTTCATTTCGTCTTCCGCAAAGCCAATAGCGCCAAGCCTACTTACCCGCAAGCCAAAACCCAGGACAATAAATATCGCCAGCGTACCGACGACAGTCCATTCCAGTCTTGCGAGAAGGCCGCCCCGGACTAACGCCACTGCCGCCCGCGGGGTTTTCGTTTCACTAATCCCGACCGCCGGCGTCGAGCTACTCGCATTCATGTGACCTGCCAAGAATCTCAATCCCCTGCTGTTGAATGGCCGGGATTATAGACGAAACTAGTAAGGATTGCTGTATGGGGTGCTGGTGTTCCGTCTGCAATACAAAGTCCGGTAATAAGCGAGTCGAAACTGGGCAAGCTGTTTAATCGCGGTTGGTGGCGGCAGCCAACTAGGCTTAAGGTATAGTCCGCTGGTGAACCGATAGAGAAGTTGGTGGCCGCTCGTCGTCTGTTCCTGAACCACTAGACCGATGGACAATCTAATTCGCTCTAATATCAGCCAACGACCTGTTCGCACGCTTGTGAGCGTTGCGGGCGTCGCGCTTGGTGTCGCCCTGATAATGCTTTTTACCGGTCTCGCGCGTGGCATGTCGAATGATATGATGCGTCGTGCTTCAAACCTCCGCGCGGAAATAGTTTTCACGCGTCCGGGTTCAATGCAGTTAACTTCCTCCACAGCGAATCTAAATACGAAGTATGTCGCACTACTGAAGGCAGTCGACGGTGTGGAAGATGCACTGCCTGTGATCGTCCATATACTCCAGGGCAATCGCGGTTTCGGGTTGGAGCGGATAGAAGGTGTCGATTGGGAACCCTTTTCCAGGATTAATGGCATTCAGCTTATCGCCGGCCGTGCGCCACAGGGCATGTACGAGGTTGTGATCGACGAAACAAAGGCGCGCAACAACAAACTTGGTGTGGGTAGTGAAATTAAGATTTTTGGTGATAGACCATACCGCGTTGTGGGCCTCTACTCGCCTGAGTCGACTGCCCGCGTGAAGATGCCGCTTGCCGCAATGCAGGAAGCGATTGAGGCGCGCGACAAAGCCACTTACATCATGGTCAAGGTACGCAATGGGAGCGATAAAAGAGAGATTGCAAAACGAATAGCCCAGGCATTACCAGGTAACAAGATTCAGTTTACCGAAGATGTTTTTGTCAGCCCGGAGCAGAGCATCCCGTACCTGGGCGTCTTCTTGCGCGTGCTTGTCGGGTTGGCAGCGGTAGTGAGCGCCCTGGTAGTTATGCTCGCGATGTACACAACGATCACGGAAAGAACTCGCGAGATCGGTATCCTGAAAGCGCTGGGAGCCTCACGCGGTTTCATTATCGGCCTCATTGAAAAAGAGGCCATGCTGATCAGCGTCATTGGGTTAATCGCCGGTTTTATCCTCTCATTTTTTGCAGGTTACTTCATCCACCGTTTTTACGGGCTTATGTTCGAGTTTAGCTGGGCGTGGGCTCTAACTGCGGCGTCAATTGGTCTCGTGGGCGGAGCTGTGGGAGCGCTCTATCCGGCAATCCGCGCTGCCAATCTGGATGCCGTGAGCGCGTTGGCTTATGAATGATCGCTCGCAGGTTCCGGGTGAGGATCAACCGGCCGGGAGGCTGGGTGCTTTTCCTGCCGCAATCTTGATTTCATCACCGACTTCTTCACCCTGATAAGCAGCGGCGCGCAGCGATAGTCCTCGCCGAACGATCAAAGCGACGCCAATCGTCGTCCAAAAGATATCTCGTGCCTTGCGCACTATTGCCAGCGTTACGCCGCTTGCTCTCGCAAATCCTAAGACCTTCGCCAGCGCGCCTGACCCATATTCATCCACTCCAGTGCGCAATGGCACAAATTTGAAGACAACATTGATCACGCGGTTGACTGATTCCAGAATGAAAGCAGTGAGCAGTGTGGGCGCAACGGTTTCGCTGACAAAAAAGAGCGTTACGTAAATTTCAGTAATGCCTGCCAGGTGGAAACAAATCTCGAGCGCGAATATCGCAAGAAAGCGTCCGCGGTTTCGGTCGTAAAACCCGTAGATGCATTCCTCCAAAGTTTGCGCGCGCGCATTAGCTTTTCCGGTCCAGCTTCGTTCGCCCGCGAAACTGTGCAGCCATGAGAATGCCCCACTTAAAAACTTCCAGCGGTTGCGAACAACCAGATAGCAGAGTGGGGCGATGATGATTATTGCTACCAGAGAACCCAACGCTGCATAACGCAAAGGTTTCGGTAGAGAGAAACTAAGTAATAGCGCCGTCATGCCGGAGAAAATAAAAAGCACGACCGAAAGGCTATAAAAGATATTCTCAATCGCCAGGGCCGACAGACCCGCCATAAGCGGCACCCTGTGTCTCACAAACGCGGCTTTTGACGGTTCACTCACGGCCACGCTGGCGAGAGGTATGATGTTCCCCAGCGCGTCACCCATTACTCGCGCCGCAAAAGCATCTCGAAAGGTAATTCTATATGGCGGCTCAAAGCATTTGGTCCAGGCGAGCGAGCGAACACTCTGACGTACCGCGGAAAGCGCCAGCACAAGCAGGAAGCCGGCTCCCAGTCGCTGAATACCGTCGGTGATTTGCGAAACCCCGACGTTTTTGACCGAGTAGGCAAAGAGTAACAGCCCCAGAACTGCGAACAGGATGCCGATAGGCGCGAGTCTTCTGGTTTTGCTGCCGCTGGTGGAGGGTTTGGACATTCCTCTAGTAGATTGCTTCGGCCCGAATTCTAAATTGAGATCTGCGCCCGTATCATGCATCTGCTTAATTGCACCCGGCAAGCTGCATGCCCCTCGCTCTCTTAGAGCAAGGATAGTGGAGCTCGCGTACCATCAAGCTTCTGACTTCATGAGCCGCGACAAGAGTGGATGGCGAGCAGCACGACCGCTATCAAGCAGGCCTTAAGGCGTGAGGCCGCTAACGCGCGGGCTGTCCGCCTTTTGCCTTTAACTTTTCCGTTGATTATGATGCTGGATGTTCAAGTGCAAATCCCTTAACGAATCTGCAGCGAGGCCGGGGTCGATCATCGTGGCCCGGATGCCAGAGGTGAAGATGAGTCAGAGTCAAACAGTCATCGAACAAAAGTCCGGGCTTCCTTTGACGACGCTCTCGGAAGACGAGCAGATGTTTCGCGCCAGCGTGCGGGAATTCGCGGAGGGAGAGCTGCGCCCCCGAGTCGAAGAAATGGATGAACAGGCCAAACTCGACCCCGCGCTCATTAAGCAGTGTTTCGACCTCGGGCTTATGGCTATTGAAACTCCGGAAGAGTTTGGTGGCGCCGGCTCAACCTTTTTCAACTCGATTCTTGCGGTTGAAGAGCTTTCGCGGGTTGATGCCTCGGTTGGTGTATTCGTTGACGTACAAAACACCCTCGTCAATAACGCCGTGATTCGGTGGGGCACTCCGGAGCAACAGAAGAAATATCTCGGGCAACTTGCTAGTAAGAGTGTGGGGGCCTATGCGCTAAGTGAGGCTGGGTCAGGCTCAGACGCCTTTGCCATGCAAACTCGTGCCACGGATCAAGGCGACCACTATCTGATCAATGGACAGAAGCTCTGGATCACAAACGGGATCGAAGCCGAGATATTTGTGCTGTTTGCCAACGCAAATCCGGACGCCGGTTATCGCGGCATCACGGCATTCATCGTCGAGAAGAACTTCGCTGGTTTCTCTGTCGGCAAGAAAGAGAACAAGCTGGGAATTCGAGCGTCTTCCACAACCGAATTGATTCTGGAGGATTGCAAAGTGCCCAAAGAGAATGTGCTTGGCGACGTAGGCAAAGGCTACAAAGTTTCGATTGAGACATTGAATGAAGGCCGCATTGGCATAGGGGCTCAGATGATCGGCATCGCTCGCGGCGCGCTGGAGGCGGCACTTGCCTATACAAGCGAGCGCCAGCAATTTGGCAAGTCGATTAATCAGTTTCAAGGCGTTCAGTTTCAATTGGCCGAAATGGCCACGGAACTGGAGGCCGCGCGTTTAATGGTCTACAACGCGGCGCGCATGAAGGATGCGGGTTTGAACTTCGTCAAAGAGGCGGCGATGGGTAAACTCTACTCCTCGCGTGCTGCCGAACGAATCAGTTCCGTTGCCATCGAGCTCTATGGTGGCTATGGCTTTGTAAAGGATTACCCTGTCGAAAAATTCTGGCGCGATTCCAAGATTGGCGCAATTTACGAAGGCACCTCCAACATGCAGTTGCAGACGATCGCGAAATTGCTGATTGGGAAATGAGTAAGCTGTCCATGCAAGGTGCTGGATGACCGTGCGGTCTGACTTACCAAGAAGGAAACAAAAAACCAGGACGCACAGAAGGGTTCGCACAGTGTCCACATCGAGAATCGACATTTTCAAACAGATACTGGAATCGGATCCCAGTAACAGCAGCGTGCTCTTCGGTCTCGCAAAAGAGTATGAGAAGGCCGGTCTGAATGAAGCACTGGTTGAAATGCTGGATCGCTATCTGGCCAACTCTGACGACGAAGGAAACGCGTTTGGGATGTTGGCTTCCGCGTATGAGAAAACCGGCGACCGAGATAAAGCAAGTGATGCTTACCGTCGAGGAATTGAAGCAGCTCTAGCGCACGGGCACCCTTCGATGGCTGAAGAATACCGTACGATACTATCGACTGAGTATGGGATCAATGCGAAGTGAAGCGTGGCACAGCTAAAATGAACTGTGTATGAAACCTGACATGAAGGTACTAAAACTGGTTAGAAAAACCGGGCCACTGACCGACCCCCAATCCGGTGCCGAACCAGCGACGGCAAGTCAGCCAACCTCCAGGCCCACAGCTGTGCCTCAAGATCTGCATCTGGCGGAAGGGTCGGCAGTAGCCGAACAGTTCGCGCCGGCTGCAACCGCGACTGTCCCTCAAGTAGCTCAAGCAAAAGAGCAACCTGAGCGTCCCGGACTCAGTCGCGAGCAGATGATCGCGATCTATCGCACGATGTATCTTTCGCGGAAGATTGACGACAAAGAAATTCAACTCAAGGCACAGAATAGGATTTTTTTCCAGATTAGCGGCGCCGGCCATGAAGCTGTGCAGGTGGCCGCTGGCATGGTTCTGAAACCGGGCTATGACTGGTTTTACCCCTACTATCGCGATCGTGCTCTTTGTCTGCAACTGGGGATGACCCCACTCGAACAATTGCTTGCCGCCGTGGGGGCCGAGAAAGATCCAAACTCGCACGGCCGCCAGATGCCCTCACACTGGGGGCTTAAGAGACTCAACATCGTTTCGCAATCCTCTCCCACCGGAACACAGCTGCTTCAGGCAGTGGGCTGTGCGGAAGCGGGATACCGCGTCAAATTGATTAGGGAGCTAAAGGAACGGGTGCCCTTTCACGCGGATGAAGTGGCTTACGCTTCGCTGGGTGACGGAACAAGCAGTGAAGGAGAGTGCTGGGAAGCTTTGAATACGGCCTGCAACCTTAAGCTTCCGGTGCTGTTCTTGCTTGAAGATAACGGCTACGCGATCAGCGTTCCAGTTGAAGTGCAAACGCCGGGCGGAAACGTTTCCAGGCTCGTGGAAAACTTTCCCAATCTTCTCGTAGAGCGTTGTGACGGTACCGATGTTCTCGAGTCTTACGCCGCGATGGAACGCGCAGTGCAACACTGCCGTGAAGGCCTGGGACCTGCGTTGGTCCATGCAAAAGTGATCCGCCCCTACTCCCACTCGCTCTCTGATGATGAGCGGCTCTATCGTCCTGATGAGGAGCGCACCGCTGATTCGGAGCGCGATCCGGTCAAGCGCTTTGGCGCGTTGTTAATAGACGAGGGCATCATCAACCAGGACGGTTTGCAGAGGATTAAGGACGACATCGACAAGGAAATTACTGAAGCTGCCGACCAGGCGCTCGCCAGTCCCCAGCCGGCTCCTGATACTGCCAAACTCTATGTCTTTTCCCCGGATGTCGATCCCTGTTCGCAGCAGTTTGATACCGAAGAGGGAGCCGAGCTCTCCGGAAACGCGGGGACCATGGTTGACCTGATCAATCGCTGCCTGCACACCGAGATGGCCCGCGATCCGCGCATGATCGTATTTGGCGAGGACGTTGCCGATGTTTCGCGCGACACTTATCTGGAAAAGGTCAAAGGTAAAGGCGGGGTGTTCAAGGTCACGGCAAACCTGCAGAGGAAGTTTGGCGGCGCCCGAGTCTTTAATTCACCTCTCGCCGAGGCCAACATCGTCGGCCGCGCAATTGGCATGGCCACGCGCGGGCTGAAACCAGTGGTCGAGATTCAATTCTTTGATTATATCTGGCCCGCCATGCACCAGATTCGCAACGAGCTGGCACTGCTGCGCTGGCGCTCAGGCAACGAATGGAAAGCGCCGCTCGTGATTCGCGTCCCGATCGGTGGGTACCTGAAAGGCGGTGCGGTTTATCACTCGCAGTCTGGCGTTTCTACTTTCACGCAGATTCCTGGATTGCGAGTGCTCTATCCTTCTAATGCCCTTGACGCGAATGGTCTATTGCGCACCGCGATTCGCTGCGACGATCCGGTACTGTTTCTCGAGCACAAACATCTCTACCGTCAGGCCTACAACAAATCGCAATACCCACCGGACGATTTCATGATTCCCTTCGGTAAAGCCAGGACTGTGCGCGAAGGCACTCACATGTCGATCATCACCTACGGCGCGCTTGTGCAACGTTCAGTTGTGGCAGCGAAGCAAGCTGAGCAACAGGGTATCAGTATCGAGATCGTCGATTTGCGCAGCCTGGCTCCTTACGATTGGAATGCCATCGCTGCGACTGTCATGAAGACCAACAGAGTTATCGTAGCTCACGAAGACTCCCTCTCCTTCGGTTACGGGGCCGAAATCGCAGCCCGCATTTCGGACGAGTTGTTCGAGCATCTCGATGCGCCGGTGCGTCGGGTCGCCGCACTCGATACCTTTGTCGCCTACGCTCCGCAACTTGAGGAAGCAATCCTCCCGCAGGCGTCTGATGTGGCAAAAGCAATCAAGGAACTCCTCGCGTACTAGCAAATCTTCATCAAAGAGATTCCCAAATGCGATCGCGTACACCTGTATGCTTCGGTTGCACGTTTCCTTCACCAAATGTAGCTTGAACTTACAACGCCGTTATCTCTCACCATTAATCCGAAAGGCTTTTGTCAATAGTTCGACAACTTTGAGTGCGCTGGATGTTTATTTCATGATCTTTCTGCGATGGCGGGCAACTTCACTGACCCGGCTGCTAACTGGCATTGGTATTGCCACCTACTTAAGTATTAGCCCTTTTAGAATCTTCCCCCCAGCAGTATCACCCCCCAATCTGAAGGCAGCTTGCCCGTTTGAAGGCAGCTTGTTAGAAGCAAGGCCAAATAATAGCGATTCGTTAGTAAGGAGAAAAGTTCGCATGAGTAAAAAACCGATATCAGTGCTCGCCGGAGCGATACTGGTTCTTTCATCTGGCGCTCTCGCGTTGGGACAAGAACCTATAACCACCACAACAGTTACCCAAACGCCAACCACAGTTACCAAGACAGTGCAGCATCCCGATGGAACGTTTACCGTGATCGAGTATCCAGTCGGCAAAGAAGTAAAGATTAACTTAAATCCGGTAACTCTAAGCAAGTCGAAAGGTGTTGCCACAATCCTGCGGGATGACAATGGAACCAAGATCGTTTTGAACGTAACGGACGTGCCCGCGGATGTAACAGGAATCAACCTCTACGCGGTGGACGACGCCGGGGTAGTTACGTCTCTTGGGCCGGTGGCAGTGACCAACGGAGTAGGAACATTCACCACCACAACGCCGCTCAGCAAATTCATGCTGGTCGCTTCACCGGAAGCGAGCCTGACAGCCTACGATCCAAACACGAAAGTCTTCTTCCGGAGCGCCGTACCAGAAGGCTTCGCCGTAATTCCGCACACGACGAATCCGGTTGGCGAAAAGGTAGCAGCCAGCACAACAGAGGCAGCCGTTGCCACCACAGCTGTCACCACCGTTACACCGACCGCTGTGACCACCGTTGCCCCGACCGCTGTCACCACCGCTGTAACCACCGTTGCAACCACCGCCGCCACTAGTTATACGGTGCCGATGCTCAACATACCGGCATACAAGAAGGGCGACGATACCAAGATGAAGATCAATTTCAGCGGCGCCATGACCGGAGCGCGTGCTAACGTCTTCATCAAGCCGCGCAAAGATGGACCGACGGAAGTGAAGCTGCGTTTCCACGACCTGAAAGAAGCACCCACGGGGAAGATGTTCACGGTCTGGGCGGTGTCGCCAGACAATCAATTCGTGAAACTTGGCCAGATCACAAATATGCCAGGACGCAACGAAGGTCAGGTCCAATCGGAAACCACTCTTCCCGATTTCGGCTTGTTAGTAACAATGGAGGATGCCAACGGGACGTTGGTGAATCCTCTGGGACCAAGCATAGGCATCGTTGAGATTGCGAATTAAGGACGATGTTTGGTGACAGGCAAGATGCCTGAACCGCATCTAAGGCAGGAGTTAAAATAAAGAAGGTCGCCGGATTCGGGTGGCCTTCTTTTATGCGCAAGTGGCGGCTGCAGAGTTTAAACAGGCAAGCACTCGGTAATGGCTGGCACTCAACCACGACCAGCCTACTTTTTATCAAGCACGAAGTTGTACGATCTTTTGCTTCTTAGCCTCTTCCGGGTAAACAGGAGTGGCGCTTCAATCAGCCCTCCCTTATCAACCTTCTTGTCTTGCTTCTGTGCAGACATTTCCTTTGTCTTGGCAGGAGATTCCTGAGTTCTCACTGTGGCGCGCTGGGAGGTAGAGGAGGCGTTATGATCGACGGTGGCTGAGGTGGTTGAGCAGATGGAGTTGCTTGAGCAGATTGGGCTGGTTGAATAGGCCGAGTTGGTTGAATCGGCCGCGTTGGTTGAGTTGGCTGAGCTGGTTGAGTTGGTCGAGCTGGTTGAGTCGGCTGGGGTAACCTTCCCTTCTGATCTGCGGCGCTCGACTCCTCAGCTTGTGAAGTTAAATCTACAGGTTCGTTACCCTCGTTGGCTGTGTCTGCAACCCTAGTGTTCGCGCCGCGGACGCGGCTGAACACGCCGGCTACAACCATCAGGACTAATGCCAGGCCCATCAATGTGGTGGCGACTGCGCGAGGTCCGGCGGCCAGGCTGCGCTTTGTGTTATTTGTGGACCTGATATTCTCAATCCTGCTCTGCCAGGAAGACCAGGAAGGTGGCGGGCACAATAAACTTGGCCGACGCGAGCAGCCAGAAGGAATGACGCACGCGCGCGGGTCCGTGCTTAAGCGCTAAGGTGGCCCCGAGCACAATGAGCGCAAATAGAGTCGCCTGCCAGAGGTGGTCTGCCACCTTGGGCACCCAGAATGCCATCTGCAGGGCAAACCATTCGTGGCACCTTCCATGCGTGCGCGGCCATCATTTCGCACTTCCTCCACGACGCTTATCGCTCCGTGGTGTTTTCGTTCCTGGGTCGAGCTGTTCTCACTGCCCAGCGCCCAGACCGCGCCCATAATTTCCATTTCAAGTTTCGTTAACTTCAGGGCTTTTACTCATTGCCACTCCCAACGGTTATTTACTACAACTGAGGGTGGCTCTACTACAAGTGTCATAGAGCGGTCAATGCAAAATATGAGTTTTTGAAATGAAAAAAGCCGTCGAGGTCAGTCAACGGCTCAAAGATCTCAGGTTGGTGAGATTGGGATTAAGGTTTTTCGGAAGCTTTCTTTTGCAGGATTTTCCACCCGGCAGGTAGTGCCGCCGCAGCTAGTAGAATCTTGATGATGTCGCCCGGAATAAGCTTAGCCACACTGACTTGGAAGCTAACGAGTGGGGGTGTATGAGTGAGTATCGCAAACCAGGCCCACCCGGCGAGGAGGATGACTAATGAGCCGACCGTCATAGCAGCAACTGCGGTGAAGAAGCGCTTATCCCAAAAGTTCTCCGCGAAAGCCCCCGTGATAAAAGCGGCGGCCGGAAAAGCTACCAGATAACCTCCCGTCGGCCCGAGGATATGCGAAATGCCACCCGAGCCCCCGTAGAAAAATGGTAGACCAATCGCGCCCTCCATTAAATAGACAATCATCGCCATGCCTCCCAGCCGAGATCCCAGCAGGGCGCCGGTTAAGAGCACGGCGAATGTTTGACCGGTAACCGGGACCGGCCCGATAGGTATTACAATCTGGGCGGCGAGCGCTGTGAGCAAACTGAAGGCAAAGACGAGCGCAACAGATCGAGTCCAATCCAGCGGCGCAAGCGCGGTGGCTAACAACGTGTCGGGTTTGGCGTATGAAGAGTACATAAGTTCAAATTTCGAGTTTCAAGTTTTCGTTTCGATTTCCGGCTATATTTTAAGGTCTGGAGCCCCCAAGCAATCATGAACTCGGAACTCGGAACCCGGAACTCGAAACTTACTATCAGTCCGCGGCCATTCTCTCCGCACGATCCTCGGTAGCTGCAGCCTGCAAGGCACCGATTCGCATGCCATAGAAAGACCGCCAGATGAATACCAGAGAAGCGATGAAGAAAAGCACCGCGAGAATATGACTAATCAAAGGTCCGTTCTCACCAAATCGCCCGCTGGGATCGGCAATTGACACCGCCAGTTCAACAGCCAGCAGGCCAAACAGGGTCGTAAACTTAATCACTGGATTCATCGCCACTGAAGAAGTGTCTTTGTAGGGATCGCCGACCGTATCGCCCACGACCGTTGCGTCGTGAAGCGCCGTTCCTTTTTGCTTCAAGTCAACTTCGACAACCTTCTTTGCATTGTCCCATGCGCCCCCGGCATTGGCCATGAAGATTGCCTGGTAGAGACCGAAGATTGCGATCGAAATCAGATAGCCGATGAAGAAGAAAGGCTCCACGAAGGCAAAAGCCAAGGTCGAGAAGAAGACCGTCAGAAAGATATTGAACATACCCTTCTGTGCATACTGGGTACAGATCTCGACTACCTTCTTGCTGTCTTCCACAGATGCTTTTTCAATACCTTCCAGCCGGATGTTTGCCTTGATGAACTGCACTGCACGATAGGCTCCGGTCGTGACTGCTTGAATTGAGGCCCCGGTAAACCAGTAGATTACCGCTCCTCCTGTAATCAAGCCCAAAACAAACGGGGCATGTAACAGCGACAAATTTTGCGTGTTCGTAGTGAGTCCGTTCGTCAGGGTCATCATGATCGAAAAGATCATCGTTGTGGCCCCGACCACCGCCGTTCCAATCAGCACCGGTTTCGCGGTCGCTTTGAAAGTATTGCCCGCGCCGTCGTTTTCTTCGAGCAGGTGCTTTGCGCGCGCAAAGTTGACGTTCATGTTGAAGTCTCGTTTTACCTCGGCTTCAATATTAGGAATTTGTTCGATCAACGAAAGCTCATAAACCGATTGCGCATTGTCAGTGACCGGCCCATAAGAGTCGACGGCGATTGTCACGGGACCCATACCCAGGAACCCAAAGGCCACCAGACCAAACGCGAACACCGGCGCCGCGACCATTAACGGATCAAGTCCCATGGTACTGAAGTAATAGGCAATCGACATCAGGATCACGATGCTGATCCCCAGCCAGTAGGCGGAAAAGTTGCCCGCCACGAGACCCGATAGGATGTTGAGGGAAGGGCCGCCCTCTCTGGACGAGGTAACCACTTCCTGCACGTGCGCCGACTCCGTTGAGGTGAAGATCTTGACTAGCTCAGGAATGATCGCACCCGCAAGTGTGCCGCAGGAAATGATCATTGAGAGCTTCCACCACAAGCTCGCGTCTCCGCCGAGAGTCGGGATCGTCAACCAGGAAATGATGAAAGTCACCGCCACCGAAATAATGGATGTGATCCACACTAAGGAAGTGAGAGGCGCCTCAAAGTTCATCTTTTCAAGCTTGCTGAAGCGGGCCTTCGCGATCGCATCATTAATGAAATAGGAAGCCGCACTCGCCACGATCATCATGATGCGCATGACGAAGATCCAGACGAGTAGCTGAACTTGTACTGTGGGGCTGCGTACGCCCAGCAAAATGAAGGTGATTAAGGCAACGCCCGTCACTCCGTACGTCTCGAAGCCGTCGGCGCTCGGGCCTACTGAATCGCCGGCGTTATCACCGGTGCAGTCCGCAATCACGCCAGGGTTGCGCGCGTCGTCTTCCTTAATCTTGCAGACGATCTTCATCAGGTCAGCGCCGATATCGGCAATCTTGGTAAAAATGCCACCGGCGATACGCAGTGCCGCTGCGCCCAGTGATTCGCCAATTGCGAAACCGATGAAGCACGGGCCCGCATAGTCGCCTGGAATAAAGAGCAGGATGCAGAGCATGATCAGCAACTCCACGCTGATCAGCATCATGCCGATACTCATGCCCGCTCGAAGCGGAATCGCGTAGAGCGGGAAAGGTCGGCCTTCAAGGCTCGCGAATGCTGTGCGCGAGTTGGCAAAGGTATTGACGCGAATGCCAAACCAGGCGACGCCATAACTGCCCGCGATGCCCACCAGACTGAATAAGAGAATAATGATGACGCGAAAGGGCTCCATCCCTGAGAGCACGCCGAAGTAGAGGACGATGACGGCGCCGATAAAGATTTCTAGCAGAAGGATGAACTTGCCCTGCGTAATCAGGTAGGTTTTGCAAGTCTCATAGATAAGCTCCGAGATCTCGCGCATCGCGCGGTGCACGGGCAGTTTCTTCAAGTTCATATACATGGCCAGACCAAAAAGCAGGCCCAACATACAAACGACGATGCCGGCGAGCAGCAGGTTATGGCCGTCAATCCCGCCAAAAAAAGTGACATCGGAGAGGTCAGGCAGGATTAAATTGGCTTCGCCTCCACCATGCGACTGTGCAAAGGCAGGTGACGCGTAACCCGCGACCCCAACGAGCATAGCGACCAGGGTTAATAGCGGGCGGCCGACTCGTAGGCCGATTGATGACGTGCGTTGAGTGATAATGTTGTGATTCATGACGTGCTGATGAGTAACGCTGTCAAGCAAACTGACAGCAAGCTGATTTAGAGATCAGCAAAATCCTCGATTACTTGATTCCTTTCCAAATGTTTAATGGGGGGCGAGAAATTGCCTCAGCCGACTTTCTGACGAAGCTTAAGACAAATCACGCGTAACAGGGCGCGTTCGGAAGGTCCCCAACGCCAATTAGCCGCTCTATGAAACCGGGTATTATTGCCGATTTACCGCCGGGCTGTCCAATCCAGAAGAAGGGGGCTAGTGGTGCAGTTTGAAAATCATTCCAAACTGGTCGCGGAGTGAACTGGCAGCAACGTCCCTGTTTGGCGATCGCCGCGAATCTTAATGAGCGCAGCAATAGCCAGGTAGAGAGCGAGCACGACCAGCGCCGCCGCCGCAATGGCGTTGATTAACTCGATGTCCAATTGCCCCGACCCGATTTTCGTAACCCGCAGGTTTCCCACAACAAGAGAAACAAGCGCCCAGAGGGTGATCACGAGCACGAAGATCATAGGCAGGAGCGTGAAAGCAATCCGCCGCCGCGCCTGGTAGAGCCAGACTGTTATGGAAAGAAGTGTGAGCCCGGCCAACAACTGGTTTGAAGCTCCAAACAGCGTCCAGAATTTCGACCATGAGTTGGGCGGGGCGTAAACGATAAAGTAAAAAGGCAGCGCGACAGTAAGTAAAGTTCCCACCAGCGCGCCCACGCGACCCTTCCAGCCGAAAACCTCCTGCACAATGTAACGACCCAAACGCGTGCAGACGTCAAGCGTATCAAACACAAACGTGGAGAAAGCCATAGCCCCGAAGGTGATGGCGAAGGCCAGTTTGTCCTGGCCGATAATGAGGGTGAGAAAATGTCCGATGCCATTGCCATAGATAGTTCCCGGCGCCTTTCCCCTTAAGGTCTCTTGTCCCACGATCATGATGGTTACGAGGGCGATTATCGCCACAAAGCCTTCAGCCAGCATGGCGCCGTAGCCTACGAGCCGGACGTGCGACTCGCGATCAACCTGCTTGGAAGTTGTGCCGGAGCAGACAAGTCCATGAAAGCCAGAACATGCACCGCAAGCAATCGTCACAAACAGGAAGGGAAAGAGCGTCCCCGTCATCCCGCCGATATCGAAGCCCCGGAAAGCAGGTTGTCGGATTTCATAACCGCCGAAGAGAACGCCAATGATACCGAGGGCCAGCGCTGAGTAGAGAATGAATCCTCCCAGATATCCACGGGGCTGGAGCAATGCCCAAACAGGAACCATCGAGGCAACGCCGCAATAGAGGATAATTAAGACTCCCCACATCTTGTGATCCAGGACGAACCAGTTTGAAGTCATTGTTCCGACCCAGGATAAGGCGAAGGCTGCAGGAACAAAAATGGCCGTGACGAGCCAAAGCGGCGGATGTAGGTAGCGTTGCACGAGACCCAGCAGGAGCGAAAGCGCGAGGTACATTACGCTGGCCGAAGCAACTGCTCCACCGGGATTGAAATTGATCGCGGCGGCCCGCAATTCTTCTGAGCCGCCCGTGAAAGTCCCCGCGGTAATGTCCGCGAAAGCGACGATCACGTAAAGCAGCGCAATCCAGATGAAACCCATCATTGCTCGGCCTGCGCGGTCGCCGAGATGTTCGCGCGTGATCTCAGCAATGGAAGTTGCACCGTGACGTACTGACGCTGCGAGGCTCGCAAAATCGTGCACAGCGCCTATCAGCACTACGCCTAAACCAATCCATAGCAGACAGGGTAGCCAACCGAACGCCTGGCAAGCGAGGATGGGCCCGGCGATCGGTCCGGCGGCAGCAATCGCCGAGAAGTGTTGTCCAAAAAGATAAAACGGTTTGGTGGGAACGAAGTCAACGCCGTCATTCACCCGATGGGCGGGAGTTGGACGGGCGTCATCAAGCTGAAATTGTCGCGCTAGCCATCCCCCGTATAGACGATACGCGGCGACTAGCAGGACCAGAAATCCAAGCGCCAGAATGGTCAAGGTCACGCTAAAATGCCTCCCTAGCCGGATCGTGATTTGGCCTCAATTCTCTATCGCCCCTCCGCTGCTCTTGCGAAACAGCTTCGCAGTGTCTTTTTGAGGCCAACCCTTTGAACGAAACAAAAAATCGATCCACAATCTTCACAAACCATCACTTTGAGATCTGAAATTTGAGATCTGAGATTGGAGTCTGAGATCTGAAATTTGAGATTTGAGATATTTAAGATCTCAAAGTGTTTTCATTCTGCATTGTTAGTCGTTTGCGACGTTGTTGCTACCATTACAGATCCGATTACCCCCAGGGCGAAGCCACCCAGGATCAGCAGCACTCCCACAAGGGCACGAACGTGTTGCGGATCACTTGCTGTGAATGCCGCGTCGGCGACGCCTCGCAGGCCGATGTCGTGGGGCACGGTAAAGAGACCCACGGCCAAAGCGAAAAAGCCAAGCGCTGCAAGCTTGAGTGGTACGGGGGTGCGACTTGGACGTCCTAATTTAATTCCGATGGCGCTGCGGGTGTAGCCGTAGGCCAGGTAGATGGAAAGGCCCAGCACCAACCAACCGATGAAGCGCCACCAGGTATCGGCTGACAGGTAATACATCAGGAATACGCAGGAGGTGGCGCCAAGCATCGGCAGCAGCCAGGCGCCAAGGGGAACGCGAAATGGCCGTTTACGATCGGGATCTTTGTAACGAAGAATGGGGATGCCGATACAAACAAGCATGAAGGCAAACAGGGTCCCGATGTTGGTGAGATTCAGCATCGACTCGATGTTTGCAAACGCCGCAATGCCGCCAACAAAAATGCCGGTAAGAATCGTTGTCACGTGCGGTGTCTTAAAGCGCGGGTGAATGCTGGCGAAAACAGATGGTAGCAGGCCGTCACGAGCCATCGACATGAATATGCGCGGTTGGCCCAACTGGAAAACGAGCAGTACTGCTGTATGCGCCACCACTGAGCCAAAAGCGACAATCGTCTGTGGCAGTGTTACACCGGCAGGCGCTACGTAATCGAGGGCCATTGTTAGAGCCTCGGCCTGGCCTGAAGAGGAAACCTTCTGCAATTCGGTGAAGGGAACAAGACCGGTGAAGACAGCCGCCACAACGATGTAAAAGATCGTGCAAACGATCAATGATCCGATGATACCAATGGGAAGATCGCGGGCCGGGTTTTTAGTCTCCTCAGCAACGGTGGAGACTGCGTCGAACCCGATGTAGGCAAAGAACACCAGCGCGGCGCCGGCGAATGTGCCGCCCCACCCCTGTGGTTGAAAGGGTCGCCAGTTCGCGGCCATCTGCGAAGGTGGAACGAAATAGAGAGCGGTGCCGACAAAGAACAGCAGTACTAGAATCTTAACGGCAACCATGCCGGCGTTGAAGTTGGCTGACTCCCGGATACCCCAAACCAGCACAACTGTAATTAGCGCGACAATACCGAAAGCAAGAAAGTTGACGATCAGGGGAATCCCGAATAGCTCAGGCGCCGAGCCGAAAAGCTGCGCATACTCGGCCGGGTCCTCTTGGGCCAGGATCATTGCGGAGCGATAGTCCGCCGCCAACCAATGAGGAAAGGGTATGCCGAGGTTGAGTAGGAGTTTGTGAAAATACTCTGCCCAACTAATTGCCACCGCAACGTTGCCAATGGCATATTCAATGATCAGGTCCCACCCAATAATCCAGGCGATCAGTTCACCCATCGTGGCATAAGAATAGGTATAGGCTGACCCTGAGATTGGAACCATCGAAGCAAGTTCGGCGTAACACAGCGCGGTAAATCCGCAGACCACCGCCGTGATAACAAAAGAGAGCATTAGAGAGGGTCCGGCGCCTGGCCGTCCAGCCAGCGCGTCGCCGGCCGCCGCGGAGCCGACTGTGGCGAAGATGCCGGCGCCGATGATGGCGCCAATGCCGATCAGCGTTACATTGAACGCGCCAAGTGTGCGCTTCAGAGAGAATTGTGGCCCAGCTATGGACGCCAGAATATCGTCGAGATTTTTTGTGCGAAAGAGTCCTTGAAGCAAGGGGGTCGCCTCCTAAATCGATCGAGATAGGTGTTGCGCTTGCTGAAACCAGTTTGTTGAAGAAATACCACACCGGTGAATTGCTATTTCATGCATCGCAGTCGATCGCGAGCTTCACGTAGCACTGGTTCGGCCGACTTTAGCACGGATCGTCTACTTCTGATCTCGGTACCTGCGCCTGATTTCCGTGCGCCAGATCTCCTCTGTGTTTTCGTCGGATCCCTCATCTAGACTCTCGATCAGTGCGTGCGCCAACGACGCCCGAGACTCAACCGGAAGTGCTAAGAGGTCGTTTTTGAGTTCTTCTAATTCGCTGGACATGGCCATACCCCAAGATGATGATCTGAATTAGTTTAATCTCCAATCGCATCCAAATACATTCATTCGGGAGTCGGTCCGGTACGTTGACCGCTAAAGCAAGGCACGCGCGTGCTTCAGGACGTTTTCAACATTGAACCCAAGCTCGCGCAGGGCAACATCGCCCGGCGCCGAGGCGCCGAAGCGATCAAGGCAAATCACGTCGCCCCCCAGACCAACATAACGATCCCAACCCTGGCGGACGCCTGCTTCAACAGCAAGCCGGGCGTTAACTGAAGGTGGGAGAATTTCATCGCGATAGTCCTTCGTCTGCTCTTCGAAGAGCTCCCAGCAGGGCATCGAAACGACACGAGTCGGAGTGCCCTCTTTCTGCAAGGTCTCGCGTGCTTCGAGCGCAAGCGATACTTCGGAGCCAGTGGCGATGAGGATTAGCTTCGGAGTAACCCTGGGACTATCCCCGTCGGCCGCTTCAGCTTCAGCGAGAATGTAGCCTCCGCGTCGGAGCCCTTCCGCAGATGCGTAACGGTTGCGGTCAATCAGAGGAACCTTTTGACGAGTAAGCGCAAACGCCGTAGGCCCATGGCGGCGCAGGATTGCGATTCGCCATGCCTCACGAACTTCATGGGAATCGGCGGGACGAATCACAAGTAGGTGAGGAATGGCACGGAGTGCTGCCAGATGTTCGATTGGCTGGTGTGTCGGCCCGTCTTCACCGAGACCGATTGAATCGTGTGTGAACACATAAATAACCTGCACTTCCGAAAGTGCTGCCAGGCGTATGGCCGGTCGCATGTAATCCGAGAACGTGAGGAAAGTACCGCCGAAAGGAATCAGGCCGCCGTTCAGCGACATCCCGGTAAGCGTGGAGCCCATTGCATGCTCCCGCACGCCGAAGTGAAGAATTCGTCCCTCGTATGTTTCTGCTTCGAAGTCATCCCCGCCCTTGATGTCGGTATTATTGGACACTCCGAGATCAGCCGAACCACCTATTAGCATTGGCAGATGCGGCGCCAGGGCATTGATAACTTCTCCGCTGGCTGCCCGCGTGGCCATAGGTTTGGCATCTGCAAAACTGGGCAAGCGCTGCTCCCAATCCGCGGGTAACTCGCCTTTCATTGTTGCGCCCCAGGTTTTGCCAAGCTCACCATGCTTCTGTGCATGCGCCTCGACAAGGGCGTTCCACTCTTGCTCCTGTCTCGCGCCGCGTTCGATTGCCTGGCGAAATTGCTCGAGCGCCTGATCAGGAACGTAAAACTGTTTGTCTTCCGGCCAGCCAAGATGCCGCTTTGTTTCGCGTACCGCCGATTCGCCCGGAGCATCGCTATGAGCTTTGCGCGTGCCGGCCGTTGGCATGCCGTAACCGATGATTGTTTTAACCGAAATAAGCGAGGGCCTGGTGGTTACTGATTGAGCGTCACGAATCGCTACTTCAATCCCATCAAGATCGTTGCCGTCCTCAACCGTGGACGTGTGCCAGCCATAGGACTCGAATCGGCTGGAAACGCTTTCGCTGAAGGCGAGATTAGTAAAGCCCTCGATGGTTACTTTGTTGTCATCGTAAAGATAGATCAGTTTGCCAAGCCTAAGATGCCCCGCGAGCGAAGCGGCTTCTGAAGCCACACCTTCCATCAAGTCGCCGTCTGAAACTATTGCGTAGATATAGTGATCGATAAGAGGAAATTCTTCCTGGTTGAACCTGGTGGCAAGGTGTGCTGCCCCCATGGCCATGCCGACGCCATTCGCAAAACCCTGGCCCAGCGGGCCCGTGGTAATTTCCACGCCGGGCGTCAGCACGTTCTCGGGATGACCCGGAGTTTTTGAGCCCCACTGGCGAAAGTTCTTTATTTCATCGAGCGAGAGATCGTAGCCGGTGAGATAGAGCAGCGAATAGAGCAGCATCGAGCCATGGCCGGCCGATAGTAGAAAACGATCGCGGTTTTCCCAGCCAGGATTTCTAGGGTTGTGGCGCAGAAATCTTGACCAGAGCACATAAGCCATGGGGGCCGCACCGAGCGGCAAACCCGGATGCCCTGATTCGGCTTTTTGCACTGCATCGAGCGACAGCGTTCGAATTGTGTTGATACAAAGTTGGTCAAGCTCGGGTGTAGTGTCCGACTGCTTCCGGTGGGGTGCGCTCATTTTATAGGTATCCTTTTCGCTGAATCAGTTCTCTTTTATCACATGCTCGTAGATGCGGGTTTGCGCGGAATGTGCCCGACGACATCGAGATGTTATCAAGAAGATTTATTAGCACAAGACTTGAGAACGCGGCAAGAATCGCATAAGCGCCAATCATAGGTCTGTTTGACCTCAACTGTTAGAATGCGGCTAATGAATGCGGAAACACTTAACTGTCCGATGTGCGGCGCAGCAACATCAACAGATGAGCCGCTCTGCAATTATTGCGGCTCGCGGCTTGCAACGATCGCCTGCGCTTCATGTTTTGGCATGATGTTCATAGGGAGCAGGCATTGCCCTCGGTGTGGCGCTGCAGCTGCGGCCCGAGTAGGTGGAAATTTATCACCACGAAGTTGTCCACGCTGCCGTATCGACATGCAAGCTATCGCAATCGGCTCGACAACGGTTCGAGAGTGCGAACGTTGCATCGGTCTCTGGGTTGATGTCGCTTCGTTTGAAAAGATTTGTGCCGACCGGGAAGAGCAAGCAGCAGTACTCGGAACCGCTTCGCCTGCACCTGCGAGTGGGGCTTTACAGAAAAGCAAAGTTAGTTATGCGCCTTGTCCAGAATGCAAACAGTTGATGAACCGCGTCAATTTTGCTCGTTGCTCTAGTGTGATTGTCGATGTTTGCAAAGGCCACGGAACCTGGTTCGACCGCGAGGAACTCAGCCGCATCGTTTGAATTCATAAGCGCTGGCGGGCTCGCAACTTCGCGCGAGAAAGAAAAGGCAGAAATTGTGGAAGAGCGGCGGCGTCTGCGTCAGGAACAAATGTCAGACCACCGCCGCTCTATCATAGGCACTGGTGAATTGCAGGATCCTCGTGGCGTCGGCATTGCATCGGCGCGAGAACTTTTAAAATATCTTCTCGATTAGGTCGCCCTCGCCGACCCGCCCGAACTTCTTACAGCAGCATCTCCCTTTAAACGGCCCTCTACTGCATTCCAGTCAACATTGGCGAAGAAAGCTTCTATATATTTCGGACGCTCGGCCGGCTTGAAGTCGAGCAGATAGGCGTGCTCCCAAACATCCATCACTAGTATAGGAATGAAACCGGCTATATTGCCGGTCTCGTGCAGCGAGATCCAGTGATTTGAGAGCCGTTTATTTGCAGGGTTCTCGTAACAGATGGCCCAGCCAACACCTCGCATCTTGCCAATCCCCACGAAGTCGGCTTTCCAGATCTCGTAGCTGCCGAAACTCGTTTCAGCCGCTTTCCCGAATTGAGACGTGCGGTCTGGATCGCCCGTGCCAACACCTTTCCTGAGATTCTCAAAATAATACTCGTGCAACACCATGCCGTTATATTCGAAACCGAGTCGGCGCGTGAGTTCGGAGTAGGCAGGCATCTCTTCCTGATCTACTTTGGCATCCTTAATGAACTCTGAAATCTTGTCGTTCAAGTTGTTGGTCTCTTTGACGTAGCCCTCATAAAGTTTGAAGTGCATCTCGAGTGTCTTGTCCGAAATCCCCTGCAAACCGCTTAGATTGAACTGCCTGGCCTTGTAAGAATTCATGGTCTAATCCCACCTCCTGACGATCGTTCAAAAACCTTTCGCCGTTAAAAGCTCTCGGCTGCCTAAGCTGCCGTGCTACCGACCCTGACTATTGCGCTTTAGTGTGGCGAATGCGTTGAAAGGTTGCGGATTTAGTGTGTTACGAAGACGAGGCAGCAGGAGCAGACGCCAGTAGTCAGGACAACACGGGTTGATTTCCTGCCTACTGCCTCCTGCTTCTGCCTCCTATTTCCTACGGCTGTCAGTTCTTCCCGAAGATTACCCAATCACCATGCGCCGTTCCCATAAATAGAAGGAGCGGCAGGGATAGCCAGGCGTTTGTTCTCGAGGCAAGAAAAGCCTGGCGAGCCAATTCGGGCGGCGCGGCCGGCCCGGTGCCGGCGGTCGCCGCAATGACCCTTTTGTTGTTCGGCCAGATAATACCCCAGACATTCAGCATCATTAAGATGCCATAGGCCCCACCAACACCGATCGAATAGGTCTTATTGCTGGCCCAGCTTTCACCGCCGACAGTAAGCATGCCGGCGAAGAACTTAACGAGCCCCCAGGTAATTATCGCGACCAAAATGAACATGACCACCGCAAAGAGCCGTCCATCCTTCGTCAGCGCAGGTACCTTCTTAATAATCAGGAATTCCACGACGAACAGAACAATTGGATAGGTTAGCCACGCAAACAACACCCACCAGAGGTTGATATCCCCTCCGCCAATCGCATTTGCGTTATTCACGTCTCCTTTAAGTGTATACATCGCGAAGTAAGCCAGGCCCGCCAACACCGTAACCACCGCCCCCCAACGGAAGTACCAAAGGGCGCGAGAGAGGAGGTCCGGATTCACCTTTTTCTTGGTGTCCGGATCAAGCGCCTTTTGGAAAGGAACATTGACGAGATTAAAAAAATAAAGCAGCCCGATCCAGAGGATACCAGCAACAAAGTGGACCCAGCGAAGCAAAATCCTCAGAAATGCCTCGCTGTTTGGGGCGTGAAATATATCTTGAAACATAGCCAGACTGATGGGGAGATGAACAGTTGACTCAATTAGCATAGGCCCTCCGGGTGTCAGCAAGACAGACTTCTTGTCTGTCATGTTCACTTAATTTGTTTGAATTACGCGCGCAGATTACACCCAGACTATCCCGGGACGCAATGAGCTGATCCGTTTCGATAGCCCCGCCTGTTACTTAAATGGGTAACAGGTTATTCGTCCAAAGGACGCGGGCCAGCATCCATTCCCCTAACGCTGGCTTGATTGACAACGCGGATTTTTAGGTCGTCATTGACGTGAATCTGACAGGAGAGGCGCACGTTATCGGCAAGGTCAGCTTCCACCGCCAGGCGGTTGCGCTCAAGTTCACCCATCTCACCCGGATCTCCTGAAAGAATCTCGACCCGGCAGGTTGTGCAGCGCGCATTGCCGCCACAGCGATGAAGGATGTCGATTCCCGCATCTTCAATGGCAAGCACGAGCTTTTTACCCTGTGGGGCGTCGAAGGCTTGGGGGCCAGTAGCGGTATCTGCGTCAATCTTTGGCATTAGTTACGACTCCAGAAAGATTTCCGTTGCTAGCATAGAATTTGGCACAAGCAGATTGGTTGAGCAAGTGGGTGGACAGGGAAGCGTACTTCAAGTGAGCGCCAATTCCATGAACATCGCGCCTGCAACAGGGTTAAGGTAATAAGGGTCTATTCCGCGAAAACCCAGCGATCGATACATTGCAAGTGCCAGCCCCATCTTGCCAGGAAGTGTATCGAGGCGCATCCGCTCGTAACCAATTTCCCGTGCCGCGCTGAGCATTGATTCCGCAAGGTCCCGCCCCAAACCTCGCCCGCGAAAGTTTGGCCGCACGTAAAGCCGTTTCATTTCGCAGCTTCCTTCGCCAATGCTTCGCAGGGCCACGCAACCAGCGACCTGGTTATCTTCGACAGCAAGGAGCAGACGGCCTGCTGGCGGAACATACTCGCCAGGTAGCTCCGCAAGTTCTTTGTCAAAATTCTGGAAGCAAAGATTTAGTCCCAGCCAGGCAGCGTACTCCTCAAACAATTCGCGCGCGCGCTGAATGTCTGCCGGAGACGTGGCCTGAATCATTTGCATCTTTAAGCTGGAAGATTAACTCTATCAGGGAAGCCAGGGTGCCCGTAAAAGCAAAAACCTACGAAAGAAGGCCGGGTGTCTCTGACAGACTACCCAGCCTCGCACTCAATCAGCGCGGTTGTCTTTTTAGGACAGAGACTCGCCCTGTCCTTCACATTTAATCTCTTTACGCTGTAAAGGAAGTGCCGCAACCACAGCTTCCCGTTGCGTTGGGATTCGTGAACGTGAAACCTGAGCCCATAACTCCGCTCACGTAGTCGATCCTCACGCCGTTTAGATACTGGGCGCTGAACATGTCGACGAAGAGCCGCACGCCATGCTCATTGAGAATGAAGTCGCCCTGTCGTGATTCTTCTTCGATATTCAGGCTGTATTGAAATCCCGAGCAACCGCCGGGTACAACGCGAACACGGAGACCCGAGGCTTCAGGCAGACCCTCTTCACTCGCCATAAACTTCTTAATCTCGCCAGCGGCAGCCTCGGTTACGTCGAGGGTCACGGATGGGGCCATCGGAGTGGCGCCGGGTGTGGTGGTGGCAGTATTTGCAGACATTAGCTTAACTCCTTGGTAATCAGGTAAACGTCAATTTTATTAAAAAGAGCTTTTCAATGGGCCTTGGTCCCGATTGGAAGTTTGAACCAGCCTGCCAATTCCCAGGGCCAAAAACCAACAACTATCTTATTGCCCTTTGCTCAAAACGACAAGTTCAGGCTTCATGGCCTCAATAGACACCTGCCGGGCGACTTCCTCGGCCACATGTCTAAAAGCCAGAGCCTGGGGTGAATCTGGTTGACTGACGACAATGGGTACGCCCTTATCGCCGCCTTCACGCACGCCAATGCCTAAGGGGATCGAGCCGAGGAACGGCACGCCATACTCTTTGGCGAGCTTGTTACCCCCACCCTCGCCAAAAATGTCGTAGCGATTACCTGTGTCAGGGGCGATGAAGTAACTCATGTTCTCGACCACGCCGAGAACCGGTATCGCCACGGTTTCAAACATTCGTAAGGCCCGGCGCACGTCCGCGATTGCCACGTCCTGTGGCGTCGTGACCAGCACCGCACCCTGTACCGGAACAAGCTGGGCCAGCGACAACTGGACATCACCCGTGCCGGGCGGCATGTCTACGATCAAGTAATCCAACTCGCCCCATTTCACATCTGACAGAAACTGCTTCACCAAACCATGCAGGATTGGGCCCCGCACAATCATTGGTTTGTCGCCGGGCTGCAGGAAGGCCATCGACATTACTCGGACGCCATAAGCCTCGACCGGAATAAGTTTGTCCACGTCCACTTCGGGACGGGCCTCGCTGGCTCCCAGCATGATGGGAACGTTCGGGCCATACACGTCGGCATCCATCAGACCCACCCGCGCTCCGTTCAAGGCCAGCGACACGGCAACATTTACGGCCACCGTCGATTTGCCAACGCCACCTTTGCCAGACGACACCGCAATAATGTTGCGCACTCCCGCGACAGAAATCTTCTCGCCGATGCCACGGCCTTTAGGAACCTCGGCATCCATCTTTACGCTCACCGATTGAACGCCAGGGATTGCTCCAACAAGGTCCTTCGCCGCTCCTTCCATCTCCTCTTTCACCGGGCATGCCGGTGTCGTGAGCACAATGCGGAAAGAGACATCAGCGCCTGTGATCTTCAGATCTTTGATGAATCCGAGTGTGACGATGTCTTTATGTAGATCCGGATCTTGGATCTGTCTCAGCGCATCGAGTACGAGTTGTTCAGTTATTTGTGGCATAGTTTTTATGAGTAATTGAGTAAGAATTATTATGCCGCACGCAATGCTGAATGTCGAACTTCCAGCATTTCCAGTAGTGGGTCGGTCTTGATGTCCGACATGCTTTTAGCTTGTCGTTGAGTCACGACCAAATGAAAGTTTGTCGGACACTCCAGACGAAACTGACCCCACTACTACATTTCTAGTCGTGGCAGGACTAGCCCGCACGCTGGAGTATGTGCTACTGATCGCCTAATGACTTCGGACCTGGTCAAGCAGCTTTTTATCAATCCGAAAAACGTCGGAGCAGTAGGCAGCGCAGAATTTGTCGGCAAAGCGGGGTCGCTCAGGTGCGGAGCCACATTACGGTTTTCCCTCTCGATTGAAGAATCGCGGCGAATTACCGATGCGAAGTTTAGGTCTTCAGGTTGTAGTTATCTTGTTGCCGCCAGCTCTTTGCTGACCGAACAAGTCAAAGGGAAGACCACCGGAGAGGCCGCGGCCCTTGCGCAACATCCGGAGAGTTCAGTTGTCGAAAGGCTGGGCGAGTGCTCCCCAGATCGAACCCACTGTGCTTTCCTGGCGTGTGAAGCTCTAATCTCAGCCATCAAGGCCTATAGCGATGCAGTAAGGGAAGATTGGCCGGGGGATGAGGCGCTCATCTGTACTTGCTTCGGGGTCTCTGAGCGCACTATTGAGCGAGAGATCAGCGCGAGAGGATTGCGCACGATCGCGGAGGTGACCCAAACCTGTAACGCCGGCGCTGGATGCCGGTCGTGCTACCCGTTGATCGAAGAAATATTGAGTCAACACTCGCGCGAGCGTGATCTTCTTTTGCCCGCGCCCGCTAACTTCCGGTTGGCATGAAACATTCCTTGTTCCTATGGACCAACCGCGTGCATCACTGAGGAAAATGATCTACCTGGACAATAACGCCACCACGCGCGTCGCGCCCGAGGTAATCGAAGCGATGCGGCCTTATTTGACTGAGCACTTCGGTAACCCCTCTTCCGCACACTCACTGGGTCAAACAATGAAATCGGCTGTCGAACGCGCGCGTGAACAGGTAGCCGAATTGTTGGGCGCGGCGGAAACGGGCGAGATTGCTTTCACTTCCTGCGGCTCTGAATCCGACAACTGGGCGATTCGCGGCGTGCTGGAAGAGAGCCCAGGCAAGAAGCACATTGTTACCACGCTGGTAGAACATGAGGCGGTCAGGAATCTTTGCGCACGACTTGAGCAACAGGGTTACGAAGTCACCTGGCTGGGAGTAGACAGCCTGGGCGAGCTAGATCTTGACGCTCTGCGTGAGTCGTTGCGCGAAGACACCGCCCTGGTTTCAATAATGCTCGCAAATAACGAAACGGGAGTGCTGTTCCCGATTGAACAGATCGGCAGGATAGTTCGCGAACGCTGCAATGCTGTATTCCACGTCGATGGGGTTCAGGCAGTGGGAAAGATTCCAATCAGCCTGCGAGATATGGAAGTGGATTTGTTTGCCTTGTCTGGCCACAAGCTGCACGCGCCGCAGGGCATCGGTGCGCTCTATATAAGAAGTGGAGTCAAACTGGCGTCATTTATTATCGGCGGCAGTCAGGAGAGTGGACGCCGCGGCGGAACATCCGCTGTTCCAAACATTGTCGCCCTCGGTTCAGCGTGCGAACTGGCTCGGACCTCTGACGGGCATGAAGCAATCAGGGGTTTGCGCAATCGGTTAGAGGATGAAATTCTCACGAAGATTCCAAATGCGCGTTTGAATGGAACGCCGGACCGAGAGAAGCGATTGCTAAACACGTCAAACATCTCCTTCGCATACGTCGAAGGGGAAAACATCCTTGTGCACCTCAACGAAGCCGGCGTCTGCGTCTCCACCGGTTCAGCCTGCCATTCGACTACGCACGAATCTTCCCCCACCTTGCATGCCATGAATGTTCCTTACACAGCCGCGCAAGGGTCAATCAGATTCTCGCTTGGCCGTTTCAATACTGAGGACGAGATTGAGTACACATTGAAAGTCCTGCCCGGGGTCATCAACAAGTTGGTTGAGATGTCGCCCTACGATAAAGAGCTGCGCGAACTTTACGCTGCACATGGTTAGGAGGTCAGCCTTCGCAATGACTGTTTCTTAATGCTCACACAGCCGTCTACTTGTTGCTCCAGGTTAAGTACCCGCAATTGAGTAGGTCCAACACCACCTACTTTCAGGTAAGGAAGGCTGTCCCCGCTCAGCTTGAAAACTACTCAATTGCAAATCAACCTCCAACCGTTGTCAGCTCTCAGGTCGGGAAGGCGGACCCTCTCCCCGGAGCGCCGGGATAAACCGGCAAGTTGTAGTGAATGAAAGAGTCATACGTTAAAGGACTAGCCAACCATAACGGCCCCGAGTCATGCGTCGGATGGAGTAATCGATCTGACGAAGCGTTGACAGGGGAAAGTGCCGGCCGGGTATTGAGCCGCGAAAAAGGGTTTAGTTCGGGATGCCGACCCTGTCGGGGAATGGGGAAGGCAACAACCAACGTACCGCATGGGCAAGGGACGTTGGTATCCCGCGCGGTCGCAGACCCCGAGCAGGCACGGAAGCAACTTGCGCGAGAACCGGGAGATCCTGCGACCACCCAAGCCGGCACGCTTGGGTCGCATCGAGAAGTCTAA
>JBPCIQ010000003.1:0-8218 GCA_051006135.1 Pyrinomonadaceae bacterium | reverse complement strand
GACGCGTCGTTGCAAACGGGATTAGTAAAATCAACTTCGGTACCGAGTTGAAGAATTGCTTTCACGCTGGCTGTGAAAGCATCGCTCTCGTTCAGCGACGAAATTGATTTGCGACGAGATTATTTGCGTTGCGCCTTCGCACCGCAATCCAGGCCGTGCACGAGATTTCGCTGGCGAAAATTCGAATATGTTCGGCATCGCAGTAAAAGTCACAGTAAGCCAAAACGAAAGGGTGACAGCAAGCGCATGACAAATTTCAATTGGTTGTTGGACGGCAGCATCGTTGGCGTATACCTGGTGGCAACGATGGCCGCAGGTCTCATGGTGCGCAAATACGTGGGCAAGGTCGAACACTTTCTTGTAGCCGGCCGCGAGATGGACGTTTACCTTGGAATAGCCTCGTTGGCAGCAACCGAGTTTGGCATCGTGACCTGCATGTACACAGCGCAAAACGGTTACGAGAAGGGGTTCGCGGGCGCTACGCCAGGCATCCTGATGGCCGTGGCGATGCTCGTGGTTGGGCTTACAGGATTTGTCATCAAGCCTCTCCGCGACGCTGGCGTCATGACGATCCCAGAACTTTTCGAGAAAAAGTTTGGCCCGCGCATACGCTGGGCCTCCGGAGTCGTCATCGTGCTCGGCGGACTCCTGAACATGGGTGTCTTTCTGCGCACTGGTGGAGAGTTTCTTGTCCTAATCTCGGGCCTGGACGTGAGGTATCTGGAAATCATGATGACCGCTCTCCTCGTCGGCGTGGCGGTCTACACGATTCTCGGCGGCATGCTGTCGGTGTTGGTGACCGACTACATGCAATTCATCGTGATGAGTGCGGGGCTGATTGTGGTCACGATCCTGATCCTGATGAACGTTGGGTGGGAGACCATGGTCACCACCGTCGAGACAAACTACGGAGCGGGAGGTTTCAATCCTTTTATCAACCCAACGATGGGCTGGGAGTACGTGCTGTTCAACCTCTTGCTGAACACCGCTGCCGTGCTAACCTGGCAGACTACCATCGCCCGCGTGTTGGCGGCCAAAGATACGAATACGGGTCGCAAGGTCTACACCCGCACCAGCTTCTTCTTTGTGTGCCGTTTTCTGATCCCGGGAATTTGGGGAATCGCAGCGCTCGCCAGCCTGGGGCCGGTAGCGAACACTCTCGAAGCGATGCCGCGCTATCTGAGCACGGCAGTGCCCCCGGGACTGATGGGTCTCCTAATCGCAGCTATGCTGGCGGCCGATATGTCGACCGACTCCTCCTATATGCTGACCTGGGGTAGCGTGATCTATAACGACATCATGGCCCCTTTCCGCAAGACGCGGTGGTCCGAGAAGAAAGGCCTCTTCTGGAATCGCTCAATCATCGCTTTTATCGGAGTGTTCCTCCTGCTCTACGGCCTGTGGTATCCGCTCAAAGGAGATCTCTGGACGTACCTCGGAGTAACAGGCACGATTTATCTGGCGAGCATGTCGGTGCTCCTGATTGCCTGCTGCTACTGGCGGCGAGCTAACAGCTGGGGCGCCGGTGCCGCGATCTTCATTAGCGCGGCAATACCCATTACCTATCTAGTCAGCGAACAAGTCCCCGCGACTGCGGATCTTGCAAAGGCCGTTGGACCGTACTACTCCGGTATCGCAACCTACCTGCTGTCAGGCGCGGCGATGGTCGTCGGGTCATTGCTAAAACCGCAGTCGAGCGGAGATTTACGAAAGGAGACGGCGTGATGGCTAAACATTGGTTCTGGTGGTTCATGACGATGGCCTGCGTGGTCTGGTACTCGACTGTCACCGTTTACGTGGCCATCAAAGGCGGTGCAGACATCAAGCACATGCTGGCCCGTCTCGACGCCACAAAGGCGCGCGAAGAGCGCGAGGAAAGAGAACGCTAAAACAAGATGATCCGGCTCGCCCTGTTGGGCTGCGGTGAACATTCCAGAAGCAGTCACGCCGCGCCCCTGGCAAGATATGCAGCGCAAAATCCGGTCGAGGTTGATCTGGTCGCCGCTTGTGACCTGAACCTCCAGCGAGCGGAGGAGTTCTGCCGCAAGTTCGGCTTTGCACGCGCTTACACTGATGTGGAAACGATGCTCGACACGGAGACTGTCGATGGCTGCGTCTCCATCATGCCAATCGAACGCATTGTGGATACAGGCGTGATGTTGCTTGAGCGAAAGATCCCCTGCGTCATCGAAAAACCGCTGGGCACTTCACCGGCAGAGGCCGAACGCCTGGCAAGCATCGCACGCGAGACGGGCACCCCGCATATGGTTTCCGTCAACCGCCGCTTCATGCCCTTCCTTAATCAAGCGCTATCGTGGGCCAGGCAGATTGGGCCGGTTCAATATGTCAGGGCAACGCAGGTTCGACACGCGCGCGCCGAACCAGACTTCATCTGGTCAACGGCGATTCACGTACTCGATGCGCTCCGCCACATTGCGGGCGAAGTCAAAACGTTCAGTAGTGAAGTCCATCGTCAACCCGGACTCTCTACGCTCTGGCATATTGTTTCCCTTCGCTTCGAGGATGGGACCGTGGGACGCATGGAGGTCCTACCAACAGCGGGCATGGTCGAAGAGTCATACGAGTTGTTTGGCGAGGGATTTCGCGCGCGGGTCGTGGCAGGCTCGGGCACGCAAAGGTCCTTGCAATGCTGGCGTGAAGGACAACTAGAGTTGGAGAAGCATTCCTCGAACGAGGAGCCCGAAGATTTGCGCAATGGCAGCTACGAGGAGGTAGAAGAGTTCGTTCGAGCGCTACGAACAGGGACGCAGCCTCGGCCGTCCGTTCAAAATATTCTGCCATCCGCGCTCATTTGCTTTGCCATTGCGGAATCAGTCGCTCGTCAAACAGACGCGAAGACTTAATTACAAGACCAACAAAGACGATCCACGAAATAACACGAAGTCACACTAACCAATTTCGCGTTGCTTCGTGTCATTTCGTGGATCGTTTTTGTTGCTGGAACTTTGCGCAATAAACAAGAAACTTAGGGCTTGGTTCACAGATACAATAGGGAGTTTATGAAGAGATCCGTTTACATTTTACTGGTGTCTATTCTTGTACTTGCCTCCTTCGCTCTGCGCAGCTTTGGGCAACAGGCGGGAGTCGGCGGAAGTGCATTTCATAAGAATGACATTACCTACTCGACTGAAGTTGTGACGCCCCACGTCAAGTGGGCAACCGTGCTGCCCAAGGGCCCCATCAAGTCGTTCTTCATCCCTTCCATCCAATACGGGCGCGACATGGTCGAGCTAATGCAGCGCCTGGCGCTCCAGCCGACCACTGTCTCGATTGATAGCAGCTGGGACATCAACTGTTGGGGCATCGGAGATTACTACGGGCACGAATATCGCGGCGACCGCGACGACTTCCAGATCGTTTACGGCTATGTCGAAAAAGACCTGACGAGCGCAGCGCCCTTTGAAGTGTTAGTTGTCCCGGGGCTCAATGGCTGGTCGCGGATGACGCGTGCTACACGTGACGCAATCCGCCGCCGTGTGCAAGAGGGTGCGGGGCTCGTCCTCCTGCATCCGTTCGTCGGCGACGTAAAGGGCCACCCTTTTAAAGGGGACGAGCCGGCAGGTGACGAGCGCATTTGGGAGATCTCCCCTCTCGTGGGCGTGCCGAACGACACCGTCAACGAGCGCGGCTATCCTGAACCCAATCGAGACGCGATCACAAAAGGAAAGTGGGAGATCGCGCAGAAACACTTCATCACCGAAGGACTACCGCTCGACCTGCTCCCGGAGGGCAACGTCGGCGGCTCTTTCTACAAATATCAGGCAAACGGCGAAGTGCTAATAAAGTCAGGCGCGTACCCGGTTGTCGCGGCTAAGAGTTACGGCCGAGGTCGCGTGGTTGCGCTCGGCTACACCGAAGAGGGTTTTACGCCCCAGAGTGTGAATCCGGTAGAAACAAAAATCTACTGGGACTACTGGGAGTATCAATACTCGCTGCTCGCTCGTTCGATTCTCTGGGCCTCTGATCGCGAGTCGAATGTGACAATCAACTCATTAAGCGCGGGCGCCGATGCCATAAAGCTTGCGATCAAAACGCCGGCGCCGCGCCCGGTCGAGATCGAGATTTCCGGTAAGAATGCGTTTGGGCAATCGCTCGGCTCGCGCCGGCTGTCCAAATCCCTCGTGGCGGGCGACAACTTGATCGAGATACCGGCGGCAACCTTGAGGCCGGAAATTGGTTGGCCCGGCGGCCGGCAGATTTTTGATGTCATCATTCGCGAGCCGCAGACCGGCGCCACGCTCAACTGGGGCGCGGCCACGTTCCAATCGCCAAAGCGCGCGATGATCACGGCAGCAAAACCTGCTGTTGACGTTTACAAGCGCGGCGAGGCTTTGAGTGCCGTACTGCGCGCCGCCGGCGATTTGTCGGGGCTGCAAATGCGAATGCGGGTAGCAGACGATCTAGGTCGTCAACTCAGCATCATCACGCGGCCCGCACGCGGCGAGCGGACTTTCACCTACGCGCTCGCAAACTTTCTCGGGAAGCTTGCCCTCGTCACCGCCGAACTCATCGATGAGCGAGGCGCAGTCGTCGATCAATTCCGCGCCAAACCCGTGATGGTCGTGCAGGACACACGCCGTCAAAAGGAGTATACGGCGCTGGTCTCCTTCGGCGGTGGCAAACATTACCTGCAAGGCGCGCAGATGCGGATGGTAAGGGGCGTTGCGGCTGACACTGGATTCACATGGGGTGGGGACGTGGACAACTCGCTCAACATCCCGCGCGGCACCTTCGGTGTGTACTGGTACGATCGCGGGCCCACCACACCGGAAAGTATGAAGCAGGCCATCGCCGACTATCAACGCACAGGCGACTTCGAGGCCCTCGGATACCTGACGAAGAAGGAACTGTACAAGCGCACGGGCGACAAAAAGTTCTTGCGTCGAACCCCTTCTTTCAACGACCCGTCATTCATGCAAACACTCGCCGACATTGTGCGCGCCGCTGCTCGTAACAAGGCGCGGTTCAATATGGACTACTACTTCGTCGGCGACGAAGGCTCGCTCACTTCCTACGGTGATGCGGTCGATTTCGATTGGAGCCCCGGGGCGCTCGGCGAATTCCGCGCCTGGTTGCGGCAGGAGTACGGAACACTTCCGGCACTCAACAAAGAATGGCGAACGGATTTCAAAGATTGGGACGCTGTTCTGCCTTATACCACCGAGGAGGCGCGTAAGAGCCGTAACTTCGCTCCCTGGGCGGACCACCGTACCTTCATGGAGATCACTTTCGCACGTGCCTACCAGACCGCGCGCGACGCGGTCGTCCAGGGTGATAGAGACGCCCATATCGCCGTCTCAGGCACGCAGGCCACAAACGCCTACAACGGCGCGGACTGGTCTCGTCTGGACCGCGTGATCGACGACTTCCTTTCTTACGACGGTGGCAATCAGTGGGACATGCACCGTTCGTTTGCCAAGCCTGAAGCGATGATCGGCTTTTGGACGGGCTATGGGTCGCACGGCCTCGCCGTTCAGAACGCAATCTGGACCGCGGCGATCCATAACGTGTTACACCCGAATATCTTCTGGATGTATTCATTCCTGGACCCCGACTTAACCTACTCGCAGTCCGCGCGCGATATGGGCGTGGCCTTCAAGTCGCTGAAGTTCGAGGGCGTCGGCAAACTCCTGATGGAATCAACCCGCAAGCAGGATGGCATCGCCCTTCACTACTCGATGCCATCAGTGCATGGGGCGAGCATCCTGGGCTACCACCAGCGCAGCAGCGATGACGATGACGAGGCGCCAAAAGAAACGTCTTTGAGTTTCCCCGCCAACCGCGACGGTTGGGTGCGCACGATTAAAGATCTGGGGCTGCAGTTCGACTTCGTTTCCTCTGAAGGAATCGAGCACGGAGGCCTCGCCACAGACAAGTATAAAGTCTTGATTATGCCGCTCTCGCTGGCGCTGTCGCCTGAAGAAGTAAAGAATATTGCGCGTTTCGTTCGGGAGGGTGGTGTCGTGATAGCCGATGCAGGAGCGGGCGTGATGGATGATCACTGTGCCTGGCATGAGAACAGTTCCTTGAATGAACTGTTTGGCATTGCGGCGATGCCTTCAGTCAAGCGCACATATAAAACGGGCGGCGGTGATGTCGCGGTGACGGAAGAGGGCGCGCGCTGGGGCTTAGCGGCGAACGATCTGAGCAATATTGGGACCGCCGAACCTGACATCAAGGCTGCGAGAGGCACGGCACTGGTGCGCGTGGGTAAGACCGATGCGGTCATTGTCCGCCAGGTCGGCAAGGGCTGGGCCATCTATCTCAACACGCTTTTCGACAAATATCCGAAGGAGCGAGCGAAAGAACTTGGCGGTGCGAGCTACCGTGCCCTCGTTAATACGTTGCTCAGCCGAGCCGGCGTGCGCCCGGCGATCGAGGTGTTGTCCGCTGATGGCAAGCGTCTGACACAGGCGCAAGTCGCCCGCTACGGCTTCGGTGATGCGGAGATACTTACTGTGGTCAAAGACAACATCGCCCTTTCCGGGATCGTTGGGTGGGACGGAGTCACCACCTACAACGATGCCGCGCTCGGCCAGGTCGCCAAACAGAACATCGTAATCAAGCTGCCGCGGAAGCTCTATGTCACGGACGTGCGCTCTGGCAAGCGACTCGGCTACACAGACGTGGTCCATTCATCAGTACTCGTTGGCGATGCAGTCCTGCTGGGCTTGAGTTCGACTGAGAATACGATCGTGCTTCGCGGGCCCGCGGCTTCCTCCCGCGGGGAACATCCGGCGTTTTCCATTTCATCCTCAATTCCCGGAGACGGACTCATACGCTGCCACGTTTTCGGACCCGACGGTTCAATGCTGCCCGTGTACGCGCGCAATTTGCTCATGGGCAACACGAGCGCGACGTTTGTGCTTCCGTCCGCACTAAATGACCCAGCGGGTACCTACACCATCCGAGCGACTGACGTGGTGACCGGTGCTACCGCGGAAACAAAAGTTACGCTGAATTGAAGAGGCTTAGCTAGATTGAACTAAGCACGGCCTGTCGGGGGTGCCACTCCGTGAGGCAGTCTCAAGACGGACATTGATTAACTTCTCATTCACACTGAGGCTTTAGCCCGGTGAGCAGACGCGATTCCTAATAATCGGAACCGTTTCAGTGTACTTCGAATACCACCTTCTCACCGGGCTCAAGCCCCAGTGTGAATGAGAAGGTGGTCCGATGTCACAAAGTTTTGAGACTGACTCCTCCGTGGGCGTCCCACGCTTCGCGAGAACTTAATGAACGTAGAAATCTTCGCCTCAAAACAAATACTGGGCCGGGCGGCCGCGGATGAGGCTGCGGGTATCATTCGGCAGGCAATCGCCGAGCGGGGACAAGCTCATCTGATCGCCGCCACTGGAGCCTCTCAGTTCGAGTTCCTCGAGGCACTTGTGCGGCAGCCGAACATTGATTGGGCCCAAACTGTTTTCTTTCATCTCGATGAATATGTTGGTATCTCCGCATCGCACCCGGCCAGTTTCAGACGATACCTTCATGAGCGGATTGTTGACCGCGTTCGCCCGGGAGCTTTCCATTTCGTTCAGGGTGATAATCCGGATCCCGCAGCGGAATGTATACGCATCGGCGAGTTAATTTCGCGCCAGACAATTGACGCGGCGTTCGTTGGCATTGGGGAAAACGGGCACCTGGCTTTCAACGATCCGCCAGCCGACTTTGAGACCGAGGAACCATATCTGGTTGTTGAACTCGACGACGAGTGCCGCCGTCAGCAGGTGGGCGAAGGTTGGTTCGACACCGTCAATGATGTGCCGCGGCAGGCCATCTCCATGTCTGTGCAACAGATCCTAAAAGCCAGAAGCGTGCTCTGTGTCGCGCCGGATCGGAGAAAAGCGCAGGCTGTCAGGGACTGTCTCGAGTTGGAAGTCAGCCCGCTGCGTCCGGCCTCTATTCTCCAACAACATCCCCGAACAACCATCTATCTTGACTTGGACTCGGCCGCCCTTCTAAAGTCGCGCGGGACGCAATCGACGGCCCCTTGATACCACATTGAAAGGTTGCGCCAAGATGGGAGTAACCCACTGGGGCTTTGCCTCAAAAGTCAAAACTACTGCAGCTTCGGCTTTGCGGCCGGATGTGAGGCGCGGGCTCTGAGGCTGTGTCAAAACTCCAAAAGGATGCGAGCATCGTCAATTTACAGGTAAGGAAGGGTGGTTTACCCCCGCCTTCCTCTCATTAAAGA
>JBPCIQ010000002.1:0-9259 GCA_051006135.1 Pyrinomonadaceae bacterium | reverse complement strand
CGACTAAGGTATTCATTGTAATAGCGACCCGCGGAGCGGCGGGTTTCGGAGATCTTATCCATTTTGCTCAACTGCGCCAAGCCAACGGCCGCGTGAAGATTCGCCATGTGGTACCTAAAACCGATCGTGTTTATGTCATAAGTCCACGCGCGCTGATTCTGATACATTACCGTCGTGGGTTGAGTCATCCCGATAAGTCGCATCTCGTGAATCTTTTTAAGCTCTGCTTCGGACCGAACGACCAAAGCACCGCCGTCGATGCACGTGATAGTCTTCACCGGATCGAAACTGAACATACAAACGTCGGAAAAACTACCGATCATCTGCCCCTTATACTTTGAGCCAAAAGAGTGCGCGGCGTCATGGATTACTCGCACGTTATATTTATGGGCGAAGTCCGCCACGCGCGCGTGATCGCAAAGCACACAATCGTAATCCATGACGATTATTGCTTTAGTGTTTGCACTGACTAAATGCTCGGCTTTCTCCAAATCGATACACAGAGAATCATTATCGATATCACAAAAGACAGGCGCGGCTCCGGTGGCAAGTATTGCCTGAAAGTCGGCAGCATTGTTGAATGATGGCGTAATTACCTCATCACCCGGTCCGACACCTACAGCCAGGAGTCCAAGGTGCAAAGCCGCGTGGCCGGTGCTGACAGCAGCAACGTGTCGGTCAGAAGCGTTTATAAATTTTTTGATCCCATCTTCAAACTCACCAACGTAACTTCCCATACCGAGCCAGCCCATCTCCAGCGCGCCAACGGAGGCGTTGATTTCTTCCTGCTCTATTAGTGGTCTGAAAACTGGTATAGATTGTTTATCCATCGAGTTCCCTTTTCTGACCAAAGTCACTGTTCGGTTAATGTGATGTCGAAGTCCGTGTATGCTTTGTCCCTGTCGGAAATGACGGTCACACCAAGCGGCCACTCGATGTCGAATGCCGCGTCATTCCACCTAACGCCCTGAGCGTATTCGGGCGCATAAAACTCCGACATCTGATAAAAAACTTCCGAATCATCCTTCAAAGTTTGAAACCCGTGGGCGAATCCTTTGGGAATGTAAACCAGCCGGTGATTAGATTCGGTCAATTCTGCCGCGACCCATTGTTTAAAGGTGGGCGAATCCGTTCGCAGATCGATGATGACATCATAAATCGCCCCCCTGGTACAACGGACCAGCTTCGCTTGCGAGAAGGGTGCGATTTGGAAATGCATTCCCCGCAGTGTGCCCGCTGCCCGGTTATAAGAAACATTGCATTGTACGAGGTTTACGTTGAGTCCATGCGCTGCGAAATCTTTCTGACACCACGTTGTGGCGAAAAAACCCCGCGCGTCTTGGATTTTCTCAGGCTCAAGAATTAGAGCGTCCTGTAGTTTTGTTTTGTTGAAAACCATGTGTCGGTCCGCGCCGGTGGCACTCTGCTTCTCAAACGGTTCTTAGTTCTGGAATCGGAATAATGAAACGACCACCGCTCTGCCGATACTCGGCTTGCTGGTGCAGAATCTCATCCGCGAAGTTCCATGTGAGCAGCAAAACGTAGTCGGGAACTGCTTCCAGTAGTTTTTCAGGCGCATAAATCGGTAAGTGAGTGCCTGGAGTGTAATACCCCTGTTTGATTGTGCTCCGGTCCACTACGAAGTCGAGCACCTCACGGCCAACACCGAAGAAATTGAGAAGAGTGCTTCCTTTGGCGGAAGCGCCGTAAACGGCGATGCGTTTCCCTTGCGCCTTCAAGTCGCGCAAGAGCGCCAGCAAATGATCGCGCAGTTGTTCGACTTTTTCGCCAAAGACGAGGTAACGCTCTTTCTCGCCCACGCCCCAAGCGGCCTCATCTCGGAACACAAGGCCCGCCGCTGGTGAGATCTCTTCCGCCAAACTTTCGCGACGTTTGCCCGCGAAAATTCGCAGGGAACCGCCGTGGATCGGAATGCGTTCAACGTCCTCAATGTCCAGCCCGTGTCGCTGTAAAAGCCGGCATAACGACGTCAGCGAGAAGTAGCAGAGGTGCTCATGGTAGATAGTGTCAAATTCATTGTGGTCAATCATGTCCTTTACGTATGGGACCTCGATAACGGCTACTCCATCGTCTTTCAATAGTAACTCGATCCCTCGCACGAACCCATTCAGATCGGCGACGTGGGCCAGAACGTTATTAGCGTGAATCACGTCGGCGCGCCGCCCCTGCTCTATGAGTTCGCGCGCTAGCGTCTCACCAAAAAACTCGCAGACGGTGGGGATGCCTCGTTCTTCACGCGCGACCCTGGCGATGTTGGTCGCCGGGTCAATGCCAAGCACGGGCACACCAGCGCGCTTGTAGTATTGCAGTAGATAACCATCGTTGCTGGCTACTTCCATCACCAGGCTGTCACCATTCAGCCCGCGAGATGGAATGAGTCGTTCGACAATCTCTTGCGCGTGGCGCAGCATGGTGTCTGAGAATGATGAAAGGTAGAAATATTCCCGGAACAGTTTCCCGGGCGGTACTGTTTCCGTGATCTGCACCAGTGTGCATCCAGGGCAAAAAGCCAGATCGAGCGGGTACGTTGGCTCCGGTTCTTCAAGTTGCTGCGCCGTGAGCAGCGCATTCGCAAGCGGCGTACGGCCCAGGGAAAGGACAATTACGAGTCCGGATTCGCCGCACGACCGACAAGCCGGAGGGTGCCTATCACTCATAGAGAGGTTCCGAGGAAAGCTTCGTACCAACTGATTGTTCGCCGTAAGCCTTCATCCAACGTGAAGCGCGGACGCCAATCCAGCATCTTTCTAGCTTTGGACGCGCTCAGGTACTGGTGGCGTATCTCGTTCGTCGCTTCGTTAAGTACGGTGGGCTTCAGGTTAGACCCTGTCAACGCCAGAATGCGCTCCACCAGTTCTTGCACGGTGATTTGGATCTCATTCGAGAAGTTGAACGCCTCACCGCGAAGTCTCGAATTTTCTGCCAACTGTTCGGCTAAGATCATGTTCGCTACCGCGCCATCCTCGGCGTAAAAGTAATCTCGCACGTACTGCCCGTCCGAGCGGATGATCGGGTTCTGGCCTCGCAGGATTGATCGAATCGTTCCCGGCACGATCCGGTTCCAATTAATATCACCCCCACCGTAGAAATTCCCGCAACGTGTGATCGCCACCGGCAATTCGTAAGTGGCGGCGTAAGTCTGCGCGATCAGATCGGCGCATGACTTGCTCACGTCGTATGGATGTCTGCCTTGCAGCGGCGCTTCTTCGCTGTAAGGCAACACTTCGTGATCGCCGTATGCTTTATCGGACGACGCGAGCACTATCTGCTTCACCATCGGGCTACGCCGGCACGCCTCAAGCAACGACCAGGTTCCGGCGATGTTGGCTTCGAACGTCGAAACGGGGTTGCGGTTAGCAATGGTTACGATGGTTTGAGCAGCGAGGTGGATGACCGTGTCAATTTCGTGCTCGCCAATGACTCTTTCGAGCAGCGACCGATCCGATACGTCTCCGCGCACAACTTTGAGTTGTTCAATAAGCTTGGTGCGCACTAATTCGCTCTGGGGCACCCAGTCGCGCACAAGACAAGTCACGTCCGCCCCCGACGCAACCAGGCGCTGCACTAACCACCCTCCCACCAAACCCGTCGCGCCGGTCACAAACGTGGGGCGATCAAGCCAGAAGTCACTCCTGTGTGTCACAGCTTCCATGGGGCTCGACCTTCTTGCCACAGATTGTCCAACTGACGTTTGTCGCGCAATGTATCCATGCATTGCCAAAAGAGATCGTGGCGGTACGCGGCCAATTGGCGGTCGGCGGCTAATCGCTCCAGCGCGTCCGCTTCCAAACTGCTGCTGTCGCCATCTAAATAATTGAAGATTGCTGGCTCAAGCACCATGAATCCTCCATTGATCCAACCCTCACCGATCTGGGGTTTCTCAGTAAAGTCAGCCACCAGGTCGCCGTCAAAAATCAATCCCCCGAAGCGCGCTGGTGGACGCACAGCCGTCACCGTGCCGATGCAACCGTGAGAGCGATGAAAGCGCAGCAAATCCTGTAAATTAATGTCACCCACACCATCACCATATGTCAGCATGAATGTGTCATCCCTCAGCCACGGCTCTAAACGCTTTACGCGACCCCCCGTGTTCGTCTCCTGACCCGTATCGATCAGATGGACAATCCAATCGTCACATTCTTTGTCGCGCGCTTGCACTTCGCCGCTGGACAGACTAATCGTCATGCTCCCATTCAAGCTGTAATAATCCAGGAAGTAGCGCTTAATTATCTCTCCCCGGTAGCCTAAGGCAATGAAGAACTCCTTGAAGCCATAAGAGGCGTAACGTTTCATAATATGCCATAAGATAGGTTGTCCGCCGATTTCTACCATGGGCTTTGGCTTGACTTCAGTTTCTTCAGCCAAACGAGTACCCAGGCCGCCGGCAAGGATGACGACTTTCATAGCCTCGCTCTCCTTCACTATTAAGTCAGTCTCCATGTGAGTTGGGGCTGAACGATGTGGTCCAACGCAGAAGAGGCCTGACGACTCCCCGCATGGAGCCGGCATAGTCTCCGCGCGCTGAGTCACCCTCAAGGCTGTCGATTACCTGAAAGGCAACTGCATCGCGTTCGTAAAAGTGAATGGTAACGGGGTTCATCGTGCTCACCGCCATCCCCACTATTAAGCTACCCTCCGAGAGAAGATTACCCGGAACCCAGGCAGTGCTGACGTACCGGCCTTCCGGCCGTGATTTCCCGCGCCAGGCAGGGTCATAATCGCCAGTTACGAAAACGCAGATCCCTTCTTCGTTGTAAAAATGAAGGTTTGGCACCAACATAGAGCCGGACTTGAGCACCTCATATTCCATTTCAATACCAACCGGCTTCCGAATGTCTATTGCGTCGGTTGTCTGACCATCTTCGCCGCAAACGCGAGCCGAGCACAATCGAACGATGTCATTTCCGGGGGCCTTATCTAAGTCAGGCCATTCGCGGACCGCCGAAGTTCCCAGACCAGAACTTAAATACGTACTGACAACCTGATGCGACGGCCCGTCTTGCAACACTCTCCCGTCATCCAGCAAAACAGTTCGCTGGCACAAACGGGTAATCGCCGGCATGTTGTGTGACACGAAGAGCACCGTGCGCCCGTGCTGACCCACATCCTGCATTTTGTCCAAGCACTTACGCTGAAAACGAGCGTCGCCGACCGCCAGCACCTCATCTACTATCAATATTTCGGGTTCAAGATGTGCAGCCACGGAGAAGGCCAGCCGCATGTACATGCCGCTGGAGTAACGCTTTACTGGTGTGTCGAGGAACTTGTCTATCTCGGCAAAGGCTACGATCTCATCGAACTTCCGATCAATCTCACTCCGTCTCATACCCAGAGTCGCACCATTGAGGTAAGTATTCTCCCGTCCAGTTAGTTCAGGGTGAAAGCCAGTACCAACCTCGAGCAAGCTTCCGGCCCGACCGTAGAGTTCGACACGGCCAGTCGTGGGCTCGGTGATTCGCGACAGCACCTTCAAGAGCGTGCTCTTACCCGCCCCATTGCGGCCAATGATACCGACAACCTCGCCAGGCTGGACCTCAAAGCTGATGTCTTTGAGAGCCCACACGGTATCTGCCACCTGCCTGTTTTGGCGTCGCAGACGTTCGAAGGGTGCGCGAGCTGCTGCGACGAGTGATTCACGCAATGTTCCGTAAGGCGCTCGGCTCACACCGATGCGATATTGCTTGCCTAGATTCTCAACCTTGATGATCGGCTTCATTAGCTTACTAGACAATATCGGCGAAGGTCTTTTCCATTCGCCGAAATGCATAGGCCGAGTATACGAGCAGCAATAGAGTAATCGCAGTTGAGATGATAATAATCGTCCAATCGAACTTTCGCCCAAACAGGGATGAGCGGAAGCCTTCGATGATTCCGGTCAGGGGATTGAGTGCCAGCAGCCATCGCCACTTTTCAGGTACCATACTCAACGGATAGATGATCGGCGAGAAGAACATCCAAAGCTGAATTAGAAATGGGAGGGCGTAGCGTATGTCGCGATATTTAACGTTCAGAGCTGACATCCACATACCAACGCCCAAAGCAAGCAGGGTAGTTAGGGCTACCAGCACAGGCAACATCAAAATGCCCCAGGTGAGCGCGACGCCGTAGTAGATCATCAGCCCAATCAACACTACAAACGCCACGGCAAAATCGATCAACGCCGCCCCGACGGTTGCCCCAGGGATAATCATGCGTGGGAAATAGACCTTGGTGATTAGATTAGAGTTTCCGACCAGGCTATTTCCGCTATTTGTCACTGCGGTTTGAAAAAACGTCCATGGCAACAACCCAGCATAAGCGAAGAGTGGATAGGGAATGCCGTCCGAGGGTAGGCCCGCCAATCTCCCAAAGAGAAGCGTAAAGACAAGCATTGAAAAGAGCGGCTGAATAATCGCCCACGCCGCGCCCAGCAAGGTCTGCTTGTAACGCACCTTGACATCACGCCAAGTCAAGAAATAGAGCAACTCGCGGTACACCCAAAGGCTGCGCAGGTCAAGCGCTACCCATGATCCGCTAGGTTCAATTGTGACCAACGGCCTGTCCGGCAAGATGGGTGCCGGGTAAGCCGACTCTGCCTTTACCTTAGAAGCATCGTGAGATGTGGTGACTGGTTTCAGCACGCTTACGCTTTGGCTGGTATTCAAAAACTTCAATTTATCCTCAGCGTTGTTCTAGCAATTTGTGCAGGCAATTCTTGGTCTAATTCACACGATCTTGAATTCGCACGATCTTGCTTCTGGAAAACTAGTCAGGGTAGCCGCAGGTGAAATATCAGTCAAGGAGGTCGGTAAGCTCGCTTTGACGCGCGCGGCTTCCTAACCAAATAGTCCGCTTACGAAATGCTGCTAATAGCTGCTAATAAGAGACTAGCGACCTCCGGTTGAGCCGTACTGTCGTTTGCGTTAGATCTTGGGGTCAGTCTGATGCTTTCCGTTGCGATGCGCTGGCGACTTATTCACGGCGCATCCGAAACGCTGAAATTATCCCATCTATTAGTGAGCGCCAAGCCATACAAGTCATTGTAAAGCCCTGCGCCCGCCGCATGAACCAATACGCTACTACTGGTCGACCAAATGGGCGCCGTATTCGCGTAAACACTGATCTCACCACTCCTCTTGGTGACCACCCACAGCGTAGTCCAGTCGAGCGGCATACCCACACCTGTCGCCAAATGACTGCGTACCCCATTCAAGTAATAACCAACAGTAAGAGTTCTCGTATTGAACGGATCAGTTTCACTGACCCCGGTGTAGGCGAAAAAGAAGTTCCGACCATCTAGCACGCGGAATGCGATGCCGGTGTGAATTCCACTGCCCCAGGGGCCCGGATGGCGGTCAGCGCTGATCTCGAGATCACGCGTTACAGATCCCGTAGGAACCCACGCTATACCCGGACCATTTGAAAGCACCACGGCGCGCCCACTGAGAATGCCGAAGGCGGTCGGTCCATAGCTTGATTCGTCTGGGCCACCGAATTGCCACGCCGTCGGCCCGGCGGAACCGAATTCAGTTACCCCGAGGCCGACTCCACTGAAAGCATACGTTGCGTTGGGTCGCGAGAAAGAATCAAAGACCCTTTGACTTCCGGTAACTCTTAACGGTGGATCATAGCTGTTAACGAGGGAAGAGTTCGGCACTGCCGGATCAACGACGAATTGCGGCGGCGGCACAGGTCCTGCCCACGAAGTGAAGCCACCCACTCGACCAATAGTTGCGAGGTCGGTGATGATTTGCGCTGGTCGTAGAAAGTTTATGAGAAAACTACTGCCGTCAGGCTCGAAGATTGTTTGCGGTACAAAGGATGACGTTGACTCCCCCCTGTTTTTATTCTGGCGCGGATTCCTGTTCTCATAGCCCCTCACCTGCGAGATTCTTCCAATAAAATTGTTGTGAGTTGATCCACCAATAAACAGGTGACCACTTCCGTAGTTGCGGCCGGGTGTCCGGCGCGGGCCGGAAAATGCCGTTCGTCCACTAGGCACACCATTAAAGTAGGTCGTTATGTAGCTTCCGTCCCAACCCACAGCGAAGTGGCCCCACTCACCGGCGGCGGGACCATCGTCACTCGCGAACGTTATCGAATCTGTGCCGTCAAAGACATTGCCGTATAGTGCGTAACGGCGTTCGGTCGTCGTATTAGAAAAGCCGAAAAGAAGTGCATGTTGCCCTCCATAACCATCGGATAGCATGTACCTGGCCCCTGTATTCTCAGCTGGCATCGCCCAAACTTCCCAAAAGAATGGGCCCAGATTGACACCTTCAGGGAAGAAGTCGCCGAAGACCACGGCCTGCGGGCTCCCATCAAAGGATAATGCATAACGCGAACCGATACGGATGATGACCGCATTGCTGGTGACACCGCCATAACCAACTCGCAACGATAGATCGCCTGCATCATCGCTCAGATTGTCGCTCAATCTAACGACGACTTGAGATATCCCGTCCTGCCCGGGCACCTTCCCAACATACTCAACGTTGAGAAGGTAGCGCTGACCCGCTGCGTCTTCGGCAATCGCACTCACGGCGGACGCGCCTTCACCTGGCTGCAGAACCAAATTTGTCGCGAGGAGCATAATGCGTGTGCGGCGATTTGATCCGTACAATCCGGATTGCGAAATAACCGAAAACGGCTCCTGGTTAAACGTTACGGCGTCTAAAGCAATCGCGCGCGTTGAATTCGGTTTGCTTAATAGCGTAAGAGTGTCCACAGCCTGACCGTGGATGACATCAAGTGTTCCACTAATGCCGGCTAACGTCCCAAATATGAATAGCCTTAGATATTGGCGCGAGAGATTCTTAAGCATAAAGTTCGTCACAAAACACAGACTTGCCCCTTCGGGACTCTTGGCATGGTAACGCGACTTTCTGTTTGGAGAATAGAAAGATTGAGGCGTCAAATCACTGAGTTCTGGCCTCAGAAGAATTCGTGGGGGTTTCCGACGTTTTACTGGCGAGGGTTTAGGAAGACCGCCACAAACCTACGCTGACGGCAGTTTAGCGATTAGCGGCCAGAACCGTCAAGATACTGACAAGTTAATAGGCTCGACGAGAACAAACCTATGTCTCCAAATGGCTAAAGGTTTAAGGATTCGGTCTTAACTGGTCTTAATATCTAGCGAGGCTTACGCCTCAGACCGACGAGTTGTATCCGTGGTTGCGAGAGTTTAATAGCTCCGGTTGATCTGAGTGCGATAGAATCGCGCTCTTTTATGGACCGCGATGCGGTCAGGTGGTCTTGT
>JBPCIQ010000001.1:0-6408 GCA_051006135.1 Pyrinomonadaceae bacterium | reverse complement strand
AAGACCTCTGGGGGGGGGGAGGGTGGCCCCTTCCCCCTTTTTGGGTTGGGTGGTTTGGGGTTTGGGGGGGGGAGGGTTTCCGCCTTCCCGACCTTGAGATTTCTAGAGATTGCTAAGTGACCGGTTTATTTTGTTACCTACTGTCTATGTTGTTAACTATGTTGTTAACTATTTGACATCAAGCAAGATGGTCGGGTATAAGAACAGTTCGCGACCGAAGCAGAGCTTATGATCTTCAGCAACAGACATCACCATCACGGCGCACACCATCATGCCAACCATCATTGGCATCCAGGCAGCGCGTGGTTGTGAGGAGAAAGCTGGAAGATAGGCCTCAGTAGCAAGAAGCTCACAACCGGGAACTTTTAAGGACCCGCTGCCAATGACTCAATAGTCGGGCAGCGGGTTTTTCCTTTGTCGGCACGGAGTTCGTGAGAGCCATAAAGGAGTTGGGTGCGGATTAACGGGGATAACGCAGCGCGGCCTAACCGCAACCAAGCGCTTAAGCTCCGGAGGAGTCGAATGTTTATAGATATGGAACATTACCCAAAGACAACAGCTCCAGAGGAGAAATATTGCAGGCGAGTTGGCTCAGCAACATTGCGCTCCTCCGGAGTGGCTAAGACTCTATGGAGCTCGCTGACTATAAACATTTCGTCCCTCCGGGACGGGTAGTTGTGGTTTGAAACTTTTTATTAGAAAAACAAGACTTCGAACTCTTTACGCAGATAAGGCGAACATGGACCAGATTACTGAGCCCCTCTCCAGAATTCCCACCGGAATGCGCTACTACTTCGGCGACGAGGCGCGCCTGCGCCGCACCGTCGAAGAGACCGGGATGACTGTTTTTGACGGCTGGTCTTATGAAGAGATCACGACACCCACCGTCGATTACTATTCGCTTTTTGAGCATGGCATGGGCAAGGCAGAAGCCCATCGCGCTTTTCGCTTTACCGATACTGATGGACGGCTGCTCGCCCTAAGGCCGGATGTGACGTCCGCGGCTGCCCGAGCGGCGGCCACTCTTTTTGCCGATCGTGAACGGCCGCTACGTTTCTGTTATGCGGCGCCGGTTTTTCGTCAACAACCACAGTCGCATGCCGAGTGGCGCAGAGAGTCAACGCAGATCGGCTGTGAACTCATCGGCGCGAATACGCGTGTTGCTGATCTCGAGGTCCTGGCAATCGCGTCTGAGTTCCTGGGCCGCCTTGGTCTTGACGGAAGTTACGCTATTACGCTGAACGATGTCGGCATCTTCAATGGTGTTGCCGAACGCCTGAGGCTGGATCCAACTTCGCGAGAGGAGATGCGGCAACTGATTGATGTCCGCAATGCCGCTGACCTCGAGCGCTTTCTCACACCTTATACTTCCGCCGGGGAAGCCCAGGCTTTCGCTCAACTGATGCAACTGTCGGGTAAGCGCGAAAGTCTGGACCTGGCTCGCAGTGTGATCTCAAACGAACAATCGCGCGCGGCGTTGGATCGGCTTGAAAGTTTGTGGAGTGTCATAGATTCGTTGGGTCTAACAGACTGTTTCGAGCTTGATTTTGGCGATGTGGCGCGACTCGATTACTACACGGGCCTAACGTTCAAGATTTACGTCAAGGGCGCGGGTTACCGCGTAGGCAGTGGCGGTCGTTACGACGGTCTGACTGCCAGTTTTGGGAAGGCCGAGCCCGCGGTTGGCTTTGTGGTAGACCTCGACGCGTTAACTGACGTGTTACGTGTGCGCACGACGGATGTGTCATCGACGCGAACGCCGCAAGGCGGACCACCGGAGCAGACGCCAAACGACCAGTGGGAGGAACCCCCGGGAGGTTCGGAAGATTCGTCGAGGAACCCATCCGAGGTTTTTAACGAAGCTTTGGAAAGGCGCGCGAAAGGTGAGCGTGTCTCATTAAAGTTGGTGAGGTGAAACAGTGCCGGAGTTGACCATTGCGGTAGCTAAGGGAAGATTGCAAGACGAAGCGTTAGCTCTGTTGGCCGCCGCTGGCGCGGGTGTATCAAGCCAGGACCTTTCGTCGAGACGGCTGGCCGTAGAAGATGAATCAGGACGCTACCGCTTCATCTTCGTAAAGCCAGCCGATGTGCCTGTTTATGTGGAGCATGGCATCGCGGACTGCGGCGTAGTTGGCCGTGACGTTCTGCTTGAATCCGGGACCGACCTGCTTCAGCCTTTGACTCTCGAGATCGGTCGTTGTCGCATCGTGGTTGCAGCGCGAACCGGCGTTTCTCTGAACGATCTCGGTATGTTGAGGGTGGCGACGAAATATCCGCGAATTGCCGCTGCGCATTTCGGCGCCCGCGGGCGGCCGGTCGAGATTATCGAGCTTTCCGGGTCGGTGGAGTTGGCCCCGGGTTTGGGCTTGGCAGACTGCATTGTCGATCTCGTGCAATCAGGCCGGACGCTTCGCGAAAACGGACTTAAGGAAATTGAAGTCATCGATGAGTCAACGGGACGGCTTGTGGTTAACCGCGCCAGCTATCAGTTGAAAGCGAAACCAATCGCCACGCTTATCGGCGCGTTGATTAATAAGACCAACCGATGACGGACGTGCTTGGCACCGTTGCTATGAATGTGGGCGAAGGAGATTGAGGGTGATCGAAATCATTCGGAGTCAGGAAGGGGATCGACTTGCAGCCAGGCTGCAAGCAATCCGCGATCGCAACGTAACCCTCGACGACGCTCTTGTAAGTGAAGTGGCGGCCATCATACGTGATGTGCGCGCGCGCGGTGATGCAGCGCTGATTGATTACACTGCACGTTTTGATGGCGTGCAAATGCGAGCATCTGAATTACGCGTTCGTGAAGAAACCCTGCACAGGTCTGCGCTACGAGTCGATTCCTATGTGCTCGAGTCTTTACGAGAAGCCATACGAAACGTTCGCGCGTTTCACGAACACCAAAAGGAAGAGTCCTGGGAAATTAGTCCAGCTGGAGGCGTGAGGCTGGGACAGCGGATCACTCCGATCGAACGCGCCGGACTTTATGTGCCGGGCGGAACGGCGGCCTATCCATCATCGGTAGTGATGAATGTTGTGCCCGCGCAGGTCGCCGGCGTTCGCCGTATCCTGGTGACCACTCCGCCGCGCACTCTGGGTGAAAATCCTGCGGTCGCCGCGGCCCTGGTCGAACTGAATGTTACTGAGGTCTACGCCGTGGGAGGTGCACAGGCGATCGCCGCCCTGGCCTACGGGACCGAAAGAGTGCCGCGTGTGGACAAAATCACCGGACCCGGAAACAAATACGTCGCCGCAGCGAAGAAACTCGTTTTTGGAACTGTCGGCATCGACTCGATTGCTGGACCAAGCGAGGTTGTGATTATCGCGGACGGCTCGGCGCGCGCGGATTTCGTTGCGGCAGATCTGCTGGCCCAGGCGGAACATGCGGAGGATGCCTCAGCGATTCTCCTGACCACGAGCGAGGATCTGGCGCGCGATACCGCAGCGGAGGTGACACGTCAGGTAGTGTTGCTGCCACGCCGAGCTATTATTGAGCAATCACTGGCGCGGTATGGAGCGATTGTTTTAGTCGGCGGCGTGGACGAAGCCTGCGCGATTGCGAATGACCAGGCGCCGGAACATCTGGAGCTTATGACCAACGATGACGAATGGGTCGCAGCTCAGATTCGCGAGGCGGGAGCGATTTTTTTCGGCCCAAACACACCCGAAGCCGTGGGCGATTACTTTGCCGGACCAAATCACGTTCTACCTACCGGCGGTGCAGCGCGTTTCTCGTCGGCGTTGGGCGTCTATGATTTCCTCAAACGCACGAGTCTCCTGCGTTACTCGCCTGAAGCTATCAAGCGTTCGGCGGCAAGCATCGCGGCTTTGGCGGCGGTGGAAGGTTTGGACGCGCATGCACGCTCGGCACTGATTAGACTGGAAGAATAGCATTTTGTTGGTGAGTAATTAATCGTGGGCAACTCGCATTCAATCAAAGATTCGGTTCGCGCTCTGCGGCCGTACACCCTTTCGCCTCATCGCGCCTCGGTAAAGCTTAACCAGAACGAGAACCCATGGGATGCGCCGGCTGAGATCAAGCAAGAGACTCTGAACCGCATGAAGGATCGCGCCTGGTCCCGCTATCCGGATTTTACGCCCCGGCGATTGCACGCCCGACTAGCCGAGTTTAGTGGCTGGCGGCCGGACGGAATTATCGCGGGCAACGGTTCAAACGAATTGATTCAGGCCCTTTTGATGGTCACCATCGGGCAGCGGAAGCGCGTTCTTATAACCGAGCCTACCTTTGCACTTTACCGGCAGATCACGACAGTTTTGGACGGCGAAGTCGTGAGTATTCCGCTCAGCAGTGATCTTCGGTTTGATACGGCAGCGTTGCTTAAAGAGATTGAGGAAACGCAACCGGCTGTGACAATCATTTGCTCGCCGAACAATCCTACCGGCTGCGTGATTAGCGATGAAGAATTGGTTGTGTTGTTGAAAGCGGCTCGTGGCGTGATCGTTGTCGATGAGGCGTACCACGAGTTTGCCAATCCGGGGTCCCCGGCCGGCCAGCCCGGCTGGGGTGGTGGTCATTCCGCCGTTCCGCTTCTCGGTGATCACGAAAACCTTGTTGTGCTGCGCACGTTCTCCAAGGCAATGGCCATGGCAGCGTTGCGCGTTGGCTATCTTTTGGCGTCGCCCGAGTTGGTGCGGGAGATCGCGAAGGCGGTGCTGCCTTATAACCTCAACGCGCTTTCGCAGGCTGCTGCCGAAGTAGCGATTGAGATGTTCGAGGCGAAGATCCAGCCGCTGGTCGAGGCCATTTGTGCCGAGCGGGATCGTTTGTACGTTGAGTTAGCAGGTATTCCCGGACTCATTCCGGTGCAATCACAGGCGAATTTTATGGTGGTGCGTTCCTCCATGGAACCAAAGCGTGTTTTTATTGAGCTATTGAAAAGGGACATTCTGATCCGAGACGTTAGCGGCTATTCGATGCTGAGCGATTATTTCCGCGTGAGCGTTGGAACGCCTGCAGAGAACGATCTATTGCTAGGGGCGCTTCGAGAAATTCTGGGCGAATAAGATGATGAAAAACAAGGTGACTCCGCAGCCGCGGCTCGGTGAAAGCCACCGAAGGACAAAAGAAACAGACGTGCGGGTCGTCCTTAACCTCGACGGTAATGGACGGTCGCAAGTCAACACTGGGTTGCCGTTCCTCGATCACATGCTCGATCTGTTTGCTCGTCACGGCCTGTTTGATCTTGAGGTCGCGTGCAAAGGGGACCTTGAGATTGATGATCACCATTCAGTGGAAGACATTGCGATCACTCTCGGGCAGGCGTTGATTCAGGCGCTGGGCGACAAAGCCGGCATCGCCCGTTATGGGGAAGCAGTGGTGCCGATGGATGAAGCACTGTGTCGTTCCGTGATTGACCTGTCAGGCCGCTTTTACCTCGTCTATGAAGTCCAGACGCGCAGGCAGAAAATCGGAAATTTCTCCGTTGAGCTGGCGGAACATTTCTGGCGCTCACTAGCTGAGACGGCGCGCTTCAATCTTCATATCGACTGCCTGCGTGGTCGTAATACCCATCACATCCTCGAAGGCACTTTTAAGGCGACCACGCGCGCGTTGCGGCAAGCTGTAAACCGCGACTCGCGCATCACTGGTGTACTGAGCACGAAGGGGGCACTCTAATCGTCGTGGCTAAAGTTGCCAGTGTGGCCATCATCGACTATGGCGTGGGAAATCTGCGTTCCGTTGAGAAGGCTTTTGCCGCTATGGGCCACGAAGCCGTGGTGACTTCAGACGAATCCTTATTGCGCAGCGCGGACCGACTGGTATTGCCGGGTGTGGGCGCTTTTGCCTCATGCATGAGAGAGCTTTCTGCGCGCGGATTTGATCAACTCGTTCGAGAGCGCGCGAAAGAAGGAACGCTGCTGCTCGGCGTGTGCGTCGGGATGCAGATGCTTTTTGAAGAATCAGAAGAGTTTGGGAACACTGCCGGGTTAGGTTTGCTGCGCGGGCGCGTGCGACGCTTCGCCAGTGACCTCGTGGTGCCTCAGGTTGGTTGGAACCAGGTGCGACAAAACGGTCCGCATCCTCTCTTTGCCGGGATCGCCGATAACGCTTTCTTTTATTTCGTTCATTCTTATTTCTGTGAAGTTGACGATCCGGCGGTTGTCATCGGTGAGACCAACTACGGCACACGCTATCCGTCAATAGTCGCCCAGGAAAATATCTGCGGTGTGCAGTTTCATCCGGAAAAGAGTCAAGCGGCCGGTCTGCGTTTATTGGCTAACTTTAGCAATTTGGCTGCGCAGACCACCACGCGGTAGAGACTGTGTCAAACCTCAAATCCCCAACTTGGGTGGCTGGATTGTTCGAGTCCAACTCCGACGGATGGCGCTCAGCAAGATTAGACGTTTGAAGAACCAGGTTACAGAACCGCGAGCGGTAGCGAC